>JAISUP010000053.1 GCA_031272025.1 Bacteroidales bacterium
CAAAACAACCAAGTCTTTCATACAAAAATAATCATATCAAGATAAAGAATTGTGTGAAAAATAAGGGTGGTGAAGAAGAAACAAAATACATGAGAATTTATTGACACCTGATCAGCATAACAATCTACCGAAGATGTTAAGGTTTCATTAAAAGCCCGCGGGGAAAATACTTTCCTCCGCGGGCTTTCCATCGCGGCATAACCGCAGCCGTAGTTTACAAGCGTTTCACGCGACTTGTCGAGTTCGGGGGTTAAGACCTTCATAATTTTTTTCAGCCGTTTATGCTGGACAATGAAATTCAAAAAGTGAATAACACCTCAAAAAAAGAATTAACATATAAACCGGTTTCTATCGTGATGTTTCCAAGCCATGAGTAAGATGAACCCAAACAACATGCCGCCAAGGTGAGCGAAGTGGGCTACACCGTCATTGGTACCCCCTATCCCGTAAAAGAGTTCGATTGCCCCGTATATAATCACGAACCATTTGGCTTTGATGGGTAAAAGAAAATAGAGATAGATTTCGGAATTAGGGAATAGCATACCAAAAGCAAGCAGCAAGCCAAAAACGGAGCCCGAAGCCCCTATGGTTACGAATTGGTTCAACGCGTTCATGTTGCCCGACATTTCATACATCATCAAATAGGGACGTAATTGATAATAAAGAACAAGATAATGCAATATCGCCGCCCCGATACCGGTTATCAGGTAGTAAGTCAGGAAACGTTTTTGCCCCATCACTTGTTCTAATGCAGCCCCAAACATCCACAACGCGAACATGTTGAAAAAGATATGCCCAAAGTTGGCGTGCATGAACATGTAGGTGACGAGTTGCCACGGGCGAAAATCGGGGGCACTAAAATAATGGAGTCCGAATATCTTCACCAAATCTACCCCTACAGGGGCTAACAGTATCGTAGCCAAGAAAAAAAGTACATTGATAATCAATAAATTTTTGACTACGGGAGGCAATAACCGCGAATTTTGCAGACCAAAGATTCCACTCATTGTTTTACTAATATTATATCATTTTTAAAATATTGATTTCTGCCGGACTAAGAAAGCGCCATTTTCCGCGGGGCAATTTTTTCTTGTCTAATCCCGCGAATATAGCCCTGTCTAATTTAACTATCTCGTATCCCAAATGCTCGAAAATACGTCGCACGATACGGTTTCGTCCCGAATGAATTGTAAGTCCTACTTCGCGTTTGGAATCATTGATATACGATAATTCATCAACTTGAATGAGACCGTCAGACAATTCTATTCCCTGCAAAATCGCGTCAAAATCGCTCCCCGAGAGGTTCTTGTCTAACTCTACCGCGTAGGTTTTCCTGACTCCATGCTTGGGGTGTGTCAATTTTTTTGCCATTTCTCCGTCATTAGTAAAAAGCAAAACTCCGGTCGTGTTTTTGTCTAACCGTCCCACGGGATAGACCCGCTCCTCGCAAGCACCCCTAATCAGTTCCATGACATCTTTTCGTTCCCTGTCATCGTAAGTTGTCGTGATATAATCTTTGGGTTTGTTGAGTAAAATATAAACAGGTTTTTCTCGTTGCAGCACTTTATCGCCATAACGTACTTCATCGGTAGGTTGCACTTTCGTGCCCAATTCGGTAACAATTTGACCATTCACGGTTACTGCCCCCGTGGTAATTAAGGTGTCGGCTTCCCTGCGCGAGCATATTCCCGCGTTAGCAATGTATTTGTTGAGACGAATCGTGCCGTGCAGCTCGTCATGCTCCAAGGACAGAATTTTTTGTCGTTGTGGAGAAAGCCGTCCCTCCCTGCGTCTTCTTTCTACAATTTCGCTCAAAATGGGAGATTCGGCAGTAATGTCGCGCCTTTTCTTTTTGTCCCCATCGAAAGAGCGTTTTGTCCGAGCCGGACGTTCCGAGCGCGAGAAACTTCCCCTATCTCTACCGTACGGTCTTTCGGGACGTGCCGTGTTGTCCCTGTCCCGTTCGCGATAGTGGTTTTCGCTGCCTTCTCTGTCAAAGGATCGTTTTTCTCTGTACGGTCTTTCGGGACGTGCCGTGTTGTCCCTGTCCCGTGCGCGATAGGGGTTATCGCAGCCTTCTATGTCAAAGGATCGTTTTTCTCTGTACGGTATTTCGGGACGTGCTGTGTTGTCCCTATCCCGTCCGCGATAGCGGTTCTCGCTGCCTTCTTTGTCAAAGGAGCGTTTTTCTCTGTACGGTTTTTCGGGACGTGCTGTGTTGTCCCTGTCCCGTCCGCGATAGCGATTTTCGCTGCCTTCTTTGTCAAAGGAGCGTTTTTCTCTGTACGGTCTTTCCGAGCGTGATACCGTGCCCCGCGTGCTATTCGCACTCGTTCTTTTGGGTTTGTCGGTATCCTTGAAATCTTCAAACGAGCGTTTTCGAGTTTTTGTTACTCGTTTAGACGTTGTTTCTTGATTATCTTGATTTTTTTCAGATTTCTTCATTTGTTATTTTCCTAATTATCAAAACGTTAATTATTCATACGAATCGTATGCAAAGGTACGGGAAATTTTTCAATTATAGGAAAATATTAATTTACTAATAAACAATGATTTATATAAAATCGTTATTCAGGGGCATCTTCTTGTTTCGTGATTTCTATGGATTTTCTACGATAAAGGTAGGCAGATACAAAAATATTGAAGAGCATACAAAGCAAGAGTACGTCTCTAAACGAGTAGTTTAGGGCGGCTTCTAAAGCGTTGTCGTAGTGTGGTATCCTAATTTTTTCCCCTGTTGAGGTTTCTATGGTGGTATTTCCGGTCGTGTCGGTCGTGATGGTAGGAGTAGGCGAAATCGTATCTTTTGCTATTTTGTTCGTGTACAATTGATAATTTCGCGCATTGAGTTCGGGTAGCGCGGTTTTATCTATAATGTCATAATATAAATACAGGTATCCCAACACGATAAAGAAAGCCAATATTGAGACCCCGCTACCTATGCCGAAAGCCTTGGAAAAGGCAATTTTTCCATCGGGTAAAATATCGCGTACTTCTTTTATGCACAAATATAAAGCCCCTATAAACAGCAACACGTGAAGCAAATCAAAGATACCTTTCACCGAATACATGTCTAAATGATTGGCATATACTTTTAGCCGGAGTAACGCTGCCATGGCAATTCCCAACAAACTACCCCATTTTAAGATGGTTAACCCAATTTTTTTTATCATTTATTCAAAATTTGTAATTAGAAGTTACGTAATTAGAAACGCGGGGGATTGCCATTGCCTCCTGACTGTGGTGGTGGCATGGAACCTTCTCTATGTCCCCCCTCGGCTCCGGGAAAGAAGTGCCGTTGCATCTTAAACCGAAATTCCCCGCGCTTATTAAGAAAAGTTTGATACTGCCCGGGAGATAGCACTTTCTCTACTTTTAAATTAGTGGTTACGGTTCTTTGCTGTATTTTTTGGTCTATTTTCGAAATTTTTGTTTTATGTTTTGTCATTTCTTTCTCACTCCACCCTTTGTTATTTTTTTCTTCACGAAACAACTCGTGTTTTTGTCTTTCCCATTGACGAATATCTTTTTGTTCGGCAATCATGAGATTGCTGATTTTTGTTTTTTGTGCGGGAGTTAGTCCTTGGATTTCAGGAAAATATTCTAAAACTGGGGTATCATCTATCATTTCCGGGTTATGCTGCCTGTTGCCCGGTGGGGGACCGTTTCGTTGTTCGCCTCCGGGACCTCTAAAATTACCGCCGCCTCCCGGTGGCATTTGGGCGAACATACGCGAAACTATCGCTAATATCACTAAAAATACACTTAACTTTTTCATTTTTATAATATTATAAATAATTGATTATTCTTCTTTCAACGACCGTTCCTGTGCTTTTTTGTAGCCCCAATTGACTACTAATCCTACTTGTGCGTTAAGTTGTGAACCAAAATTCTTTCGGAAAAAGAGCACATTATTAGAGGCTGCATAAAGATAAAATCCCCATAAATTCAGTCCTATTCCTACTCCAAGGTTGTCGTAACTGCCCGACATGATGCTATAAGGAACGGTAATATCTAAAATATTGCCGATACGTCCGCTATACGCGACGGTCATGGAGGGATAAAACGTTTTCCCCACGCAACGTCCCTGCAATTGTAACGAAAACCGATGTTTTGGTAAGATATCAAAGTAAACCCCCGCGTTAAAACGGGCATTCAATGCCGTAGAAGATTTTCCCGGCACTTGTTCAAAGGTGGAAGGAAAATAATTGGACAAACTATCTCCGTATGCACTGAGTTTGGAAGTATTTCCTTTCAATAGATCTTGTAAAACATCTTGCGGTATCCCATCAAAGAAAAGGCTGCCATCTTTGTAAAGGCTGCCCCCGTCTCCTATGTTACTCTTAAATTGTATCGCATCGTTGTTCCAACGAATAAAACCAAGGTCCATCGCCGATATTTCTACCCCTAATTTGTCGCTAATACGATACACGGCACCTAAGTCTATGGCGAACCCCATATTTTTAAGAGACGCTTTGAGCATGTCCATATTTATGGTACCTAACCCAAGACGGTTGTCCGTGGCGGTTAATGGCATGGCTGAATGCAAGAGCACGTCGGCTTCGTAGTTGATGGTAAGCGCGTAGGTATTGGGATCTGTAGCCACGGTTGCCTGCAAAGTATTGGTTTTGAGTTGTGCCAATCCAAGCAATAGGCGAGGTCTTACTCCTATGTACAGCCGTTTGCTTAATTCGAGTTGCAGGCGAACATGCAAGTCGGCATAATTCACGCTGTTTATATCCATCTCCATTTGTGCCGGTTTTTCCGTATAACTCATGTTCCCGTTGATAGGAAATGCCAAAACATCTTTTGATAGACGTAAGTATGTGTCGGAATGGAGATTAAGCCCTATGGATATAAAACTTCTTTTTACCCGAAACCCGAAATTCAATATCTCTTCATTTAGAGAGAGATTAAGCCCGTTGTTTTTTTCGGAAAGGTGATTGACAAAATTATTCGGGGTAAGAGCCACGGGGTAACCTTCGGCATCGTAACGTATGAGATTGTTGAGATTAAATAAGGAATTAACAAAGGTAATTTGCAGGTTGGATATCCCCGGTATGCCCACGTATCCATTGACATGCGAGAATCGAGCCGGATTTTCTCCCCCGTATAGCGGGGAACGGTGCATAAATTCGTTCACCGGTGATAAAACCTGTGCCGATAATCCCAAAATACTCGCGAAAATCAATCCTAATATTAAAAAATATCTTTTTATTATCATTTTTTTGTTTTTTATTAAAAATTAAAATATGGTAGATAAATTGGGTAATGTTGTTTCTAAAAAAGAGAAGTCTATAAGTTTGTTTACATCTAATTTAAAACGTCCTCGAATAGTTGCCTGCAAGTATTGATTGCTATTTAAGGTGATCACGCGGTTGTCGGTGTTGATTTTGAAACGAAGAATGGCATTGCCTGCCGATAAGAGTTTTTGGGCTTTCTCGTTGGTTAATTGAATGACTACATTTTCTGATCGCGGGGTCATCGCGGGGTCCATATTGCCGTATAATGCTTGTCCCGAGGGAAAAATAGAATCTAAAACATGCCCTACCGAATCGCAAATGAGCATCTGTAAATTCATGTTGAAAGGTAGTCCGTTGATTAAAGTAAGATTGAGTGTGGCTTCTTTAATCATATCGCTTTCTCCTAACACGCTTTCTCCCCCTGAGGCAAGTTGCAATTTTAGCGTGTCCGTAAAATAGGCATCTTCTATTTTGAGTTTAAAAGGTATGACTACTTTAATCGTTACGCTGAGCGAAGAGTTGTCATCAATAGAAATCGGGACACTCATTCCCGCGGGATTGATAAGGGCTTCACCGGCAAACAAAAAACGGTTGAACTCGGAACGCAACGGGATCTCTTTGATAATACTAAGATTATGTTCTTGCATAACCGGTGAGTAGTCAATATTTAGCGAAGCAGGTCGCGAAATCAGCGGGGTTTGTTGTCCCGTTTGATTCACGAAAGCAATGTTTTCGATTGAAAATTGACCTTGCAGGTTGAAACTGTTTTTAACCCCCAAACTAACGATAGGGTCGTAAATTGTAACCATAGCCCCGTAATTTGAATTGGACAAGTAAGAGAGCATTTCAAAATCAATATTTTCGCTAACCGCGTAGGTTCGCGGGTTTATTTTTCCTTCTAAATGTTTTAGCGACACGGTGTTCACGTGATACGTGCCGGACAAGGAATACTCAGGTACCCCGGGGTCGGAGGTAAAGACCACTTTTCCATTACATTGAAAAGTATTTTCTTCGTTGTCAGGAGTAAGCGAGCAACCCGCTAAGTCCGCGGTATATAAATGATGGTCTGTATTGGTACCGTTCAATGCTATTTCATAGACCTCCCCGTTAGGTTTTCTCACGTTAGGAAAAACCACGGAAATGCTATGGGTAGAGGCTACGTTAAATTGGATTACCACGTCTATGGTACCCGATTTGAAAACTCCTTCAGACAAGACTATCTCGCTGCTATTTAAAGTAATAGGATAGTCAAAATTCATTTCTAACGGGACAGGAACCGGGGAAATATTTTGTATTTCAAACGGACCAAATTCTCCGTCACTGGGGTTAAAAGACATCAGGCTATCCACGTCAACGACATTTTCTTTCTCCATAGAAAAGGTATAGCGCAAATCGCCACCTGCCTCTTGTTCAATGTACCCGTTCTTGTCCAATTGCTGTAAGAGGTCGTTCACGCTATAGCGCACGGTACCCAAGGGCAAGCCGGTATCTGTTTCCCAATCTACATCTTTGAGATGAGTAAAATCAATATTTTCGGGCTTGCACCCGCTACCAAAAAATAGCAGGGAACATCCTAAATACACGACAATATTTCCTATTTTATTCTTAATATTCATTTTGTTATATAACAATAATAATTTTTGTAATAAAAATGCAAATATAATGTTTTTTTATAAATAATTTAAGGGGGATGATTTTTTATTGATATCCTGTAAAAAAAAATCAAAAACAAAAAATATTTTTTTGTTTTTTGTGGTTACCGATAAAAACGTTAATTTTGCACTTCATTTCTGCTGTTGGGAAATGAGAGAAGATGATTGGAATTTTAATGATATGTTTTTAGAGAACAAGGCTAATCGTAGCAAGCAAAAAGGTTGGATAGAAGTTATTTGTGGTTCAATGTTTTCGGGAAAAACGGAGGAATTATTAAGGCGTGTGAAACGAGCCCGTTTCGCGCGGCAAAAGATAGAGTTGTTTAAGCCCGCGATAGATACGCGTTACGCGGAGGAGGCGGTAGTTTCTCACGATGAACAAGCCATGTGCTCCACGGCGGTAAACCACTCCTCTGAAATTTTGCTATACGTGAACATGGAAACCGTGGAAGTAGTCGCGATAGATGAAGTGCAATTCTTTGACGAGGGTATCGTGGAGGTGTGCGCGCGATTAGCAGAGGCGGGCATTAGGGTTATCGCTGCCGGTTTAGACATGGACTACCAAGGGAAACCCTTCCGAGCCATGCCCCAACTGATGTCCGTGGCGGAATACGTGAGCAAAATGCACGCCATTTGTGTGCATTGTGGCGATTTAGCCAATTTCTCACACCGCCTAAATGCCCAACAACAACAAGTACTCATCGGCGAACAAGAAAGTTACGAGCCTCTTTGTCGCCATTGTTTTAACCTTATTATTAAAAACAAACAAGAAAATGAAAATTTTTAACCTTAAACAGAGAATGACTTCGCGAAGATTTTTCATGCCCAAAATTGGGGGGGGAATCGGAGTTTGTCTCATTTTATTGATGATGTTTCCCGCGCGGGCATCTTACATTTTAATTCCTATGGATACGCGGCAAGCCAATCATCTCAAAGCATACGGGATTGCCTTTTACACCATCGCTCATGATATAGAAATGAGTTGGTTATTAAACTATCGGGGGGGGAGTTTTCTTTGCAAACATCACGACATCGTGGAAGACGAGTGTGTGGTCAGGGGGGTGTCGTATCAGGTCATCGCGGATGTGCAGGCGACTGTCATACGCGACGAAATCTCGGCTCCCAGTAACAATACCAACGAAATACGTCTTACCAAAGTGCCTAAAATAGCCGTCTATTCTCCTAAAAATAAATTACCGTGGGACGATGCCGTTACCTTAGTGCTTACCTATGCCGAAATCCCATACGAGGTCATTTATGACGAAGAAATTATTACCGGGATGTTACCTAAATACGATTGGTTGCATTTACATCACGAAGATTTTACCGGACAATATGGAAAATTTTGGGGACAATATCGTAACGCGGGTTGGTACATAGAAGATGTGCGCGCCAACGAAACCATGGCAGCAAAGTTGGGTTTTGACAAAGTATCGAAGATGAAGTTAGCCGTGGCAAAGGGTATCAAAAATTTTGTTGCCGGAGGGGGTTACCTTTTTGCCATGTGCTCCGGTCCCGACAGTTTTGACGTGGCTCTATCCGCGGATGGCGTGGACATTTGCGATGTCCCTTTCGATGGAGACCCGATGGACCCTAACGCTCAATCTAAATTAAACTACGACAATTGTTTGGCTTTTACTAATTTTAAAATTAGCACGAATCCTTACGAATACGAAATTTCCGATATAGATATAGATCCTACGTTACATATTAAAAATAAGAACGATGACTATTTCTCGCTTTTTGAATTTTCGGCAAAATGGGATGTGGTGCCCACCATGTTATGCCAAAATCATCAAAATGTAATCACGGGATTTATGGGACAGACCACGGCATTTCGTCGCGAAAGGGTAAAACCCAGCGTTACCATCATGGGCGAGACCCCTCTTTTTAACGAAGTTCGTTATATTCATGGCGAGTATGGAAAGGGTACGTGGACTTTTTACGCGGGGCACGACCCCGAAGATTACCAACATTTCGTGAACGACCCCGCCACAGACCTCAATCTCTTTCCAAACTCATCTGGTTATAGACTGATACTCAATAATGTATTGTTCCCAGCCGCGAAAAAGGAAAAACATAAAACGTAGACAATAAAAAAACATGTAATTTTGCAAACGAATTAAAAATATATAGATGCCAACAATTTCAAAAAAAGGGGCAAACATGCCCGCCTCGCCTATTCGTAAGTTAGTCCCGTATGCCGATGCCGCCGCGGGACGCGGAATTAAAATTTTTTATCTCAACATTGGACAGCCCGATATAGAAACCCCGAAGAACGCGCGGGAAGCTGTTAAAAATGCTGATATTCCCGTGATTGCATACAGCCATTCGGCGGGAATGTTGAGTTACCGGAAAAAATTAGTCGAGTATTACGCGCGTTTGGGAATCGAACTCTCTACCGAAAATATCATCGTTACCACGGGAGGATCGGAAGGGATATTGTTCGCCATCAACAGTTGCATGGACGCGGGAGATGAAATCATTATCCCGGAACCCTTTTACGCGAATTACAATGGATTTGCCCACAGCGCGGAGGTAGTAGTAAAACCCATAGAATCAAGTATTGAACAAGGATTCGCGTTGCCTTCTATCGATACTTTTGAAAAAACGCTTACCCCGCGCACGAAGGCAATCATGCTCTGCAACCCCAGCAACCCCACAGGTTACCTTTATTCAAGACAAGAATTAGAAAACCTTGGCGAATGGGTAGAAAAACACGATCTTTTTCTTTTTGCCGATGAGGTATATCGCGAATTTGTTTATGATGGGAATACGCATTTTTCGGTGATGCACATGGATAATATTTCCCAAAATGTTATCTTATTAGATTCTGTATCAAAAAGATATAGTGCATGTGGGGTACGCGTTGGTGCTTTTATTACAAAAAATAAAGAAGTATATAACACGGCGATGAAGTTCGCGCAGGCAAGATTAAGCCCGCCTACTTATGGTCAAATACTGTCAGAAGCAGCCGTGGATACGCCGGCTTCGTATTTCCATGCAGTACTTGCCGATTACGAACAACGAAGGAATACCGTGGTTGAAGCCATCAACGACATGCCGGGCTGTTTTTGTCCCCTGCCCAAAGGAGCATTCTACGCGGTGGCGCGTTTACCCATAGACTCTTCTGACAAATTTTGCCAATGGCTATTAGAAGATTTTAACTATCAAGGAAAAACAGTAATGTTAGCCCCTGCAACCGGCTTTTATTCCGCGAAAGGAAAAGGACAAAACGAAGTACGTATCAGTTATTGCTTAAAAGTAGAAGATTTGCGCGAAGCCATGTTGTGCCTTAAAGAGGCATTGAAAATCTACCCGGGGAGAGTGGAGTGATTGATTAGAAGTAAAAATGTAAAATGAACCACTAACCACTATTCTTCGGGCAAAGTCAGGTGTAATTTTTCATACACTTTTTCAATGGTTTTTTTGTTGTCGGTGAGCACGACCAACGTGTCGTGGGGTTTTATTTCGGTACTGCCATTGGGGGTAAGAAACTTTTGTTGCCGGTTAATCATGGCAATAATGGCATTGGGGGGAAAATGCAGGTCTACGATTTTTTTCCCTACCGCGTAACTTTGGGTGGGAATATCAATTTCTTCCATTTGTGTTTTGGCACATTCATCTAAAAATTGTTCCACGGGTGAGCGTGGTTTTAACTTTTTGGGTGCGGCTACGTGTAGCCAACGTGCCACGTGATCTAGTGTTGTTCCTTGTATCAAAACCGAAGTCAGGGATACAAAAAAGATAATATTAAAGATAATGTTAGCCTTTTCTATGCCTGCCATGAGCGGATAGGTAGCAAAGATAATGGGGACGGCACCGCGCAACCCGCTCCACGACATGTATACTTTGCTGCGCCATTTCATTTTGAATGGTAGCAGACTGATTAACACGCTTATAGGTCGGGCAACAAGCGTGAGAAAACAAACGATGAGCAATCCCAAACCGGCAACCGGCAACAACTGAGATGGATATACCAATAAGCCGAGAATAAGAAATGCCATGATTTGCATGAGCCACGAAAAACCATCGAACATTTTAAGCAACGAGCGTTTGTGCATTAAGTCATGATTGCCAAGATAAACTGCCGAAAGGTAAACTGCCAAAAAGCCGTTTCCATGCACGAGGTGGGTAATAGAAAATGTGAAAAACATCAACGCGATGACTAACACGACATAGAGACCGTCCATCTCTAATTGTATGCGGTTAATGACCCATTTTCCAAATATGCCCATGAGCCAACCCAAGAGTCCTCCTAAGGCTATTTCTATAAGAAATGTGGGCAGAATAAGCCATAGCGACTGTGCAGGGTGCACGACCAACTCTAACATGACAATGGTGAGCACGTATGCCATGGGGTCGTTACTCCCACTTTCCAGTTCTAACAAAGGACGCAAATTGTATTTGAGTGCCAGTTTTTTAGAGCGCAAAATAGAAAAAACGGCGGCGGCATCTGTAGACGAGATAATGGCTCCTACCAACAAGCCCTCGTAAAGCGAAAAACCGTCCACGAAATAGTCGGCAATAAGCCATACAAAAACGCCAACGCTTCCCGCGGTGATGATAACGCCAAGGGTAGACAAGGAGACCCCTTGCCAAAATACAGGCTTCACGGCTTTCCATGAAGTTTCTAAACCGCCGGCAAAAAGAATAAAATTAAGTGCGACAATGCCAATGAATTGGGCAATGGCAGGACTATCGAATTTTAAACCACCGATGCCTTCCGACCCCGCTAACATGCCTATGAAAAGAAAAAGAACAAGCCCGGGTATCCCGAAACGAAACGATATCTTGCTCACGAAAACGGTGGCAAGTAACAATACTGCCCCTATCAATAAAATATTTTCTAATGTTAATGACATCTTTAACGATTTTGGTTATATATGAGATGAATGAAATACCCTGTTAAAAATTTCATCTACTTGGGTAAAATAGTATTCCATGGTAAAGCAGTTTTCTATTTCATCGCGTTGAAGATACGCGAGCACTTTGGGGTGCGATAGCAATAAGTCTTTGAAATCGGCACCCTCGTGCCATGCTTGCATGGCGATAGGTTGCACGGTATCGTATGCTATCTCTCGCGATAAGTTTTTGTTGATAAGTGCATTCATGACCCGTTGGGCGAAGATTACTTTGTGCGTGAGATAGATATTTTTGAGCATATTTTCGGGAAAGACAATCAAGTGTTCGAGTAGGGTAGTGAAACGGTCGAGCATGTAGTCGAGTAGCATGGTAGCGTCGGGCAAAATCACCCGTTCAGCCGAAGAGTGAGAAATGTCTCGTTCGTGCCATAAAGCCACATTTTCGTAGGCAGTGAGCATGTAGCCGCGCAAAATACGGGCACAGCCACAGATATTTTCACTGGCAATAGGATTCCGTTTGTGAGGCATGGCAGAAGAGCCTTTTTGTCCTTTGCCAAAAGATTCTTCGGCTTCACGGACTTCGGTACGTTGCCAATGTCGGACTTCTGTTGCCATTTTTTCTAACGTAGCCCCTATAATGGCTAATGTCGCCATATAATAAGCGTGACGGTCGCGTTGCAGGGTTTGCGTCGAGATGTTTGCCGATAGAATGCCCAATTTGTGGCATACCCAATCTTGCACGAAAGGGGGAGTATTCGCGAAATTACCCACAGCACCACTAATTTTGCCGACTTCTATTTCGGTGGCGGCATGTTCAAAACGCGTAATGTCGCGTTGCAACTCATCGTACCACAATGCCCATTTTAGTCCCAAGGATGTGATGTCGGCGTGTACCCCATGCGTGCGACCTATACAAGGGGTGTGTTTGAACTCGAAAGCCCGCCGTTTGAGCGTGCCTGATAAACGAGACAATCCTTCGCGTAAAATACCATTTGCTTGTTTGAGAATATACCCGTTCGCGGTATCCACCACATCGGTAGAGGTAAGCCCGTAATGTACCCACTTTTTTTCTTCCCCTAATGATTCGCTTACCGCACGGGTAAATGCCACGATGTCGTGTTTTGTTTCTTTTTCTATTTCCTCGATACGCGACACATCAAACCCTGCTTTTTCTTTTAATAGAACAATATCTTCTTCCGGGATGATCCCCAATTGTCCCCACGCTTCGGCAGAGGCTATCTCCACTTTCAAATAAGCGTCAAATCTCGCCTTGTCTGTCCATAACGCACGCATGCCCGCACGCGAATACCGTTGTATCATAAGCCTATATTTTTATAAACGTGCAAAGGTACAACTTTTTTTTAGATAGTAGATTTTATTTTTCCTCTTTTCTCTTTTTTAGTGGACAGTAGTGAACATTGATTTTACTTTTAGCACGGCTTTGATGAATGTCTCTACATCTTCTAATGTATTGTAGCCGGCAAAAGAAACACGGACGGTACCGGGAATGCCTAATTTATCCATAATGGGTTGGGTACAATGATGCCCCGTGCGAACCGCTATCCCCAATTGGTCGAGAATAATTCCGGTGTCATACGGGTGAATACCTTTGATAAGGAAAGAAAGTATTGCTGCCTTATCAGGGGCTGTTCCAAAAAATTGAATATCGCCAATTGCTTTCAATTTTTCTGTAACTGCTTGCAAGAGCATTTGTTCGTGTGTTGCAATTTTCTCTATGCCACATTGTTCTATATAGTCTATTGCCGCGTGCAATCCTATGGCTTCTGCTACCGCCGGGGTACCAGCCTCAAATTTGAAAGGTAAATCATTATACGTTGTTTTCGAAAATGTTACATTTTCAATCATCTCGCCTCCACCCTGATAGGGGGGCATAAGGGATAGCCATTTTTCTTTACCATATAACACGCCTATTCCCATGGGAGCATACATTTTGTGCCCGGAGAAACAATAGAAATCACAGTTTAAATCTTGCATGTTCACGCTCAGGTGCGACACGGCTTGTGCCCCATCTATCAACACCGGAATGTGATGTTGATGGGCTTTCTCGATGATTTGTCGCACAGGGTTGATCGTTCCTAAGGTATTAGAAACATGAGTAACCGCCACTAGTTTGGTACGCGGAGAAAGCATTTTTTCAAAAGTATCCATACATAAAGTGCCTTGTTCGTCAAAGGGAATTACTTTCAAATGTGCCCCGTGAGTTTCGCAGGTCATTTGCCAAGGGACAATATTGGCGTGATGTTCCATCTCGCTAATAAGAATTTCGTCTCCTTGTTGTAAAAATGCTTTTCCAAACGAGTAAGCAACGAGATTGATGGCTTCTGTGGTTCCACGCGTAAAAATAATCTCGTGCACGTGGGTAGCCCCGATAAAGTCGCGAACTCTGGCTCTTGCTTGTTCGAAGGCATCGGTAGCCTTTTGACTGAGATAATGCACCCCGCGGTGTATATTGCTATTGGTTTCACGGTAATAGTGTTCCATCGCCTCTATCACGGGTTCCGGTTTTTGTGTGGTAGCGGCGTTATCCAAATACACTAAAGGATACCCGTGTGCACTTTGGCACAAAATTTTAAAATCGCTCTTGTTCATCATAATATTTTTGTGTGATTTCAGAGTCCTTTCAGAACAATCGTTTCCCCTGATTTCATGGGTAAATCATACTCAATGGTTTTTGGAACATTTGGACTTTTAAGATGGGCTTCGGGCGAGATGAGCGGGGGGACGGTGGTCGCCGGTTGAAAAAAAGGATTGGGGTTGTTTCCTTTCGCGGGTTTGATCTTATTTCTTTTGTCTGTGTCCAAAGGATTTGGGGTACGTACTCTGAGGTTCCCGTCTAAGGTTGCCGTGATTTTGGCTTCTTTTATTTTATTGTTTTCCCATGTAATATCTACGAGAAAGCCTCCGCGGGCGCACAAGCCGCTCACGCTTCCTTTGCTCCAAGCATCAGGTAGGGCAGGCAATAGGTGCACGGCTCCATCGTGGCTTTGCAAAAGCATTTCGGCAATGCCTGCCGTGCAACCAAAGTTACCGTCTATTTGAAACGGAGGGTGAGCATCGAAGAGATTGGCGTATGTGCCGCCACCGTTAAAATCGGTCAGGGCATTGTCGCTCAGTCTCAGTTGGTCGCTAATGAGTTTGAGCGCGCGGTTCCCGTCTCGCAGTCGAGCCCATAGACAGACTTTCCAGCCCATAGACCAACCGGTAGCCACGTCACCGCGGTAGTTGAGAGAATTGCGTGCGGCATCAAAGAGTTCGGGGGTACGTTCCGGGGTGATTTGATTGCTCGGGTAAAGCCCGTAAAGGTGCGACATGTGCCGGTGGTTGTCCGTGGGGTCGTCCCAGTCGTATATCCATTCCTGCAATTGCCCGTGTTTTCCTATTTGCATGGGAGGCAACCGCCGTAAAGTTTGCTGCAACGTGTCGGCAAATTTTTTGTCCACCCCCAATATCTTACTCGCGGCAATAGTGTGAGAAAACAAGTCAAAAGTAAGTTGGTTATCCATGGTGACCCCCGCGCAGTTTGATGTCCATTGAGGATCTTTAATAAATACATTTTCAGGAGAATTAGAGGGGGAGAGTACCAACCAATGATGTTCTGGGTCTTCGATGAGCATATCCAGCACGAATTGCGCGGCACCTTTCATTGCAGGATAATATTTAAAAAGGAAACGAGTATCGCCACTATAGAGATAATGTTCCCATAGGTGTTGGCAAAACCACGATTGTCCGGAGAGCCACATTCCCGGACCTGCATAGTCGATAGGGCGTGTTACTCTCCACAGGTCTGTATTATGGTGTAATACCCAGCCGCGGGCACCGTACATTTCAGAGGCTGTTTTTGCCCCAGTAACAGTTAAGTCTTGAATCATGTCGAAAAAGGGCTGATGGAGTTCCGATAAATGGGTTACTTCCGCTGGCCAGTAGTTCATCTCGGCATTGATATTGGTGGTGTATTTGCTATCCCAAGGGGCTTCCATGTGCTCGTTCCATATTCCTTGTAAGGTAGCCGGCTGCGTGCCGGGTTGCGAACAAGATATAAGCAAATAACGTCCAAATTGAAAATAAAGAGCAGCCAATTGCGGGTCATTGCCCTTGGCATATTCCAATACTCTGCGGTCGGTCGTTTTTTTTACAGAATCGGTTGTTCCTAAATCTAATTTTACCCTGTCAAAATAGTCGCGATAGTAAGTTACGTGTTCTTCGCGCAATTTTTGGTATCCCTTTTGTAGGGCTTCACGCATGTAATCTTGAGCACGCGCATCGGGATTGATCGTCAAATCATGGTAGTTGCGATAATTGGTTGCCATAGATATAAAAAAGGTTATCTCGTTGGCATTTTTTACCCGTATTTGACCACGGTTTGCTACGATTGTTCCCCCTTCCACGCGAGCGTTTACCTGCACGGTGAAGTTCACTTTCCCTTCCAACTCTTCCTGATCACCTGACACTCCTTGCAAAGACAAAGATTTATCGGTAGTCGTGATATTGCATTTTTGTGGCGAGGTCAACCACGCGGCACAATTTAGACTGTTTTTGTCGGAGGCAGTCAAGTGCACTACGATAACCTGTCCCTTAAAGGCAGCGAATACCTCCCGTTGGTAACTCACGTTTCCTATCGAGTAACGGGTAGTTGCAATGGCAGTATTAAGGTCCAATTCTCGATAATAGTTAGAGACAGATTGATGCCCGGGAAAAGATATATGTAAATCGCCCGCCGGCTGATACGACATGCCATCGTTAAGCGTGGTAGGGAAAAAGGTCTCGTTCACTAATGCTTCAGCCTCCAAAAAACGTTTTTGAAAAATTAAATCTTGTACTTTTTTTAAGTTAGCACGAGCCTCGGGGGGATTTTGGTCATTAGGTTCGCCTGCCCAAATGGTTTCTTCGTTTAGTTGCAGACGTTCTTGAGAGGGTTGCCCAAAAACCATGACTCCCAAACGACCATTACCCAACGGCAAGGCTTCTACCCATTTGTTTGCCGGACGGTCGTACCACAATTTCCAAGAAGAGTTCGCGTTACTTTGCCCAAAAGCAGCAAACGTAAGTCCCCAAACGAACACGAATAAACAGATATTTTTTTTCATCTTTTTTACAAACAATTTAAAACAATAAGTCATTAAAATTATATTTGCAAATGTAGGTAAAATTTTTGAAATACTTATTTCTTTTTTCCCGTGAAATTATTTTTTTGAAAAGCATGTTTTTTTCGAAAAAAAATTGTATATTTGCCGACCTTTTCGTAAGGATACTTTTGTTGTAGGAAAAAAATCTTTTCTTAATTCTATTTTATTAAAAATGAATAAGATATAGAATTTATTTTCTAATAGAAACGGCAGGTACGGGCATAAGTGAGATGCAGGGTTTTGGCAAATTTCATGCAAAAGGAGAACGTGCGGGGAGGTAAGATGGGGAAAATGTAGCGAGGAATTGAGATAGAGAGAATAAAAATGAATATAAATTATTTAGGATATGAAATTAGTAAATTACATTAAAGGAACGTATGACGAGTTGGCACATAAAGTTACGTGGCCAACGGCATCGGCTTTACAAGATAGTGTAGTAAAAGTTTGTGTTGCTTCCCTTATCATCATACTTATTGTATTGGTGATGGACCTGCTTTTCAACACGATCATGAAAGTAATGTTTTTTTAGTAGTACTGAGATTATTCCCGAATAATTTCATGCCGAAATTTCTAATGTCAATAGATTGATTATGACCGAAGTAGAGAAAAAGTGGTACGTTATCAGAGCCGTTACGGGTACCGAGAAGAAGACGAAGCAAAATATCGAGAACGAGGTTGTCGCGTCTAATATCAAAGAATACGTTACGCGGGTTCTTATCCCTACCGAGAAGTTTTACCAAATGCGAAATGGTAAGAAAATCAGTAAGGAGCGGAACTTTTTTCCTGGTTACGTTTTTGTGGAAGCCATTATGGTGGGAGAGGTACAAAGTATTTTGCTCAGCATACCCGGAGTACTTGGTTTTGTTGGGTGTAAACACAAAATTGATCCGCCCGTGGCACTTCGATCGGTAGAAGTAACCCGCATGTTAGGGAAGGTTGACGAACTGCTTGAGCAGGACGAGACCTTTGCTCCCCCCTTCATGGTAGGTGAAGAAATCAAAGTTATTGATGGACCTTTCAACTCTTTTAACGGGATTATCGAAGAGATCAATACCGAGAAAAAGAAATTAAAGATTATGGTAAAAATCTTTGGACGTAAAACGCCTCTCGAATTAAGTTTTATGCAAGTTGAGAAGTTATAGGAGTATCGGAATAAACAGAATGTTACATCAATCAAAAAGAGTAAAGAAATGGCAAAAGAAGTAGCTGCACTTATCAAGTTACAAATCAAAGGAGGCGCGGCAAATCCATCACCGCCGGTAGGTCCAGCCTTGGGTTCGAAGGGTGTGAATATCATGGAATTTTGTAAGCAGTTTAACGCCCGTACCCAAGATCAGGGAGGGAAAATTATTCCCGTGGTGATTACGGTTTACAAAGATAAGTCATTTGATTTTATCACGAAAACTCCTCCTGTAGCAATCCAATTGATGGGCGCGACCAAGTTACAGAAAGGTTCCAAAGAGCCTAACCGTAATAAGGTAGCCAACGTAACGTGGGAACAGGTTCGCGAAATCGCGGAATCAAAGATGGGCGACCTGAACTGTTTCACGGTAGAGTCAGCCATGTCAATGGTTGCCGGCACTGCCCGTAGCATGGGTATTACCGTGACTGGTGGTCAGAATCCTTTTGAAAATTAGTTATTAATCAAAAGTAATTACAGAATCAAATGGCTAAAATAGCAAAAAAACGCAGAGAAGCACTGTCCAAGTTCGATAAGAACAAGGTCTATTCTTTGGCGGATGCTGTGCAGGTAGTAAAAGATATTACTTACACTAAATTCGATGCCTCTTTCGACATAGACGTTCGTCTTGGGGTTGATCCCCGAAAGGCGAACCAAATGGTACGCGGTATCGTTACTTTGCCTCATGGTACGGGTAAAGTAGTAAGAGTATTGGTATTGTGCACGCCCGACAAAGAAGATGAAGCGAAAGCCGCCGGTGCCGACCACGTGGGTTTGGACGAGTATATCGAGAAAATCAAAAAAGGTTGGACCGATATTGATGTTATCATCACCATGCCCAGCGTGATGCCGAAAATTGGTGCCTTAGGTAAGATATTAGGTCCCAGAGGCTTAATGCCGAATCCCAAAGCAGGCACTGTTACCATGGAAGTAGGAAAAGCCGTGAGCGACGTGAAGGCGGGTAAAATTGATTTTAAAGTAGACAAATACGGGATTATCCATTCCGGTATTGGAAAAGTGAATTTCACTAACGACAAATTAGTGGATAACGCGAGGGAAATGATGTCTACTATTATCAAATTAAAGCCTACCGCCGCGAAAGGTACCTATGTTAAAAGTATTTACCTGTCAAGCACGATGAGTCCGGGCATTCAGGTGGACGCGAAATCACTGAACGTTTAACCCTTAATTAACGCTGAGAAATGAAAATAGAACAGAAAAGTAAGATTGTAGATGCCTTAATAAAGGATTTAACGGATTACGAACATGTGTATATTACCGATATGTCAGGTTTTTCGGTGGAAATGGTTAACCAATTGCGGAGACTTTGTTTTCGCAGGGACGTGAAATTGAGAGTGGTAAAAAATACCCTGCTCAAGCGCGCCATGGAAGCCGCCCAATTAGATTATTCGGAAATTTATCCTGCATTGGCAGGTCCTACCTCCGTGATGTTCACTCACACCGGAAATGTTCCCGCGCGACTGATTAAAGAATTTCGTGCCAAGAATGCCAAGCCCATGGTAAAGGCTGCTTTTATAGAGCAAGCCGTTTATTTTGGAGACAATATTGAGGCTCTCTGTAACGTGAAGTCAAAAGAAGAATTGATTGGCGATTTGGTAGCGTTATTGCAATCACCTGCGAAGAACGTGGTGTCCGCGCTCAAATCAGGAGGAGGAAAACTTGCTGGTATCGTGAAAACATTGTCGGAACGCGAAAATTAAAATTAAAAAAAGTAAAGTAAAAAGAATCATTAACAATTTAAAAGAATAAAAAAATGGCAGATTTAAAAGCATTTGCAGAACAATTGGTTAATTTAACCGTTAAAGAAGTTAACGAATTAGCCCAAATATTAAAAGAAGAGTATGGCATTGAACCCGCCGCCGCCGCAGTAGCCGTAGCCGCAGGTCCCGCCGCCGGTGCCGCCGAAGAAGTGGAAGAAAAAACCGCTTTCGACGTGATACTCAAAGCCGCCGGTCCCAACAAACTGGCTGTGGTTAAATTGGTGAAAGAACTTACCAGTCTTGGCTTAAAAGAGGCTAAAGAATTGGTAGATTCTGCACCCAAACCGTTGAAAGAAGGCATCACCAAAGACGAAGCCGAAGGTTTGAAAAAATCACTCGAAGAAGCCGGTGCCGAAGTGGAAGTAAAATAAGCTTTACTCACCAACCTTCTTTAAATAAGCAGGCAAAAAACAATATTGTTTTTTGCCTGCTTTTGTTTGTCTAACACGTATAGTTGTTCGCGTTTGTTGAATCACAGAAATTTATGGAATGGGCAACGGCACGAAACAAGGAAGTGAAGACATATCTTGATGCCGGGCGAATGTCGTGCGGGAAGTTTGCTGCCAATCAGTTCAGATTTTTTCTGCAACATATTTCTTAATCCCCGAGGGGAATGATTTCAATCTATAGTGATGAATAAAAATGTCGAGTTCGAAAATTGAGTGAAAATGTTTGAGAGAACAGCCCTGCCGAAAACCCATAAAAAAGAATAAAAAGAGTTATTACTGTCCGCTAAACATTTTATAGCCGCGGCAAAAAATCAGGGCTGATTTCCACAGATGGAAGTCAGCCCCTTTTTGGTTACCTTTGCATTGCCAAACATAAAAAATAACCAATGCACAAAAGTACAAAT
>JAISUP010000030.1 GCA_031272025.1 Bacteroidales bacterium
CATTGGTTATTTTTTTATGTTTGTCAATGCAAAGGTAACCAAAAAGGGGCTGACTTCCATCTGTGGAAATCAGCCCTGATTTTTTGCCGCGGCTATAAAATGTTTAGCGGACAGTAATAATTAAAAAAGTATTGAAAATGAAAAGAGTAATATTAATTTGTATCGCGATAGTTGTAATCGCGGTTTCTTGCAAACCGGCTGATCCTGTCGCTAATTTCAACATCGTGAGTGGTAATGGAGGCACCGCCCCTTGTGCTGTATCTTTTGAAAACACTTCCGAAAACGCGACCTCTTTCACGTGGAATTTTGGAGACGGTAGCGCATCTTCCGAAAAGAGTCCAACTCATACCTACACGTCAGGTGGTTCATACACGGTTACACTGTCGGCTTGGAATGAATCTTCTTTAAAAACAGCGACCACTTCAAAATCGGTATCCATAAAAGAAAATACCTGAAATTCAGGTGAATCGCCCACGGCAAGTTTCACTTACACCGTATCGGGAAAAACTGCCTCTTTTAGCAACACTTCTTCCAATGCAACCTCTTACTCTTGGGATTTTGGGGACGGTTACACATCTTCTCAAACCAGCCCCTCGCATACATATAGTTCTGACGGCACATACAATGTAACTCTCACGGCGACCAACAGCGCGGGCAGCACGACTAAAACCGCATCCATAAGCATTACATCGCCCAAGCCTACGGCAGGATTCACTTACACCATGTCAGGAAGAACCGTAACCGTAACCAACACTTCTACCGGAGCAACCTCTTATTCATGGAATTTTGGAGATGGTTACACATCTTCACAAACCAGCCCCTCGCATACATATTCCTCCGCGGGCACCTATACGATAACGCTGACCGCCACAAACAGCGCGGGTAATAGTACTGCCTCAGCCAATATTACTATTGATTGGCAAGTGAGCATTACTCGTGTAGAAATAACCACCTCCAAATTTAGCGATTGGAATTTAGACACGTTTGATTCCGGGGACATCTTTTTCCAATTCAAAAATGCTTCCGGTACGGTTTTGCTTGATTATGAAGATGCAAAATATAACGATGTTTCTCAATCTCAATTGCCATTAACATGGAATTTATCGTCCGCTTTCGATGTAACCCCACTCACTTCAACGCTCTACGTGTACGTGTATGATGCCGATTTCCCTGATGAAGACGATTTAATTGCCTACACGACTTTCTTACCCAGCAGTTATTTATCCACACGTCCAACTAACGTGGTAAAAACTAACGGTAGCACGACCGTAACCCTTTATTTGAATTGGAAATAAATTAATAATATTTTTATTAAAAATTTTTAGTGTATGAAAAATGTATTTTGAAAGTAGCGAGATTATTAATCGCTGGGAGTATTGTAATCTGTTTTGCTTCCTGCAAAACCACGTTCTTTGCAGGAACTATGGGCAATGCCATGCAAACAAGGGTAGATTTGTCGCAGGCAAATTTTCAAACCTTGGGTAGTTTCACGGGAGTCGCTATGGCGAAAAAGGAGCAAATCTCCATTAAAGGAGACATCGGGCTTTTGGCGAAAGCAAAAGCCGATTTGTTGAAAAACGCCGCGGCAAAAGGAGTGCAACTCAATGGTTCGCGTACCCTAACCAACGTAACCATCGACAAGGTTGAAAACAAAAAACATGTCGTGGTAACTGTTTCTGCTGAAATTATTGAATTTAAGTAGAAAAACTCAAAATTGGGTTTAAAGATGGCGGGTAGTGATGCCCGTCATCTTTTTTTTTGTATCCCCATCGCGTTGCTAAATTTTTGCTCGAACCTATATCTCGCGAACTATTATTTTTTTTACTGAATTAAAAAAATAGTAACTTTATGGGCGGGCACGAATTACTCCTTTAACGTACCTTGCAAGCCCGTTTTAATGTCTTTTAAACGAAAGAGTAAGCGATTTTGTTGTTCGTTTAAAGTTTTATAATGCCACGACAATAGCCATCGAATCATACGTTTTTTATAATAATGATAAAAGAAAAGCGATAAAAACACGGGGATAAGGTAGCCTAACGCGTAGAGCAGGTGGTGCGTAGTGTTCCAACAAAACAAGAAAATGAAAAAATAGGTAATAGGAAAAGTGAGCACGGTAGATAACGCGAAAGACAATGACGCGTGCATTTGCTTGTCGCTTACGTACCGGTTAATTATGCCGGGGATTTCATAAGGTAACATATTATGAATGGCAGAAAAAAGGAATATGGGCAAAAGCAGTAGCAAAACAAGTCCTTGTAGAATAAGATATTTTGTGGTTATATTTTGGTTGATATGGTTGTTTTGCAAGCGCGATACGCGTAAGCCTTTTTGGTACAGACGTGCTTCATGCATCATGGTCATGAAACGGGAGGGATGCCTTTCGCGTAGATTGTGTAGAGCCGCCACGAACTGCATGTCCGCGATTTTTTCGGCATACAAGTTTAATTTGTTACGGGTAAGCGGGTAAATTCTTCGGGGTAATGACAACTGTCGCAAGGTATCATATTCTCTAAAATAAGTACTCCCTTCGTCCAAAGTCATTTCTTTAATCCGGTCTTTGGCAAGTTGATTAAGTTGTTTGTAGGCTTTTTGAGGATCTTGACGGTAAGTTTCGCGCAACGGGGTAAGTCCAAAGGGCTGTCCCACGCTAATGACAACCCGCGACCGGAAAGCATCATAGTCTTCATAATGAATACTCACCGGCAGAATTTGCAATTCCAACCGATGGTGGGTAACCCGAAACTCTGATGAGAAAGCCACACGGGGGAAGCCTTTCTTAAAATCACCGAGGTAATGTCCTTCTTGATGGGTAGCCTCAGGGAACATCACGAGGGTATGCCCGTTTTGCAATACTTGTGAGGCGAGGTCAAAAATCGACAAGTTGCCGCGTATATCCGAGAAAGTGCCGTCTCCTTTCCTAAAAGAGGGTAAAATTTTAAAAAAACGCAAGATTTTAGCCACCACGTCTTGTTTAAAAAGATCTCCCCGCGCGATAAAAACCGGCTGCCTTTGATCGTTAAACATGAACAATACGTTTAGAGCATCCATAAGCCCATTTTGATGATTGGAAATCACGAATAAAGGGTGCCCTTTCTTCGGGATATTTTCCCTTCCAATAACATGATAATCACGATAATATAAATATTTTAGCACGAATTTGAAATAACGAACGCAAAGGGCATACAAGGTTGAGTGCCTATCAATATCGCTAAAAGATATCATCTGTTGAAGTTATTTGGTTACTACACATTTAATTATATGCTGTTGTCGGGTGCGCGTGGGGGCAATTTGCACGATATAAAAACCCGAAGGGACAGGGAGTATAAGTTGTGGGGTAGTCATTTCTACCTTGTGCAATGCCTGCCCAAGCACGGTGATAACAGACACGAATAAAGGACTATCTATATTTTTGTTGAGTATGATTTGCTCGTGATTCGTGATTAAGGTCAGGGGTATAGTTGTCCAATCTTCCACTTTTGCCCCCGGTACTTTGCTCTGTCCGTTTTCACAATCTATCGTATCGGCGAGCCATAACTCACCGGCTATTTTTCCCGTTGTTCCTATACAAATATCCTGATTAACGGAAGATATAATATTGGTTTGCAAATTATTTCCATTGTTAAATCGTAGCGATATATTGTTTTCCCCGGGGCGGAAACTATGGGTATACCATTGACCTTGTTCGGGCGACATCGGGTCTCCCTCTGTCGCGGTGAGCAGTTGATTATTCGCGTCAGGAAGCCACGCCCTGATACGGCTCTCTGTCCAAGTTTCAGGTAAATTGAAGCGCACGGTAATGGTCTGTGGTTCGATACTTTGCCCGTTTTCGCAGTCTATTTCTTGGGTTTTCCAGCCCGTGCCTGACATTTTTCCATTTGTACCCAAACAAAGATTAGACATCATGTCGCGCACGGTATCAGATACAAAATGTTCGCTATCATTAAAACAAAGCGAGATATGTCGGTCGTTAGTAGCAAAAGTATATTGGAAATAGTCTTCGTTATCGGGTACCGGTTGCATAGCGATATCGGGGGTTGTGTCGGGGGTAATTTTAGCCCACACCCCCGGCACCCACGCCGTCAGTCGTGCCGTACTCCATCGTTGCGGCTTCTTAAAATACACCGTGAGAGGCTTCGTGTCTACACTTTTGCCATTGCACGAGATCTCTTCGGTAACATAGTTATTTATCGCGTCTAATTCCCCGGTAGTACCCAAACAAATCGCGTTGCTGATACCTGACACAGGTACGGTTTTAGCCCTGTTGCCATTGCTAAATTGTACCGACATGTTCCGGTAGCCATAATCCAAACTACAAATATACCAGTCATTAGAGGTAGCCGTTAATTCTAAATCTTTAAAAATAAGGACACTATCATTAGTATACTCGCCCGGTATCCACGCTGTGAGTAATACTTTTTCCCAACTTTTAGGTTTGTTAAAACGTATAGTATAAGGAGTTTGTATGGTATATTCTAATTTTTTGTCCAACCAATCCATACGGTTGTTAATATATTGTTTTACCCAATTTACTTCGGCTTCATAGGAGCCTAAGGCTTGAAAATTTTGGTGCACCTTTTGAGTCAAAAGCGGTGTCCATCGTTTAAAGTTTAATGTTTGCGATTCTTGCATTTCTGCGGCTAATCTATCCACTTCTTCTATCAATTTCTCTTTACTAATGAGATTTCTGTCACGATAGTATGTCCAAATGGCTTTTAAGCGATTTTGCTGTTTGGGGTATTGCATAATTTTATTGACAATATCTTTCATTTGTCCCTCCGCGCTACCCGAAGGATAAAGCCAATTATAGATGGGATTGGTTTTAGAAAAACAACTATTCATGTAGGTTTGGGTTCTATCATCGTTATAAAAAGCCAAATCAAAGTCCCACACGGGACCAAAGTACCATATATCGTTTCCCGGTTTTTTATAGGTATACACGCTCCAGTAAGTGTCGGTATTACCCGAATATTCCCCGGTGAGAAAATGCCGTAAAAAAGTTTCTATGTCTGCATTTGCTTCAAAAGTGTTTTGATTTCCTAACGTGATGGTATTCACGGAAGATATCATTTGTATGAATTGTGCTTGCAAATCGGCACTTTGTTGTGGGGTAATTTCATCGTTATCAGGATATTTTATGGTACCTTTTACCTCGTATGGAGCCCTACCCTTCGTGGTAAACCAAGCCACTCCTTGCTGTCCCTCGCCTTCGGCATAGGCATCTATTTCTACCATCATGCCACCATCGCCTTCTGCTTCTACCCGTTTTTCGCGCACCTCCATTTGGTCGCAAAATTGGTAACATCCTTGATACACCCCATTGAGTATCACGTCAACGGGAATACCTATAGAGGTATAAGGCATTCCTATTTTACGGCTAAAATCAAAAGCCAAAAGATTACGCATCAACGTTTTATCACCCCAATTATTGATAAGTGTCCAACTTTTCGCGTTACAGGGTTGTCCAAGTAATCGTGTTTTTTTATACAATTTAATACGATAGGGTTTCTTGTCATATCCCCAACTGGCATTTCCGCGCCCGCGGACCTCGGTACTGTCGTCAAAAAATTGACTGCCATTATTATAAATGGCAGTTAATTTACCTTGTTGGTACTCTTCGCGACTGACAATATTTTTCTCGTTATTGGTATGAATGGATATCACGGGCAAATTAGTGATTTGTGGGAGATGGCTGTTATCTCCCGCTCCTTCGTATCCAAATATTTGAAATTCTGCAAGATAATTGCTTGTTGAGGCGTAACCGTTATTATAGCGACTGGGAAAGACAAATCTCACGTATCGAACGCCTCGCGAGCAATTGACATCAATGAAAGTTAGTCTACGGTCGGGTACGGTTTTCACCATTGCCAAAGGTACGGCATCACCGAACCCGGGTTGGTTGCCGCCCTCGAAAATGCCCAACAAGAGCCGGTCGGGATAGTCGGTAGATTGAATGTCTACACGGGGACAAAAAGCAACGCGTGTAATCACGCACTGCTTGCCAAGGTCAAGACCTACCCAATTACTCCCGTTTGCCGAAGTATGGTTAGAACCATCAACAATCATATACGTGTTCTCGTTCCCATCAAAGGCATACGACACAGGATGACTACCATCTGTCCATTGTCCGGGACGAATCATTTGGTCTCCTTGCATTTGAACTTCTGTTTGTGCTATCAAAACTGGAAAAAATAAACCCAAACATATCATTATAAAGAAAAAAGTCGTTTTATTCATGATATTAAATAATAAAAAATAAAAAACACGCTGCAAATATACGTGAAATTATCCAATCACACGTATATAATTCTAATTTTTAGTCAAAAAATCGTATCTTTGCACCCGGCTTTATTCATTAATCATTTTTATATTATCAGCCATCATGGGAGAACCTATCGTAAAATTGGAAGACGTTGATATATTTCAACGCGATATATTGATATTACCGAAAGTAAGTCTTACGGTGCAAGAGGGTGATTTTGTATATATTATAGGACAAACGGGCTGTGGTAAGTCTTCAATTTTAAAAGTACTGCTTGCCGATATTCCCGCGAAGGGTAGCATGGCACGAGTTGTCGGTTTTGATTTACTAAAACTCAAAGCCCGTAAGATACCCTACCTGCGACGCGAAATGGGAGTTGTTTTTCAAGATTATCAATTGCTTTCAGATAAGACAGTGCTCGACAACCTGCTTTTTGTTTTGCGTGCCACCCATTGGAAAAACCGGGCTGACATGCTCGACAGAATAGAGCATGTGCTTGATATGGTAGGGTTAGCAACCAAAGATTTCAAATACCCGCATCAATTATCAGGGGGCGAGCAACAACGGGTATGTATTGCCCGCGCCCTGCTTAACAACCCTACCCTACTCCTTGCCGATGAACCTACCGGCAACTTGGACCCTATCACCTCCGAAGAAATATTCAGGCTCTTTCACCAAATCAACCAACAAGGAACTACGGTCATCATGGCTACGCATAACTTTTCCATGATTGATAAATTTCCCTCACGCACTATTCGCGTGGAAAATGGCAAATTACTCGATTCATTTGTATAAACGCTCGTCTTACTCAATTATTTTAATTTAAGCGCTTTTATTTTCTCGTGTTGTTCTATAAATTCCACGATTTTGTCAATGTCAATACGTTTGTTTAGTATAAATTCGCGTTTCTCGTCAAGAATAAACATGGCAGGGTTCCCGGTTTCGTGAATATTATACACGTCAAGATAGTCAATATTGGCAGTATTGCCGCCCACGTTTATCCAACGGTACCCATGATCTTTAAGATATTGTATCCATTTATTTCTATCTTGGTGATTACCAATTGCATAAACTTCAAAATTGCGAGTGCCTGCTTTGGTAAGCGAATCATAGAGTAACCATAATTTTTCTCCTTCTTTTCTACAAGTGCCACAAGTAGGATCGAAAAACCAAAGAATCACGTATTTATAAGGCAACTGGTGCGAAGAGTGCCATGCTCCACTCGTGTCCGGGATTATCAATTCCGGGGCACGTTTTCCTATCAATAATGGCTCTAAGCGTGAAACTCGTTTCCCTTGTTTTTTAATCCAATCTTCTCCTATCCAAGGCGTTTTGCCCGCTAATTGATTATTTTTGAGTATATGAACAAAAACCGCATCATGTCCCAAAAATTTACTATTCCCGAACTCTACGGTCAATTTATCTATCATATAACGGTACATCAGGCTATCTTTAATAGTTCTATCCAAAAACAAATCCACGTATTTATTGATGGTGTCGCTTTCTTGATAAAACATGACTTTTTTGAAATACTCATCATATTTTTGGTTAAAGACAGGCAAGAAAAACATGCGGTGGTCATCAAGCGCGACATTGTCCCAAAAATGATTGTAATAAAATTGTCGTTGTGCCTCTGCTCTTTTAGCACTGTCTAAGGTAGCAAAAGATTCGGGAAATTTCATTTCTTGGTATGCTTTTTGCATTTTCGAGAATAAATAACCCGGGTTGCGAGCAATCAACTCATCTATAAAAGTCAGCATACCTTCGTTCACTTTTTTGAGTTTTTCGGTATACTCGTCTATTTCTTGCTGATTTTTGGTTTCCTGAGCCGATTTCAATTTATCGCCGTATTCTTTGGCTTCTTTATTTGCCTGAGCCGCGCGTTGTTGAAAAAGAAGCATTTCACTATTCGGGGCAGAATTGAGTACTGTTACTTTGCTCGCATCCATAGAAGTATCTAAGGAAAACTCGAAATGGTAGTTTTTGTCTATGATAAAATTGAGATAAGGGGCATGCTTTTGCGACACGAGCATGTAAAGCCCATCATCGTATGTGCCGGGTCCCTTAAAAATATATTTACCTTTCCCTTGGGGACGTGCCGAATCTTTTACCACATACTTATCCTGAAATTGGATAATCAAATACATGATAGTGTCTCGCGCATCCTTAACATGAAATACTAATTCGTGGTCATTTTTTTTCGCGTTTTTTGAGGATTGTGCCGACAAAACAGCGAGATTTCCTATAACCAATACCAAAACAAAACATGCTATTTTTCTCATATTCAAAAATTTGTTTTTTTTTTAAATGGCAAAAAAGAAATATTGCAAAGATACATAAAAATTTTGGGGTTATTGTAGTGTGTTCAATTTTTTTTTAGTACTTTCGCGGCGATAAACCGGTGATGAATTTCTCTATGGAAGTTCAGAGAGGGAATCGGGTGAGAAGCCCGAACAGTACCCGCTGCTGTGAGTTTCAAACGTTCTTTTGGGTTCACGAAACAGTCACTGTCGTAGTGCACGCGATGGGAAGGCTACCTGAAAGAGAAACAAGTCAGAAAACCTGCCGTTTTATCCAATTTTCTCAGGTCCGGGCTTCGGGAAGAAAGCAGGTGCCGATACGTGATGTCGTTTTTCGTAGAGGTTCTATTTTTTTTCGTATCCACCCGGTGAGAAGCAAATCATTGTATAACTTTAAAATTTTTAAAGATGAAAAAGTTTAAAATTTGGTTTATTGCCGCCGCGATAGGTGGCTTGTTGCACGGGGTAAGCGGGCAACCCTCTTGGATACCGCCTCACGTAAAAATGTCCTTAACCAAAGGCATCCCGTCTAATGTATTGCCCGATGATGCGGACATGCATGAAAAGCAAATTCTTTATTGGAGTGGTAATGGTAAACACGAAGCCATATTCGCGGTCAATTGGTGTGACCCTGATGTAGCATTGGCATGGGGCTACCGTTTTGACACAGACTCTATCTTGTTGTCTGCTCTCATGGATAGTATCGCCATAACTGACCCGCGATTTTCTTATGATGGCAGTAACGGTTGGTTGCAAAATTTGTATTACAACGATGCCCCGGTGAGTTTGTCGTTATCGGGCAGTTATTTCATGTATAATGTAAACGGGACGGCTGCCTTGTCGAGTTATGATGCATTATACGTGAAAGATAGTGATTTCGTGAAATTTGGAGATGAAAAATGTGGTTATTATGATCCCGACACGTGGCAATACGCGTGGACAATTCCTGTTCAGTCGGTACTGTCTCCGGTTCCCGAAAGGTTTGATGGAGAGGTAGGTACGGCGGGCAGCCTCGCGGTGTCGTGTACTGACCCGCGCATATCGGGATGGGCAACCGGCTGTGAAGTCGTGCGAGGCTTGCAAGATATCGCGTTTCCCGATATGTGGGTAGACTATGGCTCGCCCGATTCTGCTACCGGACCCGTGAGCAACAGCACTACCCGTGTCGTCAGTCTGGGAGACGGGGGATACGCGATACTCACTTTTGAAACCCCAATTCAAGACAAGGAAGGCTACGACTTCGCCGTGTTTGAAAATAGTTTTTCCAGCACCTTTCTTGAATTAGCCTTTGTAGAAGTGAGTAGCGATGGCAACCGGTGGGTGCGTTTTCCTGCTACCTCCAATGTGCAATCTATTAGTCAAGTAGATGCGTATGGAACGATAGATCCTACGCTTTTGCACAATTTAGCAGGAAAATATAAGGCAGGTTGGGGCACCCCTTTCGACCTCGCCGATTTGCGCGACAGCACGGGAATTGACCTCGACAACATTACCATGATAAAAATCATAGACGTAGTAGGCAACATTGCCCCACGATACGCGAGAACCGACGCGCGCGGACACTATATTAACGACCCCTACCCTACCGCTTTCGCTTCCGGCGGCTTTGACCTCGCGGGAGTTGCCGTGCTCAACGGAAATGTCGGAATTGCTAATATACAGAAAAACAATCAATTAAAATTATACCCTAACCCAACGAAAAACCAATTGAGCATAGAGAATGGAGAATGGAAAATAGAGAATGTGCAAATTCTTGACCTTACCGGACGAATAATTACGAACAGTCAATTATCAACGGTCAACTCCATTGACGTTTCGCACTTAACCACGGGCATGTATTTGCTAAGGGTACAAACCAACGAAGGTACTATAACGAAAAAGTTCGTGAAGGATTAGTGATTAGTGATTAGAAATCCTAACACACGAACAAAAAAGAGTCTGTCTCAAAAGTAGAAAATCCGCGTCATTCCGGCGAAAGTCGGAATCCCCTTCTAATCGTTAAAGATTAATATACAATCATTTAGCATTTGAAGGTCTTCGGGAGATGGCGGAGAGATCCCGTTTCGCGGCACGGGACGCCATGACGGGCTTTTGAAACAGCCGCTAATAAAGTTCTGTCCCTGCGGGTGGGGTGTAAAAAATTGCAAAGTCGGTTTGAAATTTCTTCGTACAAAATTTGCAGTCATGCTTTTGTCCTGATAGGGACAAAATGTTG
>JAISUP010000098.1 GCA_031272025.1 Bacteroidales bacterium
GACGATTTTAGGGGGTGAATTGGCGTATGCTTCGGATATGATTTGCCAACCACGGTTTGGATTTTCCATAAACGCGATGAAATCTATGTAATACATCAGCGTTTGCCGCACTGTTGTTACGATTTGCGAGAATGCAAAGGTAACCAAAAAGGGGCTGACTTCCATCTGTGGAAATCAGCCCTAAATTGTGTCAATAAATGGGATTTAGCGCGAAAAAACGTGAAATAATAGCGGAGTTTCGGCGGGAACTGAGAGAGAACCCTACCGCAAATTTGCGGTATCTACCATTTGAAGGTTGGACATTTCTTGATTTTTTGCTCAAAGAGGCGTTTTCCATATCATAACGCGTTCCGGAACTACCGATAAAAAACAGTATGAAACGAGCCTTTCGCGTCTGATGTGCGAGCTGCTGACGATAAGCGAGCGAGGAGCAGAAAAAGAAAACGAAGTATTACAATCAATTGAAATTTTAGTTAAATATTTTAAAAACAAGTAAATAAAAAGCAAGATAAAGAGAGGTATTATGTTAAATAGAAAATGTAAGAAGTCGCGAAAAAGTTGTAATTTTGCAGTAAAAATTTCACGTTGCTTACAGTTACGCCGGCAATTGCAAGCGCGTTAAAAATTAGCAGTATGAAAAAGTTCTTATAATTTATATTATGTTAAATAGAAAAAACAAAGTGATGAAGAAAGTAATTTCAACCGACCGGGCACCAAAAGCCATTGGTCCTTATAGTCAAGCCATTGAAATCAATGGAATGTTATTTATTTCCGGTCAGTTACCGGTAAACCCGGATACAGGTTGTGTGGCAGACGGGATAACAGAACAAACAGAACAAGTGATGAAAAACATCGGGGCGATTTTAGAAGCCGCGGGATACACGTATCAACACGTGATTAAATCTACTTGCCTGTTAAGCGATATGGCTAATTTTAAGGCTATGAATGAAATTTATGGCAAATATTACCCTGAAGATGCCCCCGCGAGGGCGGCTTTTGCAGTAAAAGAACTCCCGTTGGGCGTGCTCGTGGAAATAGAAACTATCGCGGCAAAATAAAAATGTAATTAGTTAATAATAACTTAATTATGATAAATATCGCACAAATCATAACCTTGTTGGATATTGATGAAAAGATAGTGTATAACAAGGAGGCGAGCATTACGAATTTATGTTTCGACAGTCGTGAACTCGTGGAGGCTCCCCACACGATTTTTTTCGCGATAAAAACACAAAATGATGATGGACATCGTTTTATACCCGAGTTAGTGGAAAAGGGTGTTCGTCATTTTATCATTACTCGACCTGTAGAAGGTTATGCCGCTTTTAAAAATTGCAATTTTTTACGAGTAAATAATACCATTCAGGCTTTACAAACCATTGCTTCTTTTCATCGCCAAGCATTTCATATCCCGGTCGTTGGCATTACCGGCAGCAATGGGAAAACCATCGTGAAAGAATGGTTATTTCGCATGTTATCAGGACATGATGATATTGTAAAAAATCCCATGAGTTATAATTCTCAAATTGGAGTCCCGCTTTCCATTTGGCAAATAAACGAAAAAAATACCTTGGCAATATTTGAAGCAGGGATATCTAAACCATTTGAAATGCAAAAATTAGTCCATGTCATTCAACCTACCTTAGGCATTTTTACCAATATTGGGCGGGCTCATTCTCGCTTTTTTGTCAATGAACAACAAAAATTAGACGAGAAATTACAACTCTTTGAAAATGTCGAGGCGCTCGTGTATTGTCGCGACCACCAAAATGTTCACGAGACATTACAATCTGATCGTTTTAAAAATGTTAAACTTATATCATGGGGAAAAAACAAAAACGCGGTATATCACATCATGCGCGAAGAAAAACAAGACAGGTGGAATCACGTGTTTCTTAATGATATAAAAATAAGTATTCCTTTTACCGACACTGCGTCGGTAGAAAACGCGCTACATACGGTAGTTATGGCATTATATCTTGGCATTTCTGTTGAAGAAATTAACCAAAAATTAGCCCTGCTCACTCCCCTACCCTCACGCATGGAAATTATGGAAGGCATTCATCATTCGCTCGTTATAAATGATACATATAGTTTGGATATGAACGCGTTAGAGGTGGCTCTGTCCTTCTTGCGCACGCAATGTCATCATCGAAAAAAAAGTCTATTGATATCTGATTTTGACCATGTAAATACATTACAAATAGAAGATTATGAAAAAATAAATCAATGGATACGGCAAAGTAATATTTATAGGCTAATTGCCGTTGGGGACGACTTTTTTCAACATCAAGACTGTTTTCAAGTCAAAGAATCCTATTTTTTTAAAAATACAGATGATTTATTGCAGAATATCAACAAGATACCTATATATGAAGAAGCCATATTGGTTAAAGGGGCAAGAAAATTTCATTTAGATAAGGTGGCTAACTCTTTGCACGAACGTACTCATCGCACGGTATTGCAAATCAACCTATCCGCGATAATACACAACCTGAATGTTTTTCGTTCTTTTTTACGTCCGGGAACTCGAATTATAGCGATGGTAAAAGCAAATTGCTACGGGTTGGGCAGCAACACGGAATTGATTCACGAATTACTTTTTCACAAGATTGATTTTCTCGCGGTTGCATATACAGACGAGGGCATATATTTGCGGGAAAAGGGCATCAAGGTTCCTATCATCGTGTTGGGTGCCGAAGGACATAGTTTCGACAGCATGGTACGCTACGGGCTGGAACCTGAAATATATAATTTTCACTATTTAAATCATTTAGAAACATTATTATCGCGTTACCCCGATATCCGGACTTTTCCCATACATCTTAAATTTGACACGGGGATGCACCGCTTAGGTTTCGACCCCGATGATATTATTGATCTGGTTTCTAAACTAAAAAATCATCCGGTTTTGAAAGTATCTTCTATCTTTTCGCATTTGTCGGCTTCCGAAGATAGGGCTTCCGACCCGTACACGCTTAAGCAAATTGCTCTTTTTTCTGACTTGTCCGCGAAAATGATGGAAGGTTTGGGCTATTTCATACCCCGTCATATTCTTAATTCCTCGGGCATAGCACGTTTCCCTGAATATCAATTTGAAATGGTAAGATTAGGATTGGGGCTATATGGTTTCTCTCCCCTCCCTGACATACAAGATATGCTTCAAAATGTTGTAACGCTAAAAACGGTCATAACTCAAATAAAATCAATCAATTCAGGAGAACCCGTAGGATATAATCGCACCTTTATTGCCGATAAAAAAATGCAACTCGCCATTATCCCTTTGGGGTATGCCGATGGATACCCCTTGACTTTTAGTAATGGAATAGGAAAAGTATTCGTGGGTGGCGAAACACGTCCTATCGTGGGACGTATATCTATGGATATGAGTGTGATTGACGTTAGCAATTTGCAAGTTCGAGTTGGCGACGAAGTCATTGTATATGGAGATACTATTCCCATGAATCAAGCCGCGAATACAATACAAACAATTCCATATCAATTGCTTACTGCTATATCAAAACGTGTCCCGCGCATGTATATCGTGGAATAAAACTTGGTCCGGTTGTAAAGATAAAAAAAAATGGGATACCTAAATACCCCATTTTCTATCAAACAAATTCAAAAATTTTCAGAGTTATTCTCCTTTTTCGAGGTCTTCTTTAAGACTTTGGAAGGCTTCTAAGTCTCCGAGCGTTGTTTTTTCAACGTTATCGTTGATTTTAGCGATTTCTTTAGCCTTTTTGCGATCCTCGGCTTGAAGTCGTTTTTCTTCGTCTTCTTTGGATTCTTGCCATGTGCGCGTATGCGAGAGGTTTATTTTCTTTGCCTCTTTCGAGAAATCCACGACTTGGAAGGGTAACGTTTCATCTACTTGTGCTATGGTTTTATCCTCTTTCAACAAAACCCTATTGAAAGCAAAACCTTCAATCCCGTAAGGCAACGAAACAACTACTCCTTTATCGTTTTGCGAAATAATAGTACCTTCGTGCACAGAGCCAACGGTAAAGATTGATTCAAACACGTCCCACGGGTTTTCTTCCAATTGTTTGTGTCCCAAACTCAATCTTCTATTTTCCGTATCGACTTCTAATACAACAACTTCAATATTTTCTCCGATTTTTGTAAATTCGGCGGGATGTTTGATCTTTTTCGACCACGAGAGGTCAGAAATATGGATAAGACCATCTACGCCTTCTTCGAGTTCTACGAAAATACCGAAATTCGTGAAGTTGCGCACGATAGCCGTATGTTTTGAACCTACCGGGTAACGGTCTAAAATATTAGTCCACGGATCGGGTATCAATTGTTTGATACCTAAGGACATTTTACGTTCTTCACGGTCTAAGGTCAGTATCACGGCTTCTACCTCATCATCTTTTTTGATAAAGTCTTGGGCTGTGCGCAAATGTTGCGACCATGACATCTCGGAAACATGGATAAGACCTTCTACGCCCGGTATCACTTCCACGAACGCGCCATAATCGGCAAGCACTACCACTTTTCCATGCACGTGGTCGCCCACTTTCAGGTTGGGATCCAAACTATCCCATGGGTGCGGTGTCAGTTGTTTGAGACCTAACGCGATACGTTTTTTGTTCTCGTCAAAGTCCAAAATAACCACGTTAATTTTCTCGTCTAATTGTACTACCTCTTCAGGATGTACTACGCGTCCCCATGAAAGGTCGGTAATATGAATCAAACCATCTACTCCCCCCAAGTCAATAAACACTCCATAACTGGTGATATTTTTCACAGTTCCTTCCAATATTTGTCCTTTTTCGAGGCGAGCAATAATTTCGGCTTTCTGTGCTTCTAATTCATCTTCTATTAATGCTTTGTGTGAAACAACCACGTTTTTGTATTCATGATTTATTTTCACGACTTTAAATTCCATGGTTTTATCCACGAAAATATCATAGTCGCGAATGGGTTTCACGTCTATTTGAGAACCGGGCAAAAATGCTTCTATACCAAATACATCGACAATTAAGCCTCCTTTGGTACGGCATTTCACGTAGCCGGTAATAATTTCCTGACTCTCGAAAGCTTCGTTCACGCGTTTCCACGATTTGAGCAGACGGGCTTTCTTATGCGACAATTGCAATTGACCGGTAGCGTCTTCTTGACTTTCTACATATACTTCTATCTCGTCTCCTACTTTGATATTAGGGTCGTAGCGCAATTCGGAAGCAGCGATAACACCATCGGATTTAAAACCGATATTTACCACTGCTTCGCGGGCATTGATAGAAACAATAGTTCCCATGACAACGGCTTGTTCGTCAATAGATTTGAAAGACTTAGTATAGAGTTCTGCCAAACGGTCATGCTCGGTGGCATTATATTTATTGCCTTTTTTTACCAAGGCATCCCAACTAAATTTTTCTAATTCTGCAGCGTAAGGGTTCTCTATACGCGTGTAAGAGCGTACCTCTTTGTGATGCGGTTTGTCCACGGGATTTTCTACTTCCGGAAGAGGCTGTTGTATATGGATTTCTTTTGTTTCCGAAACCTCCGAAGGCAATTCTTCTACCTTATTTTCAACAACTTCAATAGGGGCTTTTGCTACCTCATCAGTTACTTCGGAAACTTCAACGGGAATTTTTTCTGCCGTTTCGGTTAATTCGGTAGCCTCTGTTACAACTTCCGGCATTTCTGCCGTGTTTTCTACTTCTCGTGTTTCGGCTTGCACTGGTTCGTTAGCCGTGTTCTCAGGAAAATTGTTTAACTCTTCTGACATAATAATAATTATCGACTTGATTTACAAGTCATTTTTTTAATGATTTTACGTTGAGGTGAATTTACTTGCCCGTCAAAGAGCCTCTTTTAAAACGGGGGTGCAAAGGTACGTAAAAATTCTGAATTTTCAAGCATGTATGATAAAAATTTACGTTTTTCCCGTGTACAAGAAAAAATAGTTGTACCTTCGCGAACCCTTATTTAAAATAAGAATTTGCTTAAAATCAATACATTAAAAAGTGAGAAGATTAAATTTTAGTCATCTTAAAGGAGATATTTACGGCGGTCTAACCGCGGGTATCGTGGCATTACCATTGGCATTGGCATTTGGTATTCAGGCTTTTGGGGTTATTGGCATTGAAGATATCCCCAACGTGGGGGCAATCGGGGCGTTAGCAGGACTTACCGGTGCCTTAATGCTCGGTATCTTCGCGGCTATTTTCGGGGGTACCCCCGTGCAAATTAGTGGTCCTACCGGTCCCATGACTGTCATCTCTGCCACCCTGATATCAATGATATGGGCTACCGGAAAACCACAAAGCATTGAAACTGTCCTGATTTCAATGATGCTCGCGGCTATTTTTTGCGGCATTTTTCAAATTCTTTTTGGCATATTAAAAATAGGAAAATATGTCCGCTACATTCCTTACCCTGTTTTATCCGGTTTCATGAGCGGGATTGGTATCATTATCATCGTGCAACAAATATACCCTTTAATGGGGCTAAAATCACCGGTACTCATCGTGGACATGCTCATGCAATTACCTGAAAAAATGAGCCATTTTAAACCCTTACCGCTTTGTCTTGGCGCGGGCACCATTATCATTATCTATCTTTTTCCATTGATTACTAAAAAAATTCCCGCCACCTTAGTCGCGTTAGTCGTGATGAGCGTGGTGGCATATTTTTTAAATTGTCCGGCGCAATTTACTATCGGCAAAATTCCTTCGGGGATTCCCAAACCTTGTTTTACCTCTATGGATTTGTCGGGGATGGATTGGGGCTTGTTGTTAAAAATGACTGTTATTCCCGGTCTCACGTTGGCGGGACTTGGCTCTATAGACACGTTGCTCACGTCCGTGGTTGCCGACAATATTACCAAAAACCGGCACAACAGCAATCGGGAACTGATAGGACAAGGTATTGGCAATGCCTTGTCGGGTATTTTTGGAGGTTTGCCGGGGGCAGGGGCTACTATGCGAACAGTAGTCAACGTGAAAAGCGGTGGACGCACGCGCCTGTCAGGGGTTATTCACGGGTTATTTTTGCTCGCCGTACTACTTGGCTTGGGCTCTTGGGTACGTTTCGTGCCCTTGTCCGTGTTGGGGGGGATTCTTATCACCGTGGGCATAGGTATTATTGATTTCAGAGGTTTTAAAGACCTTTTTAAAATTCCAAAAGCCGATGCGGTAGTACTCATTAGCGTACTCTTACTTACCGTTTTTGTGGATTTGCTCATCGCCGTAGGAATAGGCATGATTATCGCTTGTGTCCTTTTTATGAAAAGAGCCGGCGACTTAGTAGAAAGCAGTTATAAGGGAGGTGCCATTACCGTGTTTGACAAAGAAATACCATGGCAAGACGAGCAAAGTCTCGCGAATGAAATACGTGAACAAATTTATATTCAACGACTAAATGGTCCCATTTTCTTTGGTTCTATTACTCGTTTTCATGAAGTTATGCACGATGTTCCTGATTCCGTGAAAATAGTGATTCTTAGAATGAAATTGGTCTCGTTCATGGACCAATCGGGCTTGTACGCGATGGAAAGTGCCATCAAAGATTTACAAAACAAAGGTATCACCGTCTTAATGACCATTATTCAGCCACAACCGTTATACATGCTTACCACACTCAAGGTTATCCCGTTAGTAGTTCCCGAAGAACACGTTTTCAACAGTTTTGAAGCCTGCGCCGAATACTTAAAAAACAATAACCCACAAGAAAAATAACCCGTTTTTTTCGTACATTTGCATTTTAATACATTTTTTTTATGAAACATAAGATTGATTATCTTTTTGAAACCAGTTGGGAGGTGTGCAACAAGGTAGGGGGTATTTATACCGTACTTTCTACGAAAGCGCTCACCGCGGTAGAACATTTTAAAGACAACTATATTTGCATTGGACCTGATTTGTCGGTAGAACAAGATCGCAGGGGTGATTTCATAGAGGATAGTGCCATATTTAAAAATTGGCGAGAAGTTGCCCATCAAGAAGGTCTTCACATTCGCGTAGGCAGATGGAACGTGAAAGGGCTACCGTTGGCAATCTTAATTGATTTTACTCCATTTTTCGAGAAGAAAAACGAAATATTCACCCAATTTTGGTTACAATATAAATTAGATTCCTTATCGGGGCAATGGGATTACATAGAACCCGCCCTTTTTGGTTACGCTGCCGGCAAAGTTATAGAGAGTTTTTACAACTATTACGGGCACGCCACGGACGGCATCGCGGCTCATTTTCATGAGTGGATGACCGGAACAGGGGTACTTTATTTAGAACAACATGTTCCCCAAATTGCCACGGCATTTACTACTCATGCCACGGTATTGGGAAGATGCGCGGCAGGAAATGGTATCCCGCTCTACGATGACATCGAGAACATAGATCCCACGGGATTGGCTACTCGTTTTGGAGTCATGTCAAAACAGTCGTTGGAACTGCTCGCCGCGCACACGGCAGATGTCTTTACCACAGTTAGCGAAATTACCGGACAAGAGTGTGTGCATTTTTTACAAAAACAGCCTGATGTTATCACGGTCAATGGTTTTGAAAACGACATCGTGCCCCACGGGGATGAGTACCGGCAACGCAGGACAAGATCCCGCGAACAACTATTCGCCGTAGCCGAAGCACTTACCGGTCAAAAATTACCGGGAAATACACGACTGCTCATCAGTAGTGGTCGCTACGAGTTTACCAATAAAGGGATAGACATTTTTATACGTTCTTTATCCAAATTGCGTGAAGAGCAACCCGCGTGTCCGGTTGTAGCATTTATTGCCGTTCCATCCGCCACAAGTGGCATACGCGAAGACCTGCTTCATGCCTTGCAAAATCCAAAAAAACAAGATGCCCCCCAACCCTTGGGTGCCTACACGACACACCACCTCTCAGACCCCTGCAACGACCCTATTATTCGCGCTCTACAAAACGAAGGTTTGAACAATAACCCTGAATCTCCGGTAAAAGTTATCTTTGTCCCGGTATATCTCAACGGGAGAGACGGCATTTTCAACTTGTCGTATTATGATTTTTTCATAGGTTTCGACTTGTCGATATTTCCTTCTTATTACGAGCCGTGGGGATACACACCCTTAGAGAGCGTGGCTTTTGGAATTCCCACGATCACAACTACACTGTCAGGATTTGGACAATGGACACTCAAAGAATGTCCCGACAAATCGTGCGTGCAAATTATTGCCCGCGACGACCACAATAGCGAAGAGGCAACCGCGAATCTCGCCAAACTTATCCATCAGTTTTTACAAAATACTCACGATGCCTTAGACCTACCGCGACAAGATGCACTCGACCTCGCCCATGAAACTTCTTGGCAAAAATTTTACGAGCATTATTTAGAGGCATATTATTTCGCGATTGAAAAAAGTTCAAAACGACACGAACAATACAAGCATAAAATTGCCAAGGTATTGCTCTCCGAAACAGCGCGTGAAAAGACTCCTCTAAAATGGCGCAAATTGACCGTCAAATCCGTGTTGCCCCCGGTTTTGGATAAACTTTCGCTACTGTCGCGCAACCTTTGGTGGACATGGAACACCCCGGCGCGAGAATTGTTTGAAGACATCATTGGTAAAGAGGCATGGAGAGAAGGCGACCAAAACCCGGTTTTGTTGCTGCAACGACTGCCCGCGGATCGTATTCGTCAATACGCGAAAAACGAAAAATTTATTCAAACACTTAATGAGGTGTACCATAACTTTGAAACCTACATGAACACCCCTCCCCCCTACCCCGACAAGCAACCGATGGTGGCTTATTTTAGCATGGAATACGGACTTACCAATGAATTGAAAATCTTTTCAGGAGGCTTGGGAATGCTTGCCGGCGACTACCTCAAAGAGGCAAGCGACCAACATCTCCCCATGATTGGCGTGGGATTGTTGTATCGCGAAGGTTATTTTAGACAACAAGTGTCGCGCGAAGGGATACAAGAAAGCCTATACCCGCGACAGAGTTTCTCCGCGTTGCCTATACAACCTGTGAAAAATAAGAATGGCGAATGGGAAACCATCAATATTGCTTTACCCGGACGCGACCTCTACGCCCGTATTTGGCTCGTTCAAGTGGGACAAGTACCTCTGTATTTATTAGATACTGATTTTGGAGACAATAGAGAAGATGACCGCTCTACCACCGCTACACTTTACGGGGGCGACCATGAAAACCGTCTCAAACAAGAACTTTTGTTGGGCGTGGGAGGCATACGACTGCTCAAAATCTTGGGAATAAACCCCGACCTCTATCATCTTAACGAAGGGCATGCCGCGTTTATCTCGCTCGAGAGGTTGCGTGATTTTATGGAAGACGGTTACAGTTTGCCCGCCGCGCAAGAAATGGTACGCGCAACGTCTCTCTTCACTACCCATACCCCTGTGCCAGCCGGGCACGATGCTTTCCAAGAAGATATGATGCGCGTGTATTTCGCGCATTACCCCGACCGCTATCACGTATCGTGGAACAAGTTCATGTCGTGGGGACGCTCCCCCGAAAACAAAAGCGACGAAAAATTTTCGATGAGCGTGCTCGCCTGCCGTTTTTGTCAAGAAGTGAACGGGGTTAGTAAAATACATGGACGAGTATCTCGCGAAATGTTTGCCCCGCTATACGATGGCTTCTGTCCCGAAGAGTTACATATTGGCTACGTAACCAACGGGGTACACTATCCTACATGGGCACACGAACAATGGAAACACTTTTTTAAAGAACACGAAACACGAAATTTTTCTGATGGAAAACTAACCCCCGTACAATGGCAATTTCCCGAAGACCCTGCTATTGACGAACAAATGTGGACTATTAAAAAGCAACTGCGTGCCGACCTCATGAAAGCGGTAACTCGCTTGTTGGAGGTGCAAATGAGACGCAGAAACGAACCTCCCGAACTGATTGTACGCACTCTTCAAGCCATCAAAGCCTTAGGAACTAACGCGCTCACCATCGGGTTTGCCCGCCGTTTTGCTACCTACAAACGGGCTCATTTACTCTTTTCTAACGAAAAAGAATTGTTGGAAATCGTGCATGGTAGTAGCGGTCATCGTCCGGTAACCTTTATCTTCGCGGGAAAAGCACACCCGCACGACAAAGCCGGACAAGACCTCATAAAACGCGTTATCGAGTTTTCGCGAAAACCCGAATTTTTGGGACATATTATTTTTCTCGAAAATTACGACATGAATCTTGCCAAGAAACTCGTTTCGGGCTGCGATGTATGGCTCAACACCCCCACTCGACCGTTAGAGGCATCGGGAACAAGCGGCGAGAAAGCCGCCATGAACGGGGTACTCAACCTAAGCGTGCTCGACGGGTGGTGGGCAGAAGGATATACCCCGGAAGGAGGATGGGCTTTGCCCGAAAATATTACATACGGTATCCCCGAACAACAAGATGAATTAGATGCCGTTACCCTATATGAAATCATTAAAAAACAAATTATCCCTGCATTCTTTTCCCGAAAACAACAACGAAAATACTCTACCGCGTGGACTACCATGATGCGTGCCAACTTCCAACATATCGCCACCCGTTTTACCATGAAACGACAAGTAGATGAATACTATTCTAAATTCTATCTCAAACTCTTCTCCCGTTCGCGACTACTCTTAAACAACGACAAAGCCTTGCTAAGGCAGTTGATAACGTGGAAAAACAAAATATACGCCTCGTGGGACAATATAGAAGTAATGGATGCCCAAATCCCCGATATGTTGCAAAATATTTACAACTTAGGCGAAACACTACGTTTTGCCGTGACGCTACGTTTGGGCAACCTTACGCCTGATGATATTCGGGTTGAATTAGTGATTACTGACCGCGAAAACGAAAAAAATACGTTTGTAGGCAAACATTCGTTTTCTTATATTCACAACGAGCATAACGAAAAAACAGGTAACACATTGTTCACGTTAGATTTACCCACCAGACATGTCGGCGTTTGGAGTTGGGCAATTCGCCTCACCCCTACCCACCCCTTACTGCCCCATGACCAAGACATGAACATTGTCCGTTGGGTGTAATTGTCTGTTAGGCGTTGTTCATAAATAAACGAATCAATTTGTGAGGCTGTCTCAAAAGTAGAAAAGCCGCGTCATTCCTGCGAAAACGGGAATACACCTCTTTATCAGTGGATTGCGGGGAAAGCCCGCAATGACGATTTCTTATCCCATTCCTTTCCATAATCTTTATTTCTAAATTCTAAATTCTGAATTCTAAATTCACGAAGTCTCACGAAGAAGACACGAAGAACCACGAAGCGGTTTAGACAATAAGAGTTTGTTTTTCACGCGGAGAACGCCAAGAAGACGCGGAGCACGCGGACACATTGACATGCCTACCTGCCTCCCGCGAAAGCGGGAATCCCCCGCTTTATCAGGAGATCGCGGGTCGAGCCCGTGATGACGGTTCCTTATCCCGTCATCGCGAAGGCGAAGCCTGAAGGTCGTATCGTCATCGCGAAGGCGAAGCCTGAAGGTTGTGCCGTCATCGCGAAGGCGAAGCCTGAAGGTCGTGCCGTCATCGCGAAGGCGAAGCCTGAAGGTCGTATCGTCATCGCGAAGGCGAAGC
>JAISUP010000103.1 GCA_031272025.1 Bacteroidales bacterium
CACGAGACCAACTACTACCCCTTCTACCACGAAACCTACCACTACCCCTTCAACCACGAGACCAACTACTACCCCTTCTACCACGAAACCTACCACTACCCCTTCAACCACACGACCTACTACTACCCCTTCAACAACGAAACCAACCACTACCCCTTCAACAACGAAACCTACTACTACCCCTTCAACAACGAGACCAACCACTACCCCTTCAACAACGAGACCAGCGAATACGTCAAGCACGAGACCGGCAAGTAGCAGTAGTCGGAGTTCGGGCTATTCCACACCGAGTTCATCATCTTCGCGAGGGAGTTATTCCAGTCCAAGTTCTTCGTCTTCTCGAGGGAGTTCTTCATCTTCAGGTTCATCATCGGCAGGTCGTTCGGGGAGTAGCGGAGGTCATCGCAGATAAATACATTCCATCATAATATAAACCATTTTAAAACAACAAGATGTATTCAAAAGACGAAAGAACAGTCATCACGTTAGATGCAGGAGGTAGCAACTTCGATTTTAGCGCGATTAGGGGAAATAAAATTGTAGTCGAGAAAATTAATAAGCCGGCGTATGCCCATGGACACCCCTTGCAAAGATGCATTGATTCTATTATTGAAGGTTTTGAAGAGGTAACCGAGCGATTACAATCACAGGGACTTTCGGCTACTGCCATTAGTTTTGCATTTCCCGGTCCTGCCGATTATTTGAACGGGATTATTGGTCCCGGTTTTATTCCTGCTTTTCCCGAGTTTAGAGAAGGCGTGGCATTGGGACGTTTGTTAGAAAAACGATTTAATGTACCGGTATTCATTAACAACGATGCCGATTTGTTTGTTTATGGAGAAGCATTGGCGGGAGCATTGCCCAGAGTAAATCAACGACTAAAAGATATGGGTAGTTGCAAACAATATCGCAATTTAATTGGTTTTACGTGGGGTACAGGTTTTGGGTTCGGGTTCACGGTTAACGGGCAAATGCACCTTGGCGACAACTCGTGCACAGAAATTTTCTGTTTGCCTCATAAAAAACGAAGCGACATGATGGTTGAGGATGGGGTTTCGGCAAGAGCCATTAAAAGAGTTTACGGGGAATTTGCAGGAGATAAGAATCATCACCTTGAGCCGGCAGACATCTACGCGATAGCAGAAGGTACCCGTCCGGGTGCGGGAGATGCGGCTCGACAGGCATTTGCCGAAATGGGTGAAATTGCCGGGCACGCGATTGCTACGGCAGTATCTCTTATTGATGGAATAGTAGTTATAGGAGGCGGTTTGCGACATGCCGCTAAATACATCAAACCTGCCCTTTTCCAAGAAATGAACAGAACATTAAGCACGCTCTCCGGCGATAGAGTTCGCCGTTTGCAGAGTCATGCTTACGACTTGGACGACGACTTGCAATTTGCCGAATTTGCCAAAGGAGAAACCAAAAATATTCAGGTAAAAGGATATAACGATTGTGTTACTTGTAATGCCCGCAAAAGCATAGGGGTTACAATTTCTACGTTGGATGCCTCTGTTTCCGTTTCTTTGGGTGCATACGCTTTTGCCCTGCATGAAATTGATTCTGCAATTTCTAACCCCGTGTTATGATTACTTATATTCGCGGACTCTTGATAGAAAAAAATCCGGCTTACGCGGTGATAGAAACCGCCGCGGGAGTGGCTTATTTTATCCATGTCTCGTTATCTACATTTTCGGAAATTAAAGATTTAGATAACGTACTTCTATTCACACATTACGCTGTAAAAGAGGATGGACATACCTTGTACGGTTTTTATACCGAACAAGAACGCTCTATCTTCCGGTATTTGATTTCCGTGAACGGTATCGGTCCTAACAGTGCCATGCTCTTCTTGTCTTCGCTTTCCGTGCCGGAGATTATTCATGCCATTACTACCGACAATGTTCGTGTTTTACAATCTGTAAAAGGCATAGGCAACAAAACCGCACAAAGGGTAATCATCGAACTGAAAGACAAAATAGGGAAAATGTCCTTATCGAGCGGGACAACCGCTGCCCCCGGTACATCGTATAATGCCAATAAATACGAGGCTTTGTCGGCATTAACTACCTTGGGCTATTCTAAAAATGTGGCAGAGAATATTTTGGATAAAATTATTGAAAAAGAAGGAATTAATCTTTCAGTAGAAGATTTGATTAAACAATCTTTGCGAGCGTTGTAATAGAAAATAGTTATTGGTTTTAATTATAAAAAAGATGAAAAAAAGTTTATGTTTTCTGGGCATGTTCTTTATGAGCATGACTATGATTTTAGCGCAAGATATTTTGTTTGAAGAATCTTTTGAGAACGCCGTTCCCCCCGCGGGCTGGTTAAATATTGATGCCGATGCCGACGGGGATTCATGGCAGAAAGATGGTGCTCCGGCAGAGAGCGTGATAGACGGCTATAGTTGTGCCGTGTCGCGTTCATTGTGGGATTGGGACCTCCATCCCGATAATTATCTTATCACCCCATTGATAAGTTTGCCCGCGAACAAGCAAATCACCTTGTCGTGGTGGGACGGTTCTTGTTGGATGGATTCAAATGGTCCGGTTGAAACCTATTCGGTATTGATTTCTACTACCAACACGAACGTTGCTTCTTTCACGAATACGGTATTTTCAATCACGAGAAGCGACTACGTGTGGGCAGAGCGCACGGTGGATTTGTCGAGTTTCGCGGGTAGTAGCATTTACATTGCTTTCCGACATCATGACAGTTATAATCAATCAGGAATTAAGATTGACAAAATTAGCCTCACGTCTTCCGAACCACAGGAAGTATGTCCGCCACCTACCGGCATTACCATAGAAACTACAAGTTCCACAACGGCGAGTGTGCAATGGGATTATCACAGTGAAGAGGCATTTCGCGTTATACTTTCCCCCGTGTCGGTAAGCAACCCCGCGCAGTCGGCAGACATGCACCTTGTTCCCGACAATCACTATCTTATCCATAACTTAGTTCCTGATAGTAGTTACACGTTTTACCTGTATTTACAGGCAAACTGCGGCGATAATCAATGGTCGACATGGGCAGAGCAGATGCTCGCTTTTCAAACCCTACCGGAGGCACTCGTAGAATACGAAATCACGCCATCGGTAAATAATTTCGCGTGGGGTAGCATCACGCCCGCAGAAACAATTACGGTGAAAGCAGGAGAGGATTACACGTTCACTTTCGAGGCAAAAACTGACTGCGAAGTAGAAAAAGTGGTTGTAGACACTATGGTAGTCATTGGCGGAGATACCGCGAAAAACGCGACAAGTTATACTTTTACCCGCGTGAGCAAAAACGCTACCATTATCGTATTTTTTAAACAAAATACAGGAATACAAAACTTTGTACCCCCAATCTATTTCACGATATACCCCAATCCCGTTACTCATCAATTACAAATCAAAAACAATAGCCTAAATGAAATCAAAGATATTGAAATATACAGTTTTACCGGACAAAAAGTAAATGCCTTTACCAAACGGGTAAATGAAAATGGTGTTTGCACCATTGATGTATCCCATTTACCATCGGGTGTGTATTTCTTAAAAATAGACCGGAAGATAACTAAATTCACGAAAAATTAAATAATTATGAGTTGCAACAAAAAAGAGTTTTTATTTCTGCTTCTTTGCTGGTCAGTTTGCGGACTTTCGACTTGCTGCCTTTCGGACGACCAAGAACAACTCCCTCTGCTCGCTTGCGAGCAAGCGACTCTTTTGTGCGTTGAGAGATGAGGTTGCGCTCAATCTCTGCCGACAGCCCAAAGGCAAAAGCAAGAACTTTGCTGTTGATGTCGCTGCCAAGTCGGTAGTTGTCTTTGATAGTCCAAACCTGAATGTCGCGATTCATATATTCATTGAGGATTGCCATAATCATCAACAAATTCCTTGCAAGACGCGACAATTCCGAACAAATCAGAATATCGTTCTGTTTCATTTTTTTCATTTGGCTTCCTATTAACCCATAACTCCCTGATTTTTACGTAACAGGCAGATTTTGTACTTTGTCTATCAGTTCGGCGGTGGATTTGGCGGTCTCGGCGGGAAGCCATTTCCCGTTTATTTTTACCTTTTTTACCTCCGATAACATTTCCTGACTTCGCCACTGGGACACCCTAAAAAGTATCATCCCAAAAATTTTCATTGAACAGGGCAGCGATGCTGCGGTGTTTTGCAGTCATCAGCATCGTCTTTGTCATTGTTTC
>JAISUP010000002.1 GCA_031272025.1 Bacteroidales bacterium
CCACGTTCACCGGCTTGACACCGGCAACCGCGTACACGTTCTATGCTCGCGTGGCGGGAACCGCGACTCATCACGCCTCGCCCTCGTCGGCAGCAAGTGCCCCGATTACAACCGATGCCGCCCCTGACGTAACCCCGCCCACCATTCCTACCGGCACCGGTGCCCTCGCCGCGGGCACGCCAACGGCAACCACCGTTCCGCTCTCTTGGGGTGCAGCAACAGATGTCGTGACACCCCAGGCAAGTTTGGTTTATACCGTTTATCGTTCGGCAAGCAACAATATCGGCACGGTGGCTCTTTGCGAAGCAAACGGTACGGTTGTAACAACGGGCACGGCGATAACTTCCACGACGGCAAGCGGCTTAGTTCCCAACACCACTTATTATTTTAACGTGGTAGTAAAAGACAATGCCGACAACGCGGCGGCTTATGTCGCGGTGAGCAAAAACACCGAGAAAGCAACCCTGAGTGGGACAGTAAGCATTACCGGCTCTGCAATTTATGGTGAAACGCTCACGGCTGTTACCTCCGCCTTGACTTCCACGCCAAACGTAACTTTAGGAACGCTAACCTACCAGTGGAAACGGGGCACCACCAATATTGGCACGAGCACGGCTACTTACACCTTGCAGGCGGCAGATATTGGCAGCACTATCACCGTAACCGTAACGGCGGTAAATACCAACGGCAGTGTTGCTTCAACACCCACGGCAACCGTGGAAAAAGCGCAGCAGGCAGCTCCCGCCGCCCCCACTTTGGCAAGCAAAACATACAATAGCATCACTCTCAATACCATTACCGGGGCTGAATACCAACAGGCAGGCACCACGACTTGGCAAACATCAACCACGTTCACAGGCTTGACACCGGCAACCGCTTACACGTTCTATGCTCGCGTGGCGGGAACCGCGACTCATCACGCCTCGCCCTCGTCGGCAGCAAGTGCCCCGATTACAACCGATGCCTCTGTTACTCCCGAAGTGATCAGCGTTACCGTAGCTCCGGACGAGAAAGAAATGGCACCGGGCGAAACGTTCTCTTTTAGTGCCATAGTTACGACTGTTGGTGGTGCGAGCGAAGCAGTAGTTTGGAGCATTAGCGGCAATAATAGTGCAAGCACTACAATTACCGAAGGTCTCTTGCAAGTTGCAAATGACGAAACAGCACATACTATCGCGGTTATTGCTACTTCTACATTCGATAGCAGCAAATTTGGTATGGCAACGGTAACAATACAGCCCTCATACATCGCGAATGTTTTCATAGACGGTATCACCGTTTATCCTAACCCGTTTGCCGATTATTTGAAAATTGACAATGCGCGGGATGCGGACATCCGGCTGATTGACTTGACTGGTAGAACAATCATAACCCGTAGCGGCATTTCTGAGAACGAGGTGTTCTATCTCAACCACATTCCCCCCGGCTCTTACTTGCTCTACATCAGCAAAGGCAGTAACTCCGGCGTGGTAAAATTGGTTAAAAAATAGCGTCATAACAGATACCTTATTCTACTTCTGAAATTTCCACACGCCTTTCTTTGGCGGCTTCTATCCCGTAAATAGAGAGCCTTTGATTTCGCGGGTCGGCATTGACTTTCTTTTTCAGAGCTTCGGTGTTTCCTAATGCTTTGGTTTTCACAACAAGATGGTTTGGCAACGTGCCATTGAGATAGGGTAAGAACACGCCGTCTTCGTAAGTACGCAAATAGTTAACAAGCGAATACACGCGTCGCGAAGTGAGTAACGTGTTATAGTCGGCACGATGCAAAGCACTGGCATAGCCGCTCACCACGAGCGTAACGGGATACCCCGCTCGCAAAACCTGCAATAAAACAGGTACCCATGCTTCTAACCGCCTCATACCCTCCCGCACCTCTTGCTCGAAAAAAGTTTTCATCTCACGCTCTGCCTCTTGTCGTGTTTGTCCCCGCGATCCATCCTCACATTGATTCATGTATTGTTCTTCAAGAGCAATGTAGTTATTTAAGGTCATGGGATAAGTTTGCGAAGTCGTGCTGTCCAATGATTTGGGGTCAGGCTCATCGTTATGAAAATAAAGAGAGAGCGGTAGGTATTGTCGCAATTGTTCGAGCAAACTGTCGCGAGAAGGAACTATTGTTGTCGCGGGTGGCGTTTTCTCTTTCGGCAACGTGAACGCGTAAATGTTGTAACAACAAGCCTCGCTCATGTCGCCAGTTCGCGGGCGATTACTGCAAAAATAACCACTTACCCCATCGGCATTAAGGCTAAAATAATGGTCATTCCATGAAGAGTTAACCGGTGCCTCTATATGGGTAGGTTTTTCCCATTTCGACAATGACCCCTTACTATAAAAGATGTCGTGTTGCCCTAACCCGGGCAACCCATCGGAACTGAAATACAGTCGTTGGCTACGGGTGTCATAAAATGGGGTAGTCTCGTTGCCCTTGCTGTTAATGAGCGACCCCGCGTTCACGGGGTTACTATAGCGACCTTTGCGCACGACCACGTACCAAATGTCTGTGCCCCCGTGTCCCCCCGGACAGTCGGACACGAAATACAATATCGCGTGATCGGGCGCATCACCATCCCTCCCGCGGGCATTTTTCCGATACACGGGCACCCAAAATGGCTGCGTAACCCTACAATGCTGCCGGTTGACACTCTCGGGCAACCTGACTGCCTTACTCCATTTGCCGTCCCGCCGGTAACTCTCCCATAACGAACAAGGGTGCTTTCTATTCTCTTCGAGATAACAACGGGTAAATATCAAATGATTACTATCTTCGGCAAAACAAAAATTTGCCGTTAGCATTTTCGGGGAATTGATTTGCCGAGGCAACGGTTCGGGCTCACTATATGTCCGGTCATCAACTTCGCGAGAACGATATAACCGCGAAGCCCACCCCTCGTCAAATAATGGATCTTCTTGATGACTAATGCTTTTATTTTGCAACCGCACAAAGAAAAAAGTCGAATCGGGCAAAAGAATCCCGTTATATTCCGAAAAAGATGTATTGATAGTCGCGGGCAATTCCACGACATGCACTCGCGAACTGTCGGACGGCATTCCTGCGCACACATGCATAATCACGAAAAATAACCACGAAAAAATAACAATCCCCTGTTTTTCTAATTTGCCCAAACTCTTGTAAAATAATATATGGTAATGATTCATTTTCCCCATTTTTTTCATGCTGCAAAGGTATAGACTTTTCGTTAGAAATGCAAATTATCTGTCACAAAAAAAAATTTCTACCCTATCCGCGTATTAAAAAAAGTAGTATTTTTGTACTCATTTCTTAATCAATAAAAAACGAGACCATTTACAATGAAAAAGATTTCAGTAATTTTTGTAGCCGTACTGCTTGCAGGGGGCTTTCACGGGTGTAAAAAAGAGTGCAAACTCGCTCCGCGAACGGGTTATACTATCGTGGGAGAAGGAGAGGATTGTGAATATAAAAAAGACAGTCCTGACAATGGGGACACTGGTGGTGGCACTACCGTTACTATCAGTAGCGAGGTTATCAACGGGGTAACTTGGGCTACGTGCAATGTAGATGCCCCCGGTACCGTTGCCGGCAAACCTTCTGATTACGGCATGTTTTACCAATGGAACCGGAAAAAAGGATGGGCTTCTACCGGAGAAACCGTTTCAGATTGGGACAATAATACCCCTTCCGGCAGTACTTGGGAAAAAGCAAACGACCCATCGCCCGCGGGCTGGCGTGTGCCCACGTTAGACGAGTTAGAATCCTTGCTCGATGAAGATAAAGTAAGCAACGAATGGACTACCCTCGATGGAGTGAATGGTAGACAATTTACCGACAAAGCCACGGGCAAGAGCATTTTCTTCCCCGCGACAGGCTACCGCGATAAAAGCAGCAGTATTCTTTACCATCAATCTATTAAAGGCTATTATTGGAGTAATACTCTCAACAACAACGAGAAACCCTTATATCTGTATTTTCTTGTCGACAATGCTCAAATTTACTACGATGACGGCGGTTTCGGACACCCCATACGTTGTGTGGCAGAATAACCTGAACCGGATATAAAGAAAATATTTATATATTTGCAAAAATTTTATGGTTTGGTTTTAACGCACCTCAACTAAACTGTAAAAAAGTAAAAATTAGAGGTGTCCTTCACTTTAAAATGTTAGTTTTATGACAACAGAGAAGAAAAATTATGTATTACCGATTATCATTATGATTCTCCTATTTGGGATGATTTCATTTGTAACCGGGTTGGGCGGACCTTTCGCCAAGGTGCTCAAAGAGCAGTTCCATGCACCCAATTGGCAGTCGCAATTAGGTACATTTTGCAATTTTTTGGCATATCTCTTCATGGGTATTCCTTCCGGATTATTACTCAAAAAGATAGGTTATAAAAAGACTGCACTGTTGGCGATTGTCGTGGGTTTTACAGGGGTAGGAATACAATACCTTTCAGGGCAAGCAGCGTCTTTTGGAGTATACCTTTTAGGGGCATTTATTGCCGGTTTTTCCATGTGTATGCTCAATGCTGTGGTAAATCCCATGCTCAACGCGATGGGCGGCGGCGGCAACGGCGGCAATACCCTGATTCAAGTTGGCGGCTCTTTCAACTCCCTTAATGCTACTATCGTTCCCGTACTTGTAGGCTACCTTACCGGTAGCGCCGCTACCATCGAAAGTGCATCGCCCGCCTTGTTTATCGCTATGGCTATCTTCGCGGTGGCATTTTTCGTACTTTGGTTAGTGAAAATTCCCGAACCGGCATTGGTTGTCGAAAACAAAGCAGATAAAAAAGACAAATTCAGCGCACTCTCTTTCCGGCATTTTTGGTTGGGTGCCATCGGTATTTTCCTATACGTGGGCGTGGAAGTAGGTATCCCTAATTTCCTTATTTTGCTCAATACCGAAGGATTGTCTATTGACGCTACTACCGCGGGCACCATCGCGGGCACCTATTGGTTTCTTATGCTTATCGGGCGACTCATCGGTGCGGCAATAGGCATGAAAGTATCCAGTAAAGCACAACTTACCGCAACATCTACCTTGGCTCTGTTATTAGTGTTATTGGCTATCTTATTGCCACACTCACATCTTGTTAATATGCCTGTTTTCCAAAGCGGGTTTTCTTTCGGGATGGTTGAAGTTCCCGTGAATGTATTGTTGCTCGTGCTTTGCGGGCTGTGTACCTCTATCATGTGGGGAGGTATTTTCAATCTTGCCGTAGAAGGATTGGGAAAATATACCAAAATGGCTTCCGGCATATTTATGATGCTCGTGGTAGGCGGCGGCGTGCTACCATTAATACAAGGCTGGGTTGCCGACTTTGGCGTGAAAGATTTCGCGAGTTATATCAATAGTTATTGGGTTGTTTTCATCGGGCTGGCTTATTTGCTCTTCTATGCTTTGATAGGCTGTAAAAATGTAAATAAAGATATTCCCGTGGAATAACGTGTAATATTAAATTTTAAAATTATGGATACGAATTATTTAAAACAGATTTTTAAAGATAAATTCGGGGAGGGCGGACGTTTGTTCGCCTCTCCCGGAAGAATCAATATCATTGGCGAACATACCGACTATAACGGGGGGTTCGTACTTCCCGGTGCCATAGACAAAGCATTGTATTGCTGCATTCGCCCAAACGGAACAGCCCAAGTACGGGCTTATGCCCCGGATGAAAACCCGAAGACCGTAGCGGTTAATAGCACGTTTGGTCTGCAAGAAGCCGACAAACCGAAAGAACGGTGGGCTCAATATATTTTTGGCGTATGCCGGGAAATGATAAAAAAAGGAGCGACTGTCGAAGGTTTCGATATTGTTGTATCGGGCGACGTTCCTTTGGGTGCGGGCATGTCCTCTTCTGCCGCTCTCGAAAGTTGCGTGGGTTTCGCGCTCAACACCATCTTTAACCTCGGCTTTGACCTTTTCGCCTTAGCCAAAATAGGACAGGCAACAGAGCATAATTACGTGGGCGTAAAATGTGGAATCATGGACCAATTTGCCTCTTGTTTTGGTAAAGAAGGCTCGTTGATTCGGCTCGACTGCCGCTCGTTAGAGTACGAGTATTTTCCATTTGCTCCCCAAGGATACACGCTCGTGCTTATCAATACCCGTGTAACCCACATGCTTGGAAACGAGTACAACGAGCGAAGGGAATCATGCGAAAGGGTAGTGTCGGCAATCGCCCGAAAACACCCTGAAGTAAAATTTCTTCGCGACGCGAATTTAGGGATGCTAAAAGAAGTCGTAGGTATAGTTAGTTCCGTGGATTATATCCGTTCCGAATTCGTGATAGAAGAAATTCAACGGCTACTCGACACCTGCGAATATCTAAAGCAAGGCGACTACGAAGCCGCCGGACGCGAAATGTACGAAACCCATACAGGGCTAAGCATGAAATATACCGTAAGTTGTCCCGAACTCGACTTCCTGAACGAGAAAGCCAAAGAACATGGCGTTACCGGTTCGAGAGTCATGGGAGGCGGCTTCGGAGGATGTACCATCAACCTCGTCAAAGACGAATTGTTAGAAAACTTCCTCTCCAAAACCACTGCCGCTTACGAGAAGATTTTCAATATTAAACCCGAAGTATACCGCGTAGCCATTAAAAACGGGGCACGGGAGTTGTAACCCATTAAAATGTCACGTGATAATCAGTCAGCAAACTAAATATCTCTTTGCTCGGTATGATAAAACGCTTACGTATCTCGATTCCAAGACTATACTCCCCTGCTTTAATGCCAGACTGAGGAATTACTGCAAAAAATCCGCAATATTTTTTGTTACGGTTACTGCTTACATCAAAACGACATTCCCAATACGGGATAACTTTTATTACACTCTCATTTCCAATTAGATAGAGTTTGATTTCTGCTCTGTTCATATCTCCTGAATTGGTATAAGCCCATCCTCTCAATATCGTGAACCCTTCTCGCTCTTCACAATAATCTATGCCATAACTCATATCCGATTCGCGATTGCTCCAACTTGTATTGTTCTGTTCAACCTGTGATTGAAGTTGTTTCAATGGTAGTTGTGGTATATAATAAACCCCCATTGATTCTGCTTCTTCTACTACTCTCCCCGGCACTCTGTCGGGATACGACAAGGCAACCAAGCCCATCTTATGATACTGCCAGTTGTAAGACGACGCTTTTTTGTTTTCCGTGATTTTAAACAACCTGTCAAAACCTACTATAGTGCCTGTTATCGAAAAACATACTATTAGCGGCAAAAATATTTTCGATAGTAACATTATCTTTTGTCTATCAAGCATTTCAATCCAAAATAATAATGTGAGCACAAGATGTACACAACCGTAAAGACGAAATCGCTGGTCCCCCATGCTCGCGCTTTCAGGGCGATTGATAACTACAGCGGCACCCGTGATCAACATAAAAGTAAACAACGCTAAACACTTGGCATTATGTTGCCAATATCGTTTGCATACTGCATAAATCCATGTTAGACAAATAAATATGCCAACCACACAAGGTATCCATCTTGCCGAATAAGAAACCCAAAAATTATTACCAATAAAACAAAAGTAATTTATTGCCAACTCAATAAAGTTAATAGACGCGACACCTGCGGGTTTATATGTAGCAAAATAACAAACTGCTACAGGGAGTATTACTGCCAAAAAGCAGTACATTCGCTTTTGTTTACCTTGCAACCACAATGTCGCTGCCAACACAGGTATCAATATAAAGGCGTTGCCATTCGTGAACAAGGTAAATGACATTACTGACACGCCCACCCAAAAGTGCCATAATCGATTAGCAATCACTAAACTAATAGATAATACCATAAAAAACATTGCTGCAATATTACCCAACCCGGCAAGCGAATACACGCTTGTTTCAGCATTTTGCCCGTTAAACACCAACAATATTATAATCAACACGAACAGGGCGATGTACTCGCGTTTTTTTAGGAAACTTACAATTAAAGCTCCCATCCCAATAAGCATTAAATTGGCTATTATAATAAATGCACTAAAATTCAAACGACCTGTTAACCCGTATGACAGCAACACCACGAGTTTGGCAAACAATAACCGATGCTCGCCGTGCATGAACAACAATTCGATTTTATCTCCAAATGAACCTTTCAAATATCTCGTTAAAAATGAAACTAATCCTTGATCATCACATTCCGGTATATTTATCGTGTTAATACTTATTAACGCATAATATAATACCAAAAACAAGGAGGCTAAACACCAATATAATATCTCTTTACGCGTAAACATGCTTGTTTGTTTTATATTGCTTTTGACTTGCATTTCAATCTCTGAATAAAATAATACAACAACACTTCAACCGAATTTTTTATCGCTTTCTTCGATACGCTTGGCGATGGTGCCCTGTAGTGTATCGGCACTTCCATGTAACGCCTCTTTCGTAGCAAATAACGTACTTCCGTCTGATAAAAATGAGCCTTCGATAGCAGTTGATAATTAAGCAAATCGCATACTACCCCTACATGAAAGCCCTGATAACCCGATGTCATATCTTTCATGCGCGTTCCAAGCAACACGTTGGCAAGTATTGTGCCGGTGCGAGACAAAAACGTCCGCTTCAACGACGACTGCCATATTGAGCCGCCATTGATAAAACGACTGCCAAAAGCGCACTCATTGCCTTCATTCAACACCCTGAGGAACATAGGCAGCGCCGATGGGTCGTGCGACATGCCCGCGTCCATCTCTATGATGAAATCATGTTCTTTCACTGCCTCCTTATAACCGCGTATATACGCGTCCACTACATTGCGGTTTTCAGGAGACCATACCGTCCGAAAACGACCGTCACGCTCCGACAACCCCCTACATAGTTCCAACGTGTTGTCTTTGCTCACTTTATCAACCACTAAATAGGCTGTTCCGCTGCCCAGATAATCAAACATCTCTGCCAATTTGCCCGTGAAAAGCGCGAACGAAGCCGACTCGTTTGCCATAGGTATTACTACCCCAAAATTATATTTCCTTTCCACTTAATGTATTGTTGTTTTATGATTGACGAAAACAACAAAAAACTCCAAAATAATTGTCGTAGCCGATACAAAGTCTGCCGAAATTATATGACCGTTTTTTATAGACAGAAAATGAAAAAAAAAATGTGTGCTTATTCGGTTAAAAGTTGTATATGCGAATAACTTCACCATTGCTTTGGTTCACAAGGAATTTCATTAACAAAAGAAACTGTCGAAACGTTTCCTGCGGACAATGTCCCCCCACTCCGAGACTGTCTCAAAAGCCCGTCATGGCGTCCCGTGCTGCGACACGGGATCTCTCCGCCACCTCCCGAAGACCGTCAAATGCTAAATGATTGTATATTAATCTTTAACGATTAGAAGGGGATTCCGGCTTTCGCTGGAATGACACAGCTTTTCTACTTTTGAGACAGCCTCCTTGCAACGCCAGAAGTTCTGCCGCTTCGGGCAGAGGTTTTGCGCTGTTACGCCACCGCAAACGGCGCCTTCGGCTTGTATGCGGTTATGAAAATACGACCTTTCTGGTCAAAAAGTCGTGTTAATCAAGGTTCGGATAATTGTATGGTTTGGCGGAAGAGATAGAATTTATTGAAAATATGTAAGTTATTCGTAATGAGTCAAAATATCCAACAAATCACTGATCTTATCCTTATACGCAGATTTTAGGACTGTGTTCCTTTGTTTTAGCGCGTAATTTGAAAACTCGATAGTCCACATATTATTCTTTCCAAAAAGTTTCTTTATCATAAATCAAACCGGACCCTATCGGTTCTTTACCCGCCGCATCAATTTTTTCCCAATAACCCGGGATTTGATCAAAATATTCTTGGTCGCTCGCGAACGAATCACCGTCCAAACTCACAACTCGATTGTCAAATGTTATTAAATGATTTTATTTGAATGCAAATATACAACATTTATTTATTTGAACTATGCAAATCTATTTTTCAATAAATTTTAACCAAATTACCCTTTTTCGTTATGTCGATATTTTAAGAATAATTTCCGAAAAAGTCGCGATATTTTAGGAACGTTTTCCAAAAAAGTTGTATCTTTGCACTGTAAAAATGTTTTATTATGATTAAAAGAATTATCGAGGATAAAATAAACAGCAGTATTCATCAAGGGAAAGCAATTATCCTGCTTGGTGCAAGGCAAACGGGCAAAACTACTTTGCTGCATCAATTATTTGATAATCATGAAGTTTTGTGGTTAAACGGAGATGAACCCGATGTGCAGGAAATTTTTAAAAATGCAACCTCTACGCGCTTACAGGCATATATCGGGAATTTCAAAATTTTGATTATTGACGAGGCGCAAATGATTGAAAATGTCGGACTTCGACTGAAACTGATTACCGACCAAATCAAAGACGTTCAACTGATTGCCACGGGCAGTTCCGCTTTTGAGTTGCGAAACCGTGTGAATGAGCCGCTTACGGGACGAAAATGGGAATATCAACTTTTCCCGCTTTCGTTTGCCGAAATGGTTGCTCATCACGGACTGTTGCAGGAAAAACGGCTTTTGCCTCATCGACTGATTTATGGTTATTATCCTGATGTCGTTGTAAATCAGGGAAATGAACAAAAAATATTAAAACAACTTTCCGATAGTTATCTTTACAAAGATATTTTGCAGTGGGAAGGCATTCAAAAGCCCGATAAACTGCTTGTTTTGTTGCAGGCGTTGGCGTTTCAGGTCGGCAGTCAGGTTTCCTATAACGAACTGGGGAAGACTTGCGGTTTAGATGCCAAAACCATTGAAAAATACATACTTTTGCTCGAAAAAACTTTTGTGATTTTCCGTCTCGGCTCTTTCAGTCGCAATTTGCGTAATGAACTGAAATTCAGCAAGAAAATATATTTTTACGACAACGGCATTCGCAATGCTTTGATTTCTAACTTTAATCAAATTGAAACACGAAATGATAGAGGCGCGTTATGGGAAAATTTTGTTATTTCAGAACGGATTAAAAAGTTGAATTACAACGAAATATATGCCAATTCGTGGTTTTGGCGCACCAAAGACCAAAGCGAAATAGATTATTTGGAAGAAAAAGACGGAAACATAACCGCAATTGAATTTAAATACAACGCGAATAAAAGAACGAAAATAAATACTTCATTTGCAAATAGTTATAGTGTTGAGGAAGTGAAAGTTATCACTCCGGAAAATATAGAAGGTTTTTTATTGTAAAACCATATAATTACAGTTTTGCAAATATACACATTTTCCGTTAATTATCATAATTATTTAATTAATAATATTTTAATAAAAATAAATTATGATTTACGGGTACATTCGGGTATCTACCGACCGACAAACGGTAGAAAATCAACGGTTTGAGATTAACCGTTTTTGCGAGGACAAAACAGTGGTGGTCGAGAGATGGATTGAAGAAACCATTTCGGGAACCAAAACCATTGAGAAACGGCGGCTTGGCAGGCTGCTTAAAAAGATGCGGCGGGGCGACAACCTGATTTGCAGCGAACTGTCGCGGCTCGGCAGAAATCTGCTGATGATTATGGCGGTCTTGAACGACTGTATGAACCGCGACATTCAGGTCTGGACTATCAAAGACAACTACCGCCTCGGCAGCGACATCAACAGCAAGGTGCTGGCGTTTGCCTTCGGGCTGTCGGCGGAGATTGAGCGCAACCTGATTTCGCAGCGCACCAAAGAGGCGTTGTCGCGAAAACGGGCGGAAGGCGTTGTGCTGGGACGTCCGAAAGGCAGCAAGTCGAAAGTCAGGAAATTGACCGGCAAAGAACAGAAAATCAAAGCCCTGCTCGACAAAAAAGTTTCCAAATGCGCGATAGCCCGTATTCTGGGCGTTCATCGACTGACGGTTGCGGACTTTGTCAGGTCAATGTCGGAACTGTGATTAATTGGTGGATTTTTATAGACAGAAAAGAATATCTGATACTTGCTTTTTTATACTTTTCTTACACGGCTCATGCTTACCGACACCCAATCGGTTTTTCCCCCGATAGCGGGGTTAAGTTTGTATACCGTAACCGTTGTTTTTTGAATAATAGGGAAACTGAGACCTATGTCATTCATGATTTTTTGGCAAAGGTGCTCTAATAAGTTGACAGGATTTTCCATTACTGTTTTCACCACTTCGTATGCTTCGGTATAGTTTACGGCTTTGTCGAGGTTGTCGCTTTGGGCGGCGGCATAGAAATTACCATATAAAACAAGGTCTACTTTAAAACGGGTCCCCACCACTTTTTCTTCGGCAGAGCAACCGTGATACGCGTAAAACTCCATGCCCGACAAGGTGATTTTATCAAGTATCATATCTTTAAAAGTTGATTATTCTGTCTTTTTAACTCGTTTGCGTTCGGTTTCGTCCAAGATAATTTTTCTTACGCGAAGCGAACGCGGGGTAATTTCGAGATACTCGTCTTTGCCAATAAACTCCATATATTCTTCTAACGACAATTTGATTGCCGGGGCGATACGCATTTTCTCGTCCGAGCCGGAAGCGCGCATGTTAGTTAGTTTTTTTGATTTGCAAACATTGATAACCAAGTCGTCTTGCCTGATATGTTCCCCGATAACTTGTCCCGCGTATACATTGTCCCCGGGTTCGATAAAAAAAGAGCCTCTATCTTGCAGTTTGTCAATTGCGTAGGCATACGACATCCCGGTTTCCATCGAGATAAGTGCCCCGCTATGTCTTCCTGCAATATCGCCTTTCCATGGCTGGTATTCGTGAAAACGGTGCGACATAATTGCCTCCCCTTCGGTAGCGGTGAGAATTTGATTACGTAGCCCTATCGTTCCCCGCGAAGGAATATAAAAGTCGAGTTGCACACGGTCGCCCTTAGTCTCTACCGAAAACAGTTCTCCTTTCTTACGCGACACGAAATCAATAACTCTACTTTGGAAATTTTCCGGCACGATCACGCTTAACTGCTCTATAGGTTCGTGAGTTTCTCCTTCTATTTCTTTCAATATCACTTGTGGTTGTCCAACTTGCAATTCGTAGCCTTCACGTCTCATGGTTTCTATCAATACCGAGAGATGAAGGATGCCTCTCCCGTAAACGTTAAGGATGTCCGGGGAACCGGTCTCCTCTACTCTCAGGGCAAGATTTTTTTCCAATTCCGAAAATAGCCGGTCGCGCAAGTGCCTCGAAGTAACATATTTTCCTTCTTGCCCGTAAAAGGGGGAATTGTTAATCGTGAAAAGCATACTCATAGTAGGTTCATCGACCTTGATAGGGGTAAGTTGTTCGGGATTTTCGGCATCGGCAACCGTGTCGCCAATTTCAAAATCGTCTAATCCTAACACGGCACAAATCTCCCCTGACAATAGCGGTGTTTTTATCTTTTCTTTACCCAATCCTTCAAAAGTATAGAGTTCTTTAATTTTAGAGGTTTGTTTTTTCCCGTCGCGTTTAAAAAGCGTAACGGTTTGTCCCGCTTCTATGCTACCCCGTTTGATACGTCCCACGGCAATACGTCCCACGTAAGAGGAGTAGTCAAGCGAAGATATCATCATTTGCAAGGTGCCTTTTTCTTCTTTTGGCGCGGGAATATGCTCTACGATTTGGTCTAAAAGGTAAGTAATGTCGGTAGCAGGATTTTTCCAATCTGCCCCCATCCAACCTTGTTTTGCCGATCCATATACGGTGGGAAAATCCAATTGCTCGTCATTCGCCCCTAAATTAAACATCAATTCAAAGACGGCTTCTTGCGCGAGTTCGGGGGTACAGTTGGGTTTGTCTACTTTATTGATAACCACGATAGGTTTCAATCCAAGTTCTATGGCTTTTTGGGTAACAAAACGGGTTTGAGGCATGGGACCTTCAAACGCATCCACGAGAATAAGTACCCCGTCTGCCATATTGAGTACCCGCTCTACTTCACCCCCAAAATCACTATGCCCCGGAGTATCTATTACGTTAATTTTCACATCTTTATAACGAACAGAAACGTTTTTCGACAAGATCGTGATGCCGCGTTCTCGTTCCAAGTCATTGTTGTCAAGCACTAATTCCTGTACTTGTTGGTTTGCCCTGAAAATATGGGTTTGATAAAGCATCCTGTCCACGAGTGTTGTTTTACCGTGGTCAACGTGAGCAATAATAGCGATATTTCTGATTTCTTGCATTTTATATTTTTTATATTTTGGGTATTCCAATACGGAAATTTTAGGATATGGACTATCTGACGCGCAACCGTTGTCCCGATCTCAAAAAGTCAGAACTCATACCATTGATCTTCATCAACTTTTGAACGCTTGTTCCATAATTAAACGCGATATGAGAGAGGGTATCTCCATCTTTTACCGTGTAATAGGCTACCGAAGAAGACGATGGGGTAGTTAAGTTATTATTTTCTTTCGATTGTTTCTTATTCATTTCAGCCAAGAGATAAGGAACAGGGCTATTTCCTTTGATATATAAGGTGTCGCAAACCAATTTCATGTTATCAAAGTCAATAATTTTTCGCGGGTTGAAAGGGGTGCCCAAATAGCGGGTTTCAAAATGTAAGTGACTTCCAAAGGAGCGACCGGTATTGCCGCCCAGACCGATAGTATCTCCCGCTTGTACTTTTTGTCCGGGGTTGACTAATCGTTGCGAAAGGTGCCCGTAATAGGTTTCGAGTCCATTATAATGCCTGATAACCACGATATTTCCATACCCGCCGGCATTGACTTGCGATACCCGTACTTCTCCATCAAAAGCAGCCACCACAGGGGTTCCCACGGGGTAACCTAAATCAACGCCATAGTGCATCCTGCGATGCCGGATACCATAATTTGAGGTGGCTTTAAAGGGGGCGGGGTGATGATAATTGGTTAAAACCAACGTATCTGCCTTCACGAGACCTTCGTGTTTGTAATGGACAAACATAACATCAAAATTTTGATATGTACCATATCCCGGCATGTCTTCAAAATATATATAATGAATAGAAGGACCGCGATAGGGAATATTCTCGAAAGATTCGTCCCCTTCGTAGTCTTCCCCGTGCTCATCAGGTATGCTATCTACCAACGGATCGGTATCTTTAATCAATGGTTTTCCTTTAACAATATCAAAATCCAATTCTTGAGTAGAGTAACGCAGAGACTCTTGATGTTCTACGGTCGTATCTGTAGTATGAGAAGATGAAGGAGGCGGCAGTGTTTGCCCATTTCCCTGAACAAGTAAAAAAGTAAAGAAAATGAGGCAGAGAATTGTAATATTTTTGTTTCTTTTCATTTCAAAAAATTAATGATTGTATTTAAATTGTCTTTTCTTACCATGAATCACGTATTTGGTATTTTGAGTCGTCGTGGTATGACGAGTTGGTTTCTTACTTTTATAATGCTTGTATGTCGACGGTTTGCCCCTATCGTATTCATTGGCACGCGGGGAACAAGCATTCATCAAAAAAAATATGCAAGCGACAAACAACACGCTTGAAACTATGGAGATAAATCTTTTATTATTCATGACCTTATGTAAAAAATAAATTATATTCACGAAAAATTTTTTTGTCTTGCTATCCATTTACAAAAATAAAATTTTTCTAAATAGAAAAACAGCAAAAATTATTTTTCTATCCACAAAAAAATGTTAATATCCGTTTATTTACAAAATTTAGCGGATACCCACGAGTTTTTTTCCTTAAAATCAACAAAATACAAATTTTCTTCGGAACATTTTTTTTGCAACAAACTCAAATCGTTTCCTGCATAGAACCCGCTAAGTAAAAGAATACCGTTTTTTTTCAATGCTTTAACATAAAAGGGGAGGTCATTTAAAAGAATGTTACGATTGATATTGGCACAAATGAGGTCAAAGGGTTCCCGTGGAATGGAAGACGCGTCCCCAAGAATCACCGTGATATTTTGCACTTGATTGTACCGGTTATTTTCTATGTGATTTTGGTATGCCCATTCATCATTGTCAATAGAAACAACGTTTCGTGCCCCTTTTTTTGATGCCAAGATTGCCAATATTCCTGTTCCCGCCCCCATGTCCAAGACTCTTTTTTCTTGTACGGTTTCTTGTAGAAGATAAGAAATCATTAAGAAAGTCGTTTCATGATGCGCTGTTCCAAACGACATTTTGGGTTCTATGATAATATCATACGTCATATCCGGTCGCGGGAGATGAAAAGGGGCACGAACATAACATTGCCCGTCAATAGATACCGGCTGAAAATGGGCTTCCCATTCCGCGTTCCAGTCGCGAGAGACTATTTTTTTGCACTCGTGTTGTAATTGTACAGGATAGTCGTGATGTTTTAACAAAGTCTCTAACTCCGCGGGTTTATACTCTTTTTCGGGAATGTATGCCCACAATTCATCTTCGGTATCCCCATCCATAAAACTATCTGCCCCCATTTCTGATAAGTGGGAGGTGAATACATCTTTCCAAGGGAATACCGGGTTAAATTTAATTTTAACCTCAATATAGTCTGTCGACAACGTTTTTGTAATTATAATGAAACAAACAGTTTATTTATTGGTATCGATGGCTTTCCACACGAGTGCGGCGATAATGGCACCCGCGATAGGGGCGACAACAAACAGCCACAATTGGCACAAAGCCTCTCCGCCTTCAAAAATAGCGGGACCTATGCTACGTGCCGGGTTGACCGATGTGCCCGTGATAGGAATACAAACAAGGTGTATTAACGTGAGTGTAAGCCCGATAGCCAATCCGGCATGTTTTTCAAACGCCCCCTTAGAAGTAGTTCCAAGGACTACCAAGACGAAGATAAAGGTAAATACCAATTCCGCGATAAAGGCTTGGCACATCGTAATATCACCACTCCACCCGTTGGCTCCCGTTGCCGTTGGACCTTGATGCCCCCCGGTAGAAACCATCAAATAGATGAGAGACGAGCCAATGATTGCTCCAATAATTTGAAAGAGCATGTAACCTATAGCCTCTTTGCCGGAAACGCGTTTGGCAACCCACGCGCCCACGGTAATCGCGGGGTTGAGATGACACCCTGAAATTTTGCCTATCGTGTAAGCCATCGCGACAACTGATAGCCCGAAAGCCAATGCCACGCCCAAAGTACCCGTGCCCGTCCCTACGGCACCCGCGGCATCGCCGGAAAAGACAGCACTACCACAACCCATTAGAACCAATACCATGGTCCCAATCATTTCTGATACTAACTTTTTCATATTTTCACGCATTTTAATTAAACAAAAATAGAACGCGAAGATACGCGAAAATTGGTTAAAATAGGAATATCTCGGTATTAAAAAAAGTGCATTAAAAAAAACGTTATTTTTCCCCGTCTTTTATCGGTCTATAGTTTTCTATAAGTTTCATTACATCTGGAATTTGAGATAGTCTATCGTCTAAACTTAAAAAGAAATGGTAGTAGTCGTAATTCAGGATCAAGGCATCGGCTAAATGCTGATTTCCTTTCACGATATTGCCATTAAGATAGTAGAGTGCCGCCATGGAAAAAAGGCTAAAGCCATCCATGTTTCCCGAAGCCCAATATTTTTCCGCGATACAGATTCCCGCCTCATAATGTTTGTCGACACACGCTTGACACAAAAAAACACACAAATATTCGGGTTTATCTTCTTCTCGAATTTTTGATAAGGTCAACTCGGCGTATTCCACTATTTTATTTTCTTTTTGGTCTTCGTCAAAAGATTGTGCTAACGCGAATAGCAACTCACAACTTTGCGGGTTTTTGGAGAATGCTTTTTCTACAAAGGCGAGTGCTTCTTTCTTTTTTCCCACGGTTTCTAACAAGTTAACTACTCCTAAAATGGCTTCTTCGTGATTAGGGTTATGACTTAACGCTTGTTGATAATAAAAAAAAGCATTTTCAAAGTCGGAAAGGTAAAAATAGCAGTCGCCGGCAGCCGCGTAAGCATAAAAATCTTCGTTTGCTAATTCAATAGTCATTTGATATTGTTCTAATGCTTTGCCATACTCTTTCATCTCGAAATAGGCGTTACCGATATTGAAATGAGCGGTAGATACGTTTTCGTCCAAACAGAGCACGTAGTGGTAAGCGTCAATGGCTTCCGTGTATTTTTTCATCCAACTGCAAGCAAGTCCTATACCAAACCAAACCCCGGGCAAAAGCGGGAATTGTTTTGACAGTATCGTGTAAAAAGTATGGGCATCTGCATATTGCATGTTCTCGTCAAAATAATAAGCAAAATTCACCATTTGGTCCACGAAAGCAGCATCTTGTTTTATGGCAATGGCGTAGCATTGCACGGCTTTGTCTATTTCTTTCTTTTTCAAAAATTCAAATGCAAAGAAATATTGTATTTCAGGGTCCGAAGGATCTAAACGGTATGCTTTAAGCAATATTTGCAAAGCATCCTCTTCGGGGTCGGTAACCAAAGAAAGCAAGGAGAATTTTTCTTTGTAAAATTCTACCGATGGCGGGTATAGCCGTTCTATTTCCGTGAGTTCCTTTTGTGCCGCATCAAAGTCAAATTGCAATCGTAATTTTCTCGCCTTCAATACCCTAAATTCCGGATGAGAGGGAAACAATTTTAGCGCGTAATCTAAAGCACGGTCGCAATTTTCCAAGTCCGACTGTTCGATGAATTCCTCGATGATAGTCTCCATCTCATCAGAGTCAAAATATCGAGATTTACCAGCCGAAATCATCTGCTTAAATTGTTCTACCAACGTGTCTATATTGTCGTCAAATTCTTCCATGAATACTAAATTTAACCTTCCATTGGGCAGACATGAAAGCAACCCAAAAAAAGGGGTGCAAAAATACATGAAAAAAACGAGACTTTCAAGGGGGGGGCAATTTTTTTTATCAGAGACCGTCTCTTCTGATAGGGTTGAGGTCTCGATGTTCGGGGTAGTCGAGCGAATAGTGTAACCCGCGACTTTCTTTTCGTTCCATGGCATGTTTAATGATGATATATCCCACGTTGATCATGTTTCGCAACTCACAAATTTCGGGATTAAGAGTTGATTGTTTGTAGAGTTCTTCGGTTTCGCGATAAAGGATTTCGAGTCGGTCGAACGCTCGTTTTAACCGCAGGTTAGATCGCACGATACCCACGTAGTTAGACATGATGGTTTGCAGTTCTTTTTTAGATGTGGTAATCAGTCCCATTTCTTCGTTTAAGACAGTTCCTTCGGTACTCCACGCGGGCACGTTTTCTTGAAAAGAGAGCGCGGGTAGCAATTGTACTGCCCGCTGGCAAGCCCTATGCGAGAAGACTAAGGCTTCGAGCAACGAATTAGATGCCAGCCTATTAGCACCGTGTAGCCCGGTAGAGGCACATTCTCCGGCGGCAAACAGGTGATGGATTGAGGTCTCCCCCCATTCATTAGTGGCAATTCCCCCACAAGAATAGTGCGCCGCCGGTACCACGGGAATAAAATCTCTGGTAATGTCCACCCCTATACTAAGACATTTGGCATAGATATTAGGAAAATGGTTGAAAATTTCGGTTTTAGGTATCACGGTAGCATCAAGGAATAGCGATTCTTTCCCACTGATTTTCATCTCATTATCTATGGCTCGTGCCACGATGTCCCTGGGGGCAAGGGAACCCCTATGGTCATATTTCTCCATGAATGTCCGTCCTTGAGTGTCGCGTAGCACCGCACCTGCCCCTCGCATGGCTTCCGTGATAAGAAAAGCGGGAGATTCGGGGGGATAGTAAAGAGAGGTAGGGTGAAATTGCACGAACTCCATTCCCCTGACAGTTCCCTTTGCCCTGTATACCATCGCGACCCCGTCTCCGGTAGCCACGGGAGGATTGGTCGTGTTGCTGTAAACATTACCAATCCCCCCGGTACATATCATGGTTATTTTCGATAAAATAGCATTCACTTCACGCGTAGCGGGCGAGTACACGTATGCCCCGAAACAAGTCTTGTCGGGAGTGCGATGCGTAACAATAACGCCAAGATGATGTTGCGTGATGATTTCCAATGCCAATTGTTCTTCCAGAATTTCTATCATGGGGTGTTGTTGGACGGCTTTCACGAGTTTTTGTTCTATCTCGAAACCGGTAATGTCTTTATGATGTAGCACACGAAATTCCGAGTGTCCCCCTTCTTTTGCCAAGGCGAACCGTCCTGAGGTGGTTTTATCGAAATCCACGCCCCATTCAACTAACTCCATGACCCTTTCCGTGGATTCGCGTATGGTAAGTTCCACGATATTACGGTCGGAAAGGTCATCGCCTGCCGTCATCGTATCTTGCACGTGTTTCTCGTAAGTATCCGGGCTGTAAATTACCGCGGCGATACCTCCTTGCGCGTATTTGGTAGAAGTATCGTCCACACGTGCCTTCGTTACCACGCATACTTTCCCGTAGTTGGCGGCTTTAAGCGCGAAAGACAACCCCGCGATACCCGAACCTATGACTAAAAAATCAACATGCTTATGCATCATGAAAAAAATTGTAATTTAACCTGCAAAATTACAAAAAAACGGCGATATTCAGCACAACCGTATCCTCATGTCTCACATATCCGTTATTCTCGTAAATTGATAACGTTTTTTTTTGTATCTTCGCGACACATATTTATATTTAATAATTGTATTCGTAATGAACATTATAAGTAAAGAAAGTGCCGGGATGGCACACGAGTTGAAGATTGAAATCGTCAAAGAAGATTATTTTGAAACAGTAGAAAAATTATTAAAGAAAGAACGTAAAACCGCCGCGATACCCGGGTTTCGCCCCGGCAACGCACCGATGGGCATGATACGTCATTTGTATTATAAGCCTATTTTGGCAAACGAATTGGACAAAATTATTTCCAAAGCCATGTACGGGTATTTTGAAGAAAACAAAATAGATACAATTTTTGAGCCGATACCGCTTAACGAGAAATCGAATACAAATTTAGATGAAGAAAATTTCACTTTTAGTTTTGAATATGCTACGCGACCCGATTTTGAACTTCCTTTTAAAGAAATGCCTGCCGTGCCCCGGTTTAAAGTATCGGCATCCCAAAAAGATATTGACGAGAACATAGAGAACCTTCGCGCGCAACATGGAGAATACAGTAACCCGGAAATTGTAGAAACAGAAAAAGACCAGATTTCCGTGTCTTATGGTGAAGACAAAACCGGCTACATTAACATGGCTCGGCTTACTCCGGAAGGGGCTGCCCTTTTGACCGGCAAGAAAGTGGGAGACGAGTTTGAGATTTCATTACGCGCACTATATAGCGACACGCTCGCGCTCGCGCATTTTTTGCATGTAGAAGAGAAGGCATTGGAGGATACAAACGAATATCGTTACTTGATAAAAATACAATCTATAGGCAGGATTATCCCCGCGGAGATGAACGAGACATTTTTTGAAACGGCTTTTAAGGGTAAAGATATTAAAGACGAAACCGCGGCACGAACCTTCGTGGAAAATCAAATTGCCTCCCGCTGGCAAACCGAAGCCGATCGTATCTTCTTAGACGATGCCGTGAAAATGCTCACCGACAACGCGAAAATTGACCTTTCTGACGATTTTATCAAACGTTATCTCATCATGTCGCGAAAAGATATCACTGACCAAAATATAGAAGAACAATATCCTTTCATTAAAAGATCCATAATATGGCAACTTATAGAGAATAAAATATTTGAAGACAATAATTTGCAAGTTACAGAAGAGGATGTCGTGGAAGAGGCTTCGTTCTTTTTCATGGAAAGATATTTTGCTCACTTAGATGAAGATTTTGCCAAGAAGCATTTGCACGATGCCGTGGAAAATGCTTTAAAAGAAGACAAGCAAAAACAACGTTTTGCAGAAATGGTGAAAGATAAGAAAATATTGTCCTTTTTATTGCAAAACTTAAATATTGAAGAGCACGAAGGCAACTCGGACGAGATGGTACAGTTTTTTACAGACAGATACAACCAAGAAAAAGAAAAAAAAGAAATCACCCAAAATCCTGAATAAAAATTAAGTATAATGTATAGCAGTGAATTTAAAAAATACGCCGTTGGACATCGCGGCATTAGCAGTTTGACATTAGACCGTTACACGGCAGTTACCAACGATTATATTACTCCTTACATTATAGAGGAGCGACCGATGAATATCACGCAGTTAGATGTGTTTTCGCGACTCATGAAAGATCGCATTATCTTTTTAGGGGTACCTATTTACGATGATGTCGCGAATATTATTCAAGCACAATTGCTTTTTCTCGAGTCGCAGGATTCGGAGCGAGATATCCAAATTTATCTCAATTCTCCGGGAGGAAGCGTGTATGCCGGGTTGGGGATTTACGACACGATGCAATATTTGCGTCCTGATATTTCCACGATATGTACCGGTATCGCGGCTTCGATGAGCGCGGTATTGCTATGTGCCGGTGCCAAGGGCAAACGTTTTGCTTTACCCCACGCCCGCGTGATGATACACCAACCTATGGGGGGAGCACAAGGACAAGCCTCCGACATAGAAATTGAAGCACGCGAAATACAAAAAATAAAAAAAGAACTATACGAAATCATCGCTTTCCATTCCGGCAAAGAATACAAACAAGTGTGGGAAGACAGCGACCGAGACTATTGGATGATCGCGCAAGAGGCAAAAGAATATGGCATGATAGACGAGGTCTTGAAACACGAAAAAACAAAAAATGGCGAAAAGTAACTCAACCCATAAGTGTAGTTTTTGCGGGAAGAAAATCCCCCCCCACGAATTATTGATATGCGGGCAAGACGGCTCCGCGATTTGCGAATTCTGTTCATACGAGGTGTTCGAGATTTTTAGACTAAAAGACGAATCCGGAAACCCTAAGAAAGAGCAAGAAAACAACACCCCCACTTTTTCCAAACTCTACCGACCCATAGACATCAAAAAATATCTTGATAACTACGTGATAGGACAAGACGAGGCAAAAAGGGTTATCGCGGTTGCCGTGTATAATCACTATAAGCGTATCATGCATCCTCCAAAGAACGAGGACGATGTAGATATTGACAAGTCTAACGTGATTTTACTTGGCGACACGGGGACAGGCAAAACATTGATGGCGAGGACAATTGCTCGACTATTAGAAGTTCCTTTTTGCATTGCCGACGCGACTGTCTTTACCGAAGCCGGTTACGTGGGCGAGGACGTGGAAAGTATTTTGTCGAGATTGTTACAAGCCGCCAACTATAACTTGCCCAAAGCCGAGATGGGCATTGTTTTTATTGATGAAATTGATAAAATTGCCCGAAAAGGAGCCGACAACCCGTCTATTACACGAGACGTGTCAGGAGAAGGGGTACAACAAGCATTACTCAAATTACTCGAAGGCTCTATAGTAAATGTCCCCCCGCAAGGCGGTAGAAAACACCCCGAACAAGAATTTATTAAAGTCAATACCAAAAATATTCTGTTTATCGCGAGCGGTGCCTTTAATAATATGGATAAAATTATTGCCGGAAGATTGAATACCAACGTGATAGGATATAATGCACGGAATTGTAAAATTGATACGGACGACTTTTTAAGGCACATCACGGCACAAGACATCAAGCAATTTGGACTTATTCCCGAACTATGCGGTCGGTTTCCGGTCATTACCTCCATGCAAAAATTGACCCGCGATGACCTGAAACGAATTTTGACCGAGCCCAAAAATGCTCTTATCAAACAATACATCTATCTTTTCGCGTTAGATAAAAAGAATCTTGTTTTTAGCCCCGAAGCGTTGGATTTTGTGGTAGACAAAGCCATAGAATTAGGGTTAGGGGCACGCGGTTTGCGTTCTATCGTGGAAAAAATCATGACCAACCTCATGTACGAATCTCCATCTTCTACCAAGAAAGAAGTCATTCTCACGCTCGATTACGCGAAAACGCAATTCGAGAACGCGAAAACCGCGAAAGAGCCGAGTTTATTTTAGCAAGTCGCCAATTTGTCCACTCATTTGCAACAACGAGATTTCGCACAATTTGGTACTATACAGGGCGTTCACCAAACGTTCTTCGGCTTCAAGCAGACTATTTTGGGCTTCGCGTAATTCTAAGCCCGAAAGGTCACCCAGTTTGTAACGCTCTATCGCGATGTCGTAATTGTCTTCAGCAGTATGTACATTTTCGCGTTCTAATAGGGTGAGACCCATGTCGTTGCAATAAGCCATCCACAAATTGGCAAAGTCGCTTTTTATAGATAACAATAAATTGTCGTATTGTAGTTTCCGGTTTTCGATAACCATCTTGGCAACATCTTGTTTCCGAGAACGATTTAACCCGTCAAAAACACGAATTCCCAAAGTAAGCCCGTAACTAAGTCCAAGATTTTGTTGTCGGCTTGTTGTTCCTATCGCGTAACGATTAAAGGTGTAGCCATAGCCGGCGTTAAATTTAAGATATGGATAATTAGCACTTTGCAAACTTTTTAAATCAAGTTTGCCTAAGGAAATTTCTTTAAGGGCAATTAAAAGAGCCGTGTTCCGGTCGAGGGTCATTTGCCACAGGTTTTCTTTATTTTCTAAGGGCAATTGTCCCACGACAATGGTCGTGTCCGCGGTTTTCACGGGTTCTTCTACGAGATATTTGCCCATGAGTTGATTAAGTCTTACTCGCGAGGCAAACAAGACTTCTTCTTGCCGTATCAAACGGGAACTGTCGGCATTAAAATCTACTTTTGCTTGTTGCCAATCTAATCGAGAAAGCGACCCGATGTCGTATCGCTCTGCCACGATACGAAGCCGCTCGCGAGAGAGAACTACCGCGTATTGTAAATTAGACCATTGTATTTGCTGCCGTATCAGATTATAGTATTCAGCCGACAATTCGGCAATAAAATTCTCTACGGTTAATTGGGCATTAAGGGCGCTTTCTTTGCTCAACTCTTTCAGTTTGGCATAGTTGATTTGCATGTTAAGTCCATCAAACAAAGTCCAATCAAGGTAAACCCCCGCGTTAAAATTTTGGTCTAAATTATTGTAATAGACGTTTGTCCCCGAACCATCTGCATTTTGTCGGGTTTCCCAATGATTAAAGTCTCCTTGGTAGCCGGAAGAGAAATCTATCGCGGGCAAATACCCTGCATTTCCTAAGGTAACCTCCCTGTCTGCCATTTTTTGCGCGTTGCGTGCCACACGGATGTCATAATTATTGGCTAATCCTTGCTCTATGCAATGTTTTAACGCGAAAATAGGCTGCGCGAAAACAGGATAAATTATGTTTATCCCCAATAACAACAGAATCAGACAACTTCTCATGGCTATCAAAATCTCCTCGCTTTGAATTTTGTATTTTCCCATTTTTTATGATTTTCTATTTGCAAAAGTAAAGAAAAAGATTGAAATTTTTAAGCGACTATGATTTATTTCTAAAAAATCCGTATTTTTGCAGTCGGAAAAGCCCGATGAGATTTTTATGATTAGTAGTAGGTAGCCCAACGGGAAATTTTCTACAAGGACAGACAAAAGGGGTCGTTTGGTTTTGACATCTTGTGTGTGGATTTGTAAGCATGTCGGAGGTTGTGAGACGGTTCCGTTAAAAACTAACTCTCGTAGCCAATAAATGGCAATAATAACTATGCTTTCGCGGCATAACCGCGAAGGTTCCCGAAGCATGGACAAGGTCCATAGCGGCGGGTGTCTCCCCAGAAGCTACGCCGGTTGGCGTTTGGTAAGAGGCATCATAAAAGACCGGATAGCGTGTGCAGGGCTTCGATGCACGGGCGAAATGAAAGAAGATAAGTACAAGGTTGGTTGGTCTCGTACCGGCCTCGTGCCGACAATCAAACGTTAGACTAAACATGTAGAAAGCATCTTTGCAGCAGGTTTGGACGCGGGTTCGACTCCCGCCGACTCCACAAAAAAAAAAGAATTTTATAAATAATAATGCCCTCAATAATGATATGTAAATATAAAATTACCGGAATATTTCTGTTTCTTGTCTTCTTTTTTGGGATTTCGACACACGGGTTTTCGCAAAATCCTTTTCAAGACAAACATCACGAAAGTAAATTCGTGTTCCAATCGATAGTAGGTTTTAGTACAGGCGTTGGGAACGTGCATTTTGGCAGTCGCTCTACCCGAAATGCTACCCCCGCTTTTAGAGTACATCAAATTCTTGCATATCAATTTAATCCATATTTTTTTATGGGTATTGGGGGCGGCGTGGATATTTGGAATAAAACGGCTTTTATCCCGCTCTATCTCAACTTGAGCGTAACCATGATAGACAAAACCATCGCCCCACATTGGTATTTTAACGGGGGCTATTCGTTTAAATGGTATGGTTCACAAAAACCGGAAGGCATGGAACGAGTTATTCATGGTGCCGCTACCGGTATCTATGGCGAAACCGGTATTGGTATAAAATTGAGTCAATTACAAAAAGTGTCTTTTATTCTTACCTTTAATTATACGTTGCAACAGTCGCGCATCAAATACAGCGAAGTAGGTCCTAATGAAACCGACTTCTCGCATTACGTAACCAATCGTTCTGAGGTAGCATTGTATCATTTCGCGGGACTTAAATTAGGCATCTTGTATTGAAAATCAAATAAAAATGAGGCGAAAAAATCAAGTAAGAAGTTGGCTTTTGTTAGTCATCTTGTGTATTATTATCACGAATGTACGGGGACAAGACAAGGGGATACGCAATGTTATCGTGATGATTCCTGATGGGACATCTTCGAGTTTGTTATCTATTGCCCGATGGTATCAGTGCTATACGCAGCCCGACCGGACACGATTGTCGATAGATCCTTATTGGTGTGGGGCGGTAAAAACGCACTCTTCGGATGCGCCCATAGGCGATTCTGCTCCCACTACCTCTTGTTACATGACAGGACAGCCTTCTCAAACAGGTTTCGTTTCCACCTATCCGGTAGCAACTACTCACGACCTTGTCCCGATAGAGGCTTCCCGTGCCTATCAGCCGTTGGCAACACTGTTAGAAGTCGCCCGCGTAGAGCAGGGTAAAGCCGCGGGACTTGTTTTTACTTGCGAGTTCCCGCACGCCACGCCTGCCGACTGTGCCGCCCATTCTTACAACAGGGGAGACTATCGTTCCATATCCAAACAAATGGTTTATAATAAGATAGATGTCCTTATCGGGGGAGGTGAACATTACTTGAAACCCGAATACGAGCAATATCTTCACGAAAACGGGTACGAAGTTATCAAGAGCGACATCGGGCGTTTCAGGCAGACCCGCGCCCGCAAACTATGGGCGTTGTTTGCCCCCGAATCTATGCCTTACGACATAGACAGGGACACGGCAACATATCCTTCGTTAGCAGAAATGACCCGCGTGGCACTGCAGTCTCTCTCTACCCATTCCAAGGGCTTTTTCTTAATGGTAGAAGGCAGTAAAATAGATTGGGCTGCCCACGACAACGATGCCAAAACCATGATTACCGAGTTCTTAGCGTTTGACGATGCCTGCAAAGAGGCATTGGCTTTTGCTCGACAAGATGGACATACATTAGTGGTTATTTTACCCGACCACGGGAATAGTGGCATTAGTTTGGGCAATCGAGATGCCGGTTACGACCGGTTAAGTCTCGACACGCTTATGCGTCCGCTTACCCGACAACAAGTATCTGCTGCTCGTGCTGCAAATCTCTTACAGCAAGCACCCCTCGAAAATATGGATAGCCTTCTTCGATACGCGCTTGGACTTACCCCAACCACGGGAGACTATCAAGCCATTTTATCGCATAGCGAATACACGCCGTCTCCACTACCAAAGGCACAGCGAATATCTCCCACTTCTCTCACGCGTACCCTGACCGGAATGATGAATAACCAACGGTTTCTTGGTTTTACTACCCACGGGCACACGGGAGAAGATGTTTTTCTCGCGGCATATCACCCCAACGGAAAATTACCTATAGGCATGAATACCAACATAGATATTCACCGGTATATTGCCGAACAAATGCGGCTGAAGACCCCGGTTTCGCGATGGACAGATTCGCTCTATATGCCACATACGCGTCTATGCCAAGATTATACCCTCGTGAAAGATAAGGATGCCCGTGTCTCGCACGTGAAATTTACCGCTCGCGGGCACGAGATTATTGCTGAAATTAATACCAACGAAGTCGTGATTGATGGTAAAAAAATAAAGTTGAATGCCGTAGTCGTTTACTCGGCACCAAACCAAACCTTTTACATTTCTTCAGAAATAAGAAAATATCTGAAATGATGAAACATATATTGCTGTTCGTGTTCCTAAACGCAACTTTCCTATCGCTACTGCCCCCCTCTTTGTCGGCACAAAATTCTTCTCAACGATTATTGGAAGAATATAACCTCAATGAGGTAGATTCCATGTTTCGGGTAGCCAACGCCGCGTTTCGAGACCGCGCGTTAGATAGTTGCATTCGTTTGATTTTTCAAAAACTGAACGGGACCATGTTAATAGCCAAAGGAAATCAAGTAATTAAACGGGAAACATCGGGAGTGATGCGGTTTTACGAGCAAGGGATTTTGTATCGGGATTGGACTACACGGGAAAGAATCACGTCTTTTACGAAAAAATCAAATCAATTGAAAAATAATACATTATACGAATTGGCTTCTATCACGAAACAATTTACCGCGGTGTCTATCTTACAATTGATAGAAAAAGGAAAATTGAAATTGAATGATACTTTACGGAAATTTTATCCCGAACTGCCTTATTCCGGGGTTACGATACATCATTTGCTGTCACACACTTCCGGGTTGCCGGAGTATTTCGATTTGCCGAACAAATATTTTGACACGTCCCATATCCTTTCCAATCAAGAACTTATTTCTATTCTCGCTATACAACAGCCACCTTTCATATTTTTGCCCGGCGACAACTACAAGTACACCAATACCAATTACGTGTTGTTAGCCTCCATCGTGGAAAAAGTGGGCGACATTTGTTTTGAAGAATACGTGAAACAAAATCTTTTTTTACCCGCGGGAATGACCGAGAGTTGTTTTATTACCGAACTATTGGAAACACCAAGAGGCAACACGGCAGCAGGACATTTGAGCGACCACACGGAAGTGCCCCGACATTTTATGGACGGCACTATCGGGGACAAAGGAATTTATTCTAATCCCGAAGAATTGCTCAAATGGAAAATCGCTCTTTTTGACAAGAAAATTATTATCTCCGACAAGTCGTTGTATAAGGCTACCTCCAAACAGAATTATATTCATGGCAGAGGCAAAGCCAATGAAATATATGGCTATGGGTTCAGGATAGAAAATAATAAGGGATTGGGAAAACTCATTTTTCATGGAGGACTATGGAAAGGATTTCAAAACGTGATGGTGTATCGTCAAGATAGCAATACAGTTATTATCTTTTTGAGTAATTTGCGCAATTCGGCACATTACGGTAAGAGTAATTCTCTTTTACAAATCATGGAAGGAGCATGAATATAAGACTTTTCATCGCGATCCCGGCGATGAACGAGAACGATTTTATCGCGAGTACACTTCGTGCCATTGAACAGCAACAATGCCCGTATCCATTCACCGTATTTGTTTGTCTCAATCAGCCGGATATCTGGTGGACAGACCCTGAAAAAGAAGATATATGTGTGCGTAATCAAATGTTATTGCGCGATTTACAAAACACGAAGGTATTCCCTGTTCGAGTGATCGATTGTTGTTCGCGGGGCAAGGGCTGGCAAGGAAAGCACGGGGGGGTAGGCTGGGCTCGAAAGACCTTATGGGAGCATATCGCTCGTGAAGCAACCCCCGAAGACATCTTCGTGAGCATGGATGCCGACACGACATTTTCATCATCTTACTTCCGAACTTTGGGCGATTTTTTCGTCCGCGATACCTCTCGAAACGTGCTTTCAGTCCCCTACTATCACGCTTGCACAGGAAAAGATTCTCTTGACCGTGCCATGTTACGCTACGAATTGTATATGCGCGATTTTCTGCATAACCTGTACAATATTCATAGCCCGTATGCCTTCACCGCGTTAGGCTCCGCGATAGCCATTAGGATGCGGGCATTGCAAAAAATCGGAGGTATTACCCCCGTGAAAAGTGGCGAAGACTTTTATCTCTTACAAAAATTACGTAAGATGAGTTTCATACATTCTTATTTACCGGAGTATGTATTGCCGGCGACTCGCTTTTCCGATAGGGTAGATTTTGGCACGGGACCCGCGCTAATCAAAGGAAGTCGAGGACAATGGCATAGTTACCCCATCTATCATCACTCGCTTTTCAAATCTATAGCAGACACGTATGCCCTGCTACCCAAACTCTATCGCGAAAATATAAATACCCCTTTTTTAGATTTTTTGCAAAAACAAAGCAGAAAAAAACACCTTTGGCAGTTGCTACGCGAAAACGTGCCCGATGAAAAACACTTCATTCACGCTTTTCACGAAAATGCCGATGGATTGAGAATCTTACAATTCGTGAAACAACAACACGAAATTTTGAATTTTTCAGACGAAAAAGGATTGTATGACAATAGTCGTCTTTTTCTTGAAAAAGAAATGCCATCTTTTTTTCAAGGAGAAACTCCCTTAGAGAACTTTACGACCGAGCAATTACAAATTTTGCGAAACCAATGGTTCTTGAAAGAAATGAAAATAAGGCAAACACAAGATGCCGCACAGACAAGCGCGTAGAGGTAAAAAAGATATCGAAAATAACATTAGGGTTTGAGACAGCCTCATGTTGGTAGAAAAATTGAGGTACACCTTTGTTCGCGTGCCGTAGGTACGCGATGTAAAACCACATTCCGTCCCTATCGGGACGGCAAGAAGGGTAAAGAAACGCATTTCTACCAACATAATGTCCCTAACGGGACAAAAGCACATGACTGCAAATTTTGTACGAAGAAATTTCAAACCGACTTTGCAATTTTTTACACCCCACCCTACGGGCAAATAAACCGTAGGTTTTACATATCAATAGAGAAATGAATAACCTCCCGAAAAATTCCCATAGGAAATTCACAAATTGATTAGTTTATTTATGAACAACGCCTTAGTAACACGAAGTCTCACGAAGAAGACACGAAGAACCACGAAGCGGTTCGAACAATAAAAGAATAAGGGATAAAAATACATATCCCCTACCCTACAACTGTCTAACTGTCTAACTGTCTAACTGTCTAACTGTCTAACTGTCTAACTGTCTAACTGTCTAACTGTCTAACTGTCTAACTGTCTAACTGTCTAACTGTCTAACTGTCTAACTGT
>JAISUP010000039.1 GCA_031272025.1 Bacteroidales bacterium
TTTTGCTGATTTGCAACAAAAAGGAAAATTTTTTCCTTTTTGTTATGAATAATGCAGGTTAGATACTATCAACGATTTTTTCCCTGTTTTATTCCATATCGGGGTGGAATGTGTGCCGGCAGAAAATATAGAAGTAGTCTCTAAAACGGATACTTCTATTACCATTACATGGTCGCGAGGCAGAGATGAAACCGCGTGGGAACTTTCATATAAACTCAATGAAGACATTGTATATGAAAAAATTACAATTACCGAAGCACAATTGCCATACACGATTACCGGGTTAAGTGCTCATACCTTATATAATATAGTGGTAAGGTCGGTTTGCGGTGCCGACTTGAGCGAAGGGGTGGTTTTGAACGTGAAGACTTATGACCCTGCGCACCCCGTGTGGGACGGGGGAGTAGATGTGTCGTGGTATACCAACAACCCTTCGGCAAACACGTTCTATATATACACGGCAGAGCAATTTGCCGGGTTTGCCGCTATAGTCAATGGCGAGGGCAAAGGCGAACCCTATAAAACAAATTTCGCGAACAAAAACATACTCTTAATGAACGATATTTATCTAAATGAAGATAATTTTAAAGAAGATATAGAAAATGCCCGTAACTTTACCCCTATCGGGGGCAACCCTTTTGAAGTGAATACCGATGAGGATGATAACAACCGCTATTTCTCAGGTCATTTTGATGGACAATACCACGTGATATACAACTTGTGCATCATCAATGAGAATGGTTCGCAAGGAGGCTTGTTTGGCTCTATAGGCGGCAATACTGTGATAGAGAATACGATAATTAAGAACATGTATCTCAAAGTTGCCTACTGGAAAGGGGCTTTCGTGGGCACTACCTACCGCGATGCTTATGTTCCCCGTTATTTGACTCGTTGCATGGTTATTGACATGACTGTTCCCGATGGGCTTCCCAACGACCAACACCCGTGGAACTACAAGCAACTGGGGGGATTATTTGGCAGTTGCGAACGTCCTAACACTACCGGCGGTCATGGTTCCGAATTCGTGTACGCCGAAGGCTGCGCCGTGCTGAGCCCCCATTTTAAAGGGGCAGATTGGCAAGGCTGTTTTGCCGGGGGTGCCGAACACCTGAAAGTAACAAACAGTTATTTCGTGGGAGGTGCCGATGAATGGAGAATTGGAGACGGGGATGGCGGTAGTTCTAACGTGTACGTGGGCTCGCTCGAAGGAAGTCCCGATTTTCCCGCCTATGGCGACGCGGGTAAAAACGGCGTAACCAATGGCGTGCAATTCTATACATGGCAAAATACACTTAGCACGATGAAAAGCGCGAACTTTGTTTCGCAATTGAACAACGGGGGAAAAACATGGGAGGCAGATTTTAATTTCAATCACGGGTACCCCATTTTGTCAGGCTACCAATGCAGTATGCACCCCACGGGCGATACCGTGATTTGTGCGGGCAACTCTGCCACGCTCAGTGCGACACAGGCAGACAGTTTCACGTGGTCATCTTCGGCATGGGGTTGGACCACGAAAACCGGCTCTACCGTGAGCACGGGTCCCCTGACACAAAATACGACATTCTACGTGAGCGGCACCGTGGGCAGTAGAACCGTAACAGAATCTATTATCGTGTATGTTACATCAGGACAGTACTTTACCACCTCGGTCTATCCCGCGGGAAAAGCAACTGCCACTTTCGATAACGGGCAAAAAAATATAGAACAACTTTGCGGCGACCTTACTCCCGTCAATCTGCATGTCGTTGCCTCTAATGGTTGGTATATCAAAGAAATTAGAGACAACAATGCTGTGATAGCAACTTATACTTCTGCTCAAAACAAGAAAGATCTAACCCAAACGATGCCCTCTAATGTAGACAGTAAAAGAGAAATTCAAGCCGTGCTTAGCAATCAATACGAACTCACGCTGCAAAATAGTCTGTATGACGATATTAGCGGAGAAAATCGGCTCACGAACGAATCGCTTGGCGTGTTCAACCTTTGGGGCAATAACGGGAAAGTCGCGCTCGCGGGGAGCGACAGTTTCACCATATATTTCCAATCCCTGTCGTTGTTTCCCATCAAAGACATCGTTATCGACAGCGTATCCCGCGGGGCACATCTCGCCTCCTATACTTTTGAAAATATCAACGAGAACCATTCCGTGCATATCATTTGCTATAATGGTTGTGTGATACATGCTTTACCCGTGGAACAAACTTTTGCCTCTGTATCTTCGGGCTTACCCGCTTGTTGGAGCACGAGCGAAAATCCCGTTTGTGAAGTAATAACACAACAGCAATACATGACTCCCCATTCGCTCGCGTTGCCGGTTTCATCAGGTGCTACTTTCTTTGAATTCCCGCTCATGGACCCGAAACTGCTCGAAAAAACTCCCTTATCAACCATGTATCTCACTTTTGGCTTAAAAGCAGGAAATCTAAACGCGAAAGTAGAAATTGGGGTACTCGACGCCCCCGGAGACTATAGCACTTTTGTCCCCGTGCAATACATTATTCCCGCCTCTACGGATTGGACATCGCACGTGATACGATTAACCTCGTACTCCGGCAACGGTAGGATAGTGGCTTTACGCGCGAACAAATTGACTGCCGTTACTTTGATTGACGACATTTACCTCACGGCATGTACCCCCCCTGATAGCCTTTTTGTTCAAAACACGATCTCCCGTTCGGTAGTTTCGTGGGCAAATAACCCCGATGTTTCCGAATGGGGCGTGTCTTACAAAAGACCGTCCGACAGTTTGTGGAGTGCCGAAATAAAGGTCAGCGAACCGGAAGTAGTACTCGCGTCTTTGCTCGCCTGCGAAACTTACACGGTAAGGGTACGCGCGCTCTGTTGGCAAAGCGACACAAGTTATTATCGAACACTTACCTTTACTACTCGTTGTTCGCACACGGTTACTGCCGAAGTCAATAATCCCGCGTGGGGAGACATTACTCCTTCGGGAAATATACAAGTAGAAGACGGTGCTAACCTGCTCGTGGCATTCCTGCCCGCCGAACACTACGAAGTAAGTGAGGTCAAGATAAATCAAAATACGGTATTAGGGGGAGATACTGCCCGCTACGCGACAACCTACCTGATACCAAACATACACCAAAATCTTAATCTCGTGGTATATTTTTCCGCGCGAACCGGCATAAACTCATGGGCATTGCCCCACAACAATATGAGGGTTTATCCTAATCCTGCCCGCGATGAATTGAAAATTGACCTGCCTGACGGCAGTCAGGAAAGTGGAAACTGGAAAATTGAAAATGTGCAAATCCTTGACCTTACCGGAAGAATCATTGCCAACGGTCAACGGTCAACGGTCAATGTCATTGACATTTCTCACTTGCCCGCGGGCATGTATCTGTTGCGGGTAACAATGGACAAGAACGTAGAAACCGTGAAGTTTGTTAAAGACTTTTAGAAAATGAAGATTTATTCTACCGCTACTATTCGTACTTTTCCCCATAATCCTGAGGGAGAAAGCGTGTTGCCATAAGCCGCGGGGGTAGGATATTCTAACATCCATATCGGGTTGCGTGGGTCAATGCCTTGCAATTTATCAATGAGTTTGTTGCGCCACAGGTTTGTTACTTCAATTTCGAGTACGTTGTTTCCTGTTTTTAGCAAAGGGGTAATGCAGGTGCGATAGGGTGGTGTCCATACACGGGTAGGTGCCGGTTGCCCGTTTACGCGAACTTCGGCAATTACCCCTACGTGTTCAAGACTCAAATACAAGGATTGTTCGGGAGCATAAGGGGGCATATCAAAAGAGGTGCTATACGTTGCCGTGCCCGAAAAGTAGCGAATACTGTCGGCAGCATGAACGCGCCAGTCGAAAAGTGCCGTCCCCGTCAATACATGTTGCTCGCCCGAAAAATGATTTTTAAACAAGATATTCCACGAATTTTCTATGCTGACAATTTCTTTTTCAGTAATATAATTTTTTGCAGAAGCAGGGGGCTCGGTTTGTTTTGTTCTAAAAACGATGAAACAACTCTCGTATGCCTCCAAATGCAGGGGGAGTAAGGTTTGGTTATTGTTTTCGCGGTATTGAGGCAGGACGCGTGTAGTGCCGTCTATAGCATTCCACCATTCGGGGGTAAGTCCATGCACGCGAAAAGTTGCCTCGAAATCTACGGAACTATCGCTTTGATTGGTAAGGAAATAGATACAGGCATGGTCGGGCAGGACGCGCTGTTTCCATAGCACCGGCGCGTGATCGGGTATATGCACGGCTTCGGGTATCCCAAGATTTTCTAATATTTGATTGATAGGGGTGTGGCTAAATACCTGACCTTTGCCTGTTTTGTGGCACGTGGGCACGGGCTTGTCGCGGAGCGTACCCCATAGACGCAGGGCGATGTCTTGTACTTGCCGGTCGCAGTAGGGGTAGTTTTGCAAACCGGGTGCCCGCTTCACGGGGACACCCGATATGGTTGCCCCGGCTTTAACCAATTCTTCTATTTTCGCGAGGAGTTCGGGACGTGCCGCATCAAGCGGGGGCAATGCCAACAGCGCGTAATTTACCCCCGAAGGCAAATATAACCGTCCATCTTTCACGGTCATGTCGTGCATGATAACATCGGCATTGACAAAGTCGTAGTCGTAGCCTTTCGCGAGGGTAGAGTCTTTCCAACCCGCCATTTTAGGACAATCTTCTCCAATAAAAAAGCACACGTCAGCGGCGGGTTGCCCTTGTTGTAGCATAAAACAGCACCTCCGTTGGTAGTCAATCCAGTCTTTGGCACGCGCGAACCAAGTATTTTGTCGGTTGAGTTCCATGCCAAACCACGAGTTTATGCCGGGGTATTTATCGGTATAAGGCTGATGAATTGTAAGGTGAAAAATATGTTGGTTAATTCCTTCGGTATAGGCTTGGTCTCCTATGGGTTTGAGGTTTCCGGGGTGGAATTTGAATAGATGTTCGCCGCCGCCGGTAGTGTACGATTCGGCATAGACTATATTTTTGTTATAAATATGGCAGGCAGAGGCGGCGAGGCGACTTTCCACGTTGGGGCTGGTAGTCCAAAACTCGCCCCCGATGGAGGGTGCCGCTTTCGCGTATTTTAAAAATTCGGAAGGGAAACCGTCCCACCCGTAGTTTTCGAGCCACAGTTCTGAACCATGACGGGCACATACCTCTGCCATGCCCCCCACAAATTCCGAAGCAATACGGTCGGCTACCAGCCGCCGCAAATCCCACGCGAAACGGTCAGAACATGCCATGTCTTTGACTACCACGCCCGAAAAGACTGCTAACCACGGGGTAGGGTCGTAACCGTAAGTGCTTTGAAAAGTCTCGCGAAAACCGTCTGTCCAATTGCCCGGTCCCGTTTCGTAACTGTCGGCAATAACCCGATAAAAAGGTACCCGCAGGCTGTCGGGAATGCCTTTTATAATTTTTCCAATATACGAATCATAGTGATAAGGTAAGTGCACCCGGCTCATCTTGTCTATCTCTAACCCCGTACCGTCAGGGGCGGCAGGTTTATTGGTTTTTCCGGTAGGGCTCATGCCCAAACGAAGAATTTGCCAGTTCGCGTGTCCCGCGGGGGGTTGCCAAGAAAGCGTGTCCCCGTGCCGGTAAGATGAAATGTCGAGCACCGCCTCCACGGGAACTCCCGACAAGTTCGCGGCTCCGTGTGGGGTAGCCCATTGATAACAATGCCAATCAGGAGTAGCCACTAACGGCATCTTGTTATTCAGTTTCTCGGAGTATTGCTCTATTTTGGGGGCAGATTCTAATCGTACCTCGCTTAACTGCAACCGGGCAGGAATACCTTTCATCACGATTTTAAACTCCTTCGCGAAAGCCTCGCCCAACGAAATAGACAAGGGTGCCCGAGGCTCCGGTCCATACGACAAATTGTCGGTCTGCCTGTCAAAAGATATGGTCTTCAATAAAATATGGTCTGCATAGACCTCGCAGGTCATCTTAAAAAACTGTCGTGAAGGGACAATGAGTACCGAGCGTTTTTTTATTTTTTGAGGATAGGAAAAACAGAGCGTAACCGGTTCGTTGTCGGCATTGTGAAAAATGGCATCGGTTCGCGTGTCGCGGTCGGTGAGATGTGGTAAGTCTTCAATGTTACAGGAAGAGGTTATCTTGGGGACAGCATTGTCTTCCGGTGTGGTGATAGGGAAGGCTAATGTAGCCACGTCTTGAAAGAATGGGGTAGGGGCGGGAAGCACGATTTTTGAGGTAGAGTTGTGGCTACAATAGGTTTTGCTATAAGTAAGGTATCTCATGGCTTGTTCGGGTTTTACCCACGGACCTCCTGCCTGACTCCACCCCGGGCAGTTGAAGGCACTTACTTTAATGCCAATCCGGTTGCCTTCGGTGAGCGCGAATCTCATGCAGTCTTCCCATTCGGGGCTAAGGGTACGCACCGCCCCGCGGGGGAGACGCTCCTCGTAAATATTGCCGATAAAAGCCTCGCCTATCCCTATCGCGTGCAACGCCTCCAAATCAGCAGTAATACCTTCACGCGAAACATGCTCGTTGAGCCAATACCAATAAACCCCCGGCTTAAGGCTATCGGGCGGCGACTTAAAGCCATCTTCCATGCGCGAAAATGAAGATAAATCAGCCGAAAAATGCTGTGCAAAGATAAGATGACTCGCGAGAAAAAACGCGCAAAAGACCACCACCACTTCTTTTCGAATTTGTAATTTCATAAAAAACAAAGAGTTTTAATTTTTTTGCAAAGGTACGATAAAAATTCTCTTGAACTTTTGCAAATAAAAAAAAAATCCGTACATTTGCCCCCGTTAAACCAAAATGTATAAAAGAGATGAAAAAATTATTATTAGTTATGTTTGCCCTTTTGACACTAAAGGGGACAATGGCACACTGTGCCGCTAACAATGAAACAGATAGGTCCCTCGCGACTTGTTCTGTACTGCACACCGATGAGGCAATTGCCGTTTCGGTATCTAATCGTACCCCTTGGGGTTTTACCCTGACTTTTGGTGGCTCTCCAATGGCTCAGGTATCCGTGAACTTGTTGGTAACCACGTCTACCGAAAACGACCCTGCCAATCCCGTGAACTTTTCTAATGTTAAGGAACAACAATTTGGGATAAGCGATAACCCGTATACCGTAACGGGTTTAGACGCGAACACGTTGTATCACGTGTACGCGCAAGAGGACGGGGAAACGGGATGGACACACGTTACCGTGTCAACCCCGGCGGCTTGTGCCAAACCCGAAAATGTTAGCCTTAACGCCCAAACCCGCACGCTCTCTTGGGACGGCTTGGGTATGTCGAACTGGAATATTAAAGTATCTACTACGGCTTTAACCAACCCTACTACATCCACAGCAAATATCATGAATAATGGAACCTCTTCCGTGCCTTATATTGATATCCCCAATTTGCAAGACGGGAATACCTACCACTTTTACGTGCAGGCAGACTGCGACAACGGTGCCCTTAGCGAATGGGCTTACTATAGCCTCAATATGTCCTATTGCACCCCAACTGGTATAGCAGGACAAATGTTCCTCACATCAATAACTACAACAGGGGCAGTGCAAGATATAAACAAGGAAGTAACGACAACACCAAACTCTACTAATTCTAATTACACGTCTATACAATGTATTCAAAATGCAGGCGATACGATTCATATAACCATAAAAGGCAATAATACAGGACCAACTAAGGGTTATGTAGATTGGAATTGTAATTATGTTTTTGCAGACGAAGAAATGGTTTTTAGTGCCACGACTTCTTCGAGTACTTATACCGCGGAGGCAGATATTGCTGTGCCCGCTAACGTGCCGGCAGGAAATTACAGGTTGAGAGTTCTTCTTGGATTTATGGGCACAGTTGGTCCATGTTCGGTAGGTGCTTTGGGTGATTCTCACGATTACACTATCGTGGTATTGTCGGCGAGCGAATGTTTGCCTCCTTCCGATTTAGCCCATAGCAATATCACGTCAGGATCGGCAACGCTCAATTGGACTGCCTCTATCTCCGAACCCGCCTTTGGTTACGACCTCTATTACAGCAAAAACAATACCGCCCCCGATGCCAATACCTATCCGTCGCAAACGGAGACAGGCGTTACCGCGGACATTAGCGACTTAGACCACACGACTACTTATTACGTGTGGGTACGTTCCAATTGTGGCGGTGGCGACTATAGTATATGGGTAGGACCACACACTTTCACTACCGCCCCGGTTTGTTTTTCTCCCGAAGATGTAGCCGTGCCCGTGTCTACGGTAACGCCTACTACTGCCACGGTAGCGTGGTCCGTGATACCGGGTGCCGTGAACTATACCATTGAATACGGTCTCGCGGCAAACTTCCCCACGGGGAGCACTACCGTTACCACCACCGGAAACGTGCCGGAAAAAGTATTGCAAGGATTAACCCCAAAAACCGCTTACACGTTGAGAATCAAAACTAATTGTGGCACTGACGGGAGCAGTTTGTGGACTACCATAAACTTCTTTACCCCCGCTACCGAAACATCCGGGAACGGGATTTGGCATGGATACGTCTATCAAAGCAATGCTCCCGGGCTTTGGGGACAATATATAGGATATGTAGAAGAACCCATAAAGATAAATCGTACAGTTGAAAAAAATGGTTATCCATGGACCGGCAATAACCCGCAATGGGTCAATGGAAGTGGTCCTACTCATTACTTTGCCGTGCGTTACAAAACAACCTATAATTTTCCTTGTGGCTATTATGCCATTACTTTTAGTGAAATAACTACGGCAGTGCGGTTGAGCGTTGATGGTGGCACGACATGGCTCGACCTTTGCTATGGTAACAATTGTGGCACTGGAGTGGCATGGGATAATGTCGATGTTGTAGCCGATAACCTGCGGACTTATACCGCGAAAGCCTATTTGTCGGGCAGCACGAATCTCGTGCTTGAATATTTTAATGGCGAGCGAGCACCAAAACTGACTTTTAACTACGCGGTGGAAGGTCCGGGCATCTCGTTCGCTAACGACACGCCTACCGCGGTGGATGTAACTATCAATGGCGGCGACCAATGGCAATTGAAAGTAGCCACCGGCATGATAAACCCCAAGACTACTAATGGCGACGTTTTAAATACCACCGTTTCTGCTGTTCCCTATCCCTTAACCGGTCTTACCCCCGAAACTACCTATCATCTCTATGCCAGAATCAGTTGTGATACCTTTTGGACATATACTACCTATACCACGATGGAATCTTGCCCGGCACCCGCGAACTTAAAATCTTATAATATATGGTCTAACGCGGCGACCCTTTCGTGGAGCGAATTCGGACAAACGGGATGGAACATTAAAGTTTCGGAAACCCCGTTAAGCGACCCCGGCAGTCAGGCTCCCGTGGGGGGCGTGGAGGCATCTCCTACCCAAGCCTCGTATACTGCCACCGGACTCTCGGCGGCTACTACTTACTATTGGTACGTGCAAAGCAACTGTGGTAGCGCATGGGCTTCAGGGACTTTCACCACCACCCGATGCCCCGAAGAAGACGCATGCTCCTACTACCTGCATATCGGCGCGATACCGGGTGGCATGTTTAATATAGGCTGGGGTAATGGCGGCTACGTGCGTGTAAAACAAGATGGAGCACTGCTCTATGCTTACGAACACCCCAACGGCACAACTGACATGCCGGGAATAGATGCCGTGCTTCATTTATGCAAAAACAAACATACCGAAATAGAATTTTATTGCGCCGCGAAAGAACCGGCAAAAAATGGCGGTGGCTATTTTAGTCTCAAAAATAGCAATGACGAAGAAATATACTACTCCGACTTGGCGAGCGAAGTATATCATTCCCCCGAATTCGTGATCTTGGATAATTGTTCGCTTTGTGAACCGCCCCAAGTAACAACGGTCAACACCACGTCAACCTCTTTCTCTATCGCCTTCCCTGACGACAACCCTCACGACATTAAGGTATCCACCGTAGAAATTGACCCTGAAACCGAGTATGGCGACGTTATTTATAGCGAGGAAGGCACCACGCTCAATCCTTACCCCGTGACGGATTTGGAAACCCAACAGTCGTTTTATGTTTACGTGCGCGAATCAGGAGCCTGCTGGAGCGGGGCAAACATCATGGGTACCGCGGCTGAAGAAGTCTATGGCGAAGGCGAGTGGAACGGCTACGTGTACACCGCCGCCGGCTCTGCCGGTGCATGGAGCAAAGGCAACTACCGAGGCTTCGTTACCGAACCCGCTACCTTCACCCGTAACACGGGAACGGCGGCTTGGACCGGCTCCACCGAACAATGGGCAAGCGCACCCCCCGCCGACAACTTTGTAGTTCATTATAAAATGAAAAAAGAATTTCTCTGTGGCTTCTATACCTTCACTATCGGAACTGATGACCACGTGAAACTGACCGTCAACGATTCGCTACTCTCGAATTGGACTACCGACAACAAAGCCCATACCTTGTCCCCCATTTTCCTTGAAGGAGAAACCTATCTTGACTTTGAATTTCATGAAGCGACCGGCGATGCCATCGCGCAGGTGAGTTATAAAGTACAACCCACGGGAATTACCATTACCGACATTGACGGCTATTCGGCTAAGGTGAACTTTGTAGGCGGCAACTATTGGTCGCTCAAAGTAGCCACGGACACCATTGATCCCGAAACCCAAGACGGGAATGTGTCAGGGTACGAGAACCTGTCTGCCCCCGGCAATCCCGCGAGCATTACCGGCTTATTGCCCGAAACAACTTACTATGTCTACGTGTCGAGCGACTGTAACTCGGATTGGGCAGCCGTGGATTTCACCACGGCAGTTACATGCCCTGCCGTGAAAAATATCACGGCAACGAGCCTCACCGAAACCGGTGCCCGTTTCTCGTGGACTGCCGGTAGCACGGAGACCTCGTGGTCGGTAGTGTATGGTAGCCCTGATGATGACCCCAAAAACCTTACCCCCGAGGCAATATCCGATGACCCTGTTTTCGAGATTAGCGACGGCACGCTCACCGGCAATACCCAATACGCCCTCTGGATCAAAGCCCATTGCGGCGGCATTGACAATAGCCGGTGGGTACAAAAACTCTTTAAAACCCAATGCGGGACAGTGAGCGCGACATACATAGGCTATGCCGAATCCGCGGGATGGACAGGAACTACCGTGCCCCCCGATTCTGCCGCCGGCTCTTTCCACGGACTACAAGGACCGGGAATGCTGGGCGACTGCCGTGCAACGGCATTAGTGCCTGATTGCTGGGACATCTCTGCCTCCTGCCTCTATGGTACCTCCGGCGCCCGCTACCCGCGCGTAGAACTTAACCCCAATACCAGTTATGCCATCATGCCAAACCTCTCGAATAGCGTAAACATGAGCGACTTAAGAATGAAAATATGGATACGTAGCGATGCCGAATCCAAAGGGTTGGATGTCTTTGTTACCCAAGGAAATAATTTGACAGGGATAGAAAAATTGACCACCATCGGCGGGGGGTATAACTCTACTTTCCCTGACAAAGAAGAGTATGTGATGCGCGAAATAGACTTGGGAGCCCTTTATACCGCGGCAGGAGCCACGGGAAGACGTGTCGGTTTCGTGCCTTCGGGCGAGCATCGCGTAGACATTTACAAAGTAGTGATATGGCACTATATCCCCCCAACGTGTCCCGTGCCGACAACGCTGACCGTAACGAATAAAAGTGCCAATCATGCCACGATAGCATGGACAGCAGGGGGCAACGAAACCGAATGGAAATTAGCCTACCGAACCGCCGAAGAAAGCGCGTGGACTGCCTATCCTACTACCATCACGGGAACCCCCACTGCCAACCTCACGAACCTCACCGCCGACACGTACTACGAAGTAAGAGTAAAATCCATTTGTAGCGCGAATGACGAGAGCGAATGGAACACCATTAGTTTCTGGACTTCACAAACGGTGTGCAACGCCCCCGAGAACGTGCACGGCACTGCTGAACCTACCGCTATCGAAGTGGCATGGACCGCCAAGAACAGCGAAACCACGTGGCGAATAGACTATGGCACGGGAAGCCCGCTTACCGTGAACACGAACCCTTACACGCTTACAGGGTTGACCCCGAACACGACCTATCGCGTGTGCGTTACCGCCCTATGTGCTACGGATGCCGAAAGCGAAGCCACTTGCGCCGACCTCTCTACTCCCCTAAGCGTGAAAGACCTCGAATGGGCTAACGCCGTGAACATATTCCCTAACCCTGCCGACAACAAACTCACGATTACCGCGACAATCCCCTTGCAAAGCATAGAAATTACAGACCTCATGGGACAAGTGCTTGCGCGTATAGCCGTTAACCGCGACGATAAAATAGAAATAAATATTACAGATTATGCCGCCGGTTTCTACTTCGTGAGACTGTGTAGTAACGACGGCTACATAACCAAAAAATTCATGAAACGATGAAAAGCAAAGTTTGGCTAACCGTTTTCTTATGTTGCATCTACCTGACGGGAGGGTGGGGACAAACCTCACCCTCCACCGAAGGACAGGCTTTCTTATGCTCCTTTATGAAAAATGGATACGAAAATAATGGGGAGTATCTAGGACAACCTTTAAAATGTCAGATATTTGCATCGGCAAAAGAGGCAAATACTACGGTAACCGTGTCAAATCCTCGTACAGGATACTCTGTATCTCAAACCATTGGTACGGCAAATAGTAGCGTATCTTTTGATATTCCTAAAGAACATGCCTATTGTACGGCATCAGGAACAGCGTTAGATAGGTGTTTGCTAATATCAAGTGGTGATAAACCCATTTCTTTATATTGTGCCAATTTTGCTTACCAATCTTTTGATGCGGCGAACGTGTTGCCTTACGATGCCCTAACCGGCGATTATATCGTGCAATGTATCCCTTCTTCATCTTATTCTTCTTCCGATTCAAAGACTGCTTTTTTGATATGTGCTTTACGAAACAGTACTAAAGTAGAAATTACTCCCTCTTGCAATACGGATAATGGGTGGTACGCAGGGCAAAAATACGAGATAACGTTGCATCAGTTTCAATGTTATATGGTATGCTCTAATACCTATGGTATTGACGGGGATCTCTCCGGCACCATCGTCCACTCCACCTCTTGCCAAAAACCCATCGCCGTGTTTAATGGGGATTTGATTACCGCGATACCCAAAGATAATAATTCTGCTCGCGACCATATCTTCGAACAGGCGATGCCCACGGCATACTGGGGCAAACAATTCGTGCTCACCGGTACCAACGGGAACACTTTAGGAGACGTGATCAGGGTAACGGCGCTGGAAGACGGTACCGAATTTTATTTGGATAATCAGCCCAAAACCGTGCAATACAACGGGCAAACCATGATGGCATTAGACAAAGGACAAACCGGAGAATTTGAATTACCCGATAATACACCTGCCGCTTTTTTCACGGCAAACAACAACGTAGCCGTGTATCTTTACCAAAAAACAGGGTTTGCAGGAGGCAATGGAGGAGACCCTTCCATGGTTTGGATATCCCCCATAGAGCAACAGGTCATGGATATCACTTTCAGCACCTATGCTTTTTATGTGTCCTCTGGAAGTAAATATCATTATGTAAATATTGTTTGTCGCACGCAAGATAAAAACTATATTAAATTAGACAATATCAATATCGGGAGTCAGTTTACGGCGGTGCCCGGTAACCCGCTCTATTCTTATGCCCGCCCCTTAGTAACAGAAGGCACGCATCGCTTACAATGTACACAAGGAGACGGGTTCACGGCGCATGTCTACGGCTATGGCGTTCCTTTGGGTTATGCTTACATGGTAGGTTCGAGCATGAAACCCGGCACGTTCCTTGTTAACGGTACAGATGTGAAAGATTTGCCTGCCGACTTCGCTATTTGTGAAAATGACCCGATAGTGTTCATTAACGATAGTCGCTATGAATACGATTCGTTACAATGGATTATTGATAAAATTTCCCCTTTGCGGCGAGTATATGATACCATAAGCGATATATTAGAATACGACTTTGCCGCGCGAGGGGAAGGGGCGGGTCTGTATAAAGTGATGCGGGTAATACACGCTGCAAGTTCGGACTGTTACGACCCTGACGCGCCACCCGATACTACTACCATGTTGCTTAATGTAGTTCCGTTGTACGCGATGCACGACACCATCACCATTTGTCCCAAAGGATTACCATATACCTATCACGGGCAAAGCATCGCGAGCGCGGGCAGTTATACCGTGCCCTTAAAGTCGAGATACGGCTGCGACAGCACCTATTACCTGCAACTGAGCGTGCAACCCTTGGGCGACACGATGGATATAACGATATGCGAGCGCGACAGTTTTTTCTTCGTGGATAGATGGCTCAAAGACCCCGGTACCTACATAGATACGGTTACGGCTCAATACGGTTGCGACAGCGTGTTGCTCCTGCACTTGTCGGTAAGAGATGCCGACACTGCAATGTTTGTCGATATATGCGCGGGCGACAGTTTGCTGTTCGGGGGCGACTACCTGAAAACCTCCGGCATTTATCGCGACACCGTGCTTAGTCGTTGGGGTTGCTTGGCGGAGGTGGTGCTTACCCTCGCCGTGCACGAGCACTACGCTCGACACGTGGACGACTATGTCTGTGCCGAGAACTATTACCTCGCGCATGGTTTTAAAATACCCCCGTATCATACCGCGGGAACCTATCACGATACCCTTTTCCTTAAAACCGTGTATGGCTGCGACAGCGTCATCTCGCTTACCTTGCAAGTGCCCGAAGTAACCGTGAGCATTGTAGCCTCTACCAGCGACTTTTGCGACGAGGGCAAAGTGATACTCGCTGCCTTTACCCCCAATACCCAAATACAATGGAACACGGGAGATACGGTGCCGGAAATAGAAGTTACAAAATCAGGAACTTATATCGTTACCGTGTCCGACTATGGCTGTATGGCACAAGACATAGAGATTATAGAAAAATGCCCCAGCGTGGTTGTCTTCCCCAACGCGATTACCCCCGGTAAATTAGACGGTATTAACGACAGTTTCTTCTTGGCAAATACAGATGAGGTAAAGACTTTTGAAATCGCTATTTACGACCGTTTCGGTACCATGGTCTTCTATTCCCGCGATCCCTATTTCCGATGGGACGGGAAAGTAAAGGGAAAATACGTGCAAGGCGTTTATAACTATCTCGTGAAATATATCACCCACGAAGGTATTGACCACAAAATCACCGGTAGCCTGACGGTCATTCGTTAATTTTTATACCGACAATGAATAACTTGTTCCTGTTCCTGAAAAAAAACTCACATGTATTCTTTTTCCTTGTCCTGCAATTTATCTGTATCTTAATGATATACTATTCTTTACACTATCCTCATTATGTTTTGGGAAAAATCGCGAAAGAAATCATATACCCGGTTCAACAAGTGCAAAATGAAGTCATTCGTCATTTTCATTTGGAAACAGAAAATGCAGACCTTTTACAACAAAATTTACAACTGCTCAGGGAGGATAAGCGCAATTTTGTGGAGCGCGGCGATACCTTAAAGCCTGTTTTCGAGACCGATGCCCAACATCGGCAAATTCGTATTTACGACTATCTCGCGGCAAACGTGATTTACAGCACCGTGGACAAAAAACACAACTACCTGATTATAGACCGGGGCAGCGAAGACGGGATTACCAACGACATGGCAGTCTTCACCGCGACAGGGGTAGTCGGGGTAACCTGCGACGTGTCAAAACAATTTGCCACGGTCATGTCCGTGCTGCATTTAGATACCCGCATCAGCGCGAAAATATTGCCTACCAATTATATCGGGACCGTTATATGGACAGGACACGATACCGAAGCACAACTCACGGATATACCAAGACACGTGAACATTGAAGTAGGCGACACCGTCATCACCAGCGGGTACTCTAATGTATACCCCAAAGAAATTATGATTGGCACCGTGAGTTCTACCGACTACGGGCGACACGGCGAAGGTCAAACCATTAAATTAGCACTCTCTACCAATTTTTACCACCTTAACTCTGTCTTTATTGCTAAAAATTTATATAAAGACGAGTTAGACACCCTTAAATCCCGTTTGAAAAATGAATAATCCCCTGATTGTTACCCTGCGTTTTCTTATTCTGCTTTTTGTGCAAATCTTTTTGTGCAATCATATTCATTTTTTCGGGTTTATCAACCCCTATATTTATATCATGGCAATTTTGTTAATGCCATTGACTTTGTCGCGTTACGTGCAGTACTTGATAGCCTTTTCCGCGGGCTTGGTCGTGGATGCCTTTTTCATGACCTACGGGGTACATGCTTCGGCTTGCCTGCTCGTGGCATTCGCGAGACCATACCTGATAGATTTATTAGATAGCAGTCGTACCATCGACGACAATACCCTGTTGCCCATGCCCGAAATAAAAAGTTTCGGGTGGCTATTCGGCTATACTTTTATCTTGTCGTTTCTGCATCACTTGTGCACGGCATTGTTAGAAAGGTTCTCCTTCCATTCGTTTGTTTTGACTTTTATATTCTCTATTTTGAATGCTATTTTTACCACGGCGGTTATCTTATGCGTAGAATATATCTTGTTTTCAAGAAAAAAATACCGGAAATCGCGTTCTAAATAAAAAATAGGCAATACCGTATATTTACCAATTCAACACATAACGCGTGCCGCGTCCATCGCCTTGTCGCGTAAGAATTTTATTTTCAACCAATTCTTGCAAGTCGCGGGTAGCGGTGGCTTTGGATGTTTTGGCAATTGAAATGTATTTTTTTGCAGTCATGCCTCCTTCAAAACCATCTATGCCTGCATCAAGCATTTTGTTGATTGCCTTTGTCTGGCGGGTATTTAAAAGGGCTTTGTGCGTATCGAAAAAATGTGTCTTTTTGACCGAAAAATTTAAAACATCTATCGCGTTCTGTTGAGCGTCAATCAGGATTTGTGAGAAATAAAGTAGCCAACTGTCGATTTCAAGCGTGGTTTGTGCTTTTTTCAGTTCGGCATAATATTTGTTTTTATCTTTTTCGATTGTTCGCGAAATACTCATCATGACTTGTTTGTTAAACGATTCGGATAGGCACTTTTCAATCAACGCCCTACCGATTCTGCCGTTGCCGTCCTCAAACGGGTGAATGCTTTCAAAATAGAGGTGTGTGATTGCCGTTTTTACAATGATTTTCTGAATGTTACATTGTATTTTGAACGAATTATACCATTTTACAAAATTATTTTTCAATAATTGCTATATCTTCCTCTTTTCTTAATAAAGTGTTTTCCCCGCGGGAAAAATAGCACCTCAAAAAATTATCAACCAAAGGCGAGACCTTTTGGAAGATAAACGTCGCGGCAATGACCAAAGTGGGCTGTAAAACCATCGCGGATTTTGCAAGAATGAACAGGATGTTCAAGAAGGATAGCATAAAAGTTGGTAATTCGTAAAACAAAATTTTGTCAATTTGTAAAAAAAAAAAGCATATCAATTTGTAAAGGGTATTATATTTTTTTGTATATTTGCAGCCCAAATATTAGAATTATATCAATAAATTATTAATCATTTATATTTTAGAGTTATGAAAAAATTGTACACCCTAATTGTTCTCATGATGCTTTGTTTCTGTTGGGTGGGAAACCTAAAAGCACAAGTTACCGATGCCGAACGGTATTGGATTAAAGAAAATTTCGCGACTTTTGTTGCAGAAGAAGACAATCACGACAGCACTTATGTTACTTATCCGAATCAAGTGCCCCTAACAACCACGATGACTTACGTGTTGGATTACGTGGATGATGGATCGATTGGTCAGTGTGGTTCGGATACAGCACTATCAAAAATGTGCTTAAAAGTAGACGGCTTTGACAAAGACGATCCTAATTTTTATGGATCTGTTTCGTTCACCGTGGACAATGCCGACATCGTTACCATTGATATTCGGGCAAAATCAACCAAGGCGAATAGAAAAGCCTGCGTGTACAGAGACGGTGAATTAGTGAAAATTTTTGAAGGTTTGGATTTGAACCATTGTGTTACTTTTACCGATTCTGTTTATAGGAATGCAACGGTTACTTACAGCGTAAGAGGCGACAGTGCCACTACCAACACCAACCCTATTTTGGTTTATGGTATTGAAGTAGTGAAATACAACGCCCCCAATCCTGATGACACGCTTTACACCATTACTGCTACGGCAGATGCCAATGGCACCATCACCCCTTCGGGCGAGGTTAGAGTAAAAAAAGGTGAAAATCAAACTTTCGTGATCAAGGCAACCGAAGGTTATAAGATTAGTGTCGTATTGGTAGACGATGCCGTAGTACAACTCACCGATGATAGTTTGTATACCTTCGAAAATGTATCAGGAGACCATACCATCACGGTAGCCACGGTAACGAGCGTGAGCAATATCACGGGCAATCACCGGCTGCATATCTATCCCAATCCCGCCACGGATTGTTTGTGGATAAGAAACGATAACGGAGAAACTATCCAAAACGTGGAAGTTTATAATATTACCGGTCAAATGGTACAATCGCGAACAGGAAATAGCGAAACTACACAACAGGTAAATCTGAAAAACGTACCCGAAGGTCTTTATTTAATAAAAATAATCACCTCAAAACAAACTGTTGTTTATAAGTTTATAAAACAATAGTAGCATTTAATATAATTATTTATTTTCAAGGGGAGAGGTAGATTTACTTCTCCCTTTCGTTTTTTTGTTATTGGAAATTTGTTTTTTCATTGATATTATCAGAAAATACGTTGATTTTTTGAACAAGCGATAGAATTTATGATAAAGATCCCGCGATTTTTCACTAATTTCGCGACTTAATCTTTAATATGATATAAGAGATATGAAGGCAGTTTTTATTTCATTTTACCAGGCATTTTATAGCGAACTGGTTGATATTTTAGAACAATTGGAAATCAGGGGATTTACTTTTTGGGATGAGGTACAGGGACGGGGGAGTTTCACGGGGGAGCCGCATCAAGGTTCGCACGCGTGGCCTACGCTCAATTCTGCTATTCTTGCCATCATTCCCGAAGAAAAAACCCAAACTCTTTTAAATGCCATTCATCAATTAGACCTTACTGCCCCGCAACAAGGTATCCGTGCCTTCGTGTGGTCAATAGAAAATATGTCGGGTGAAAATGAAACAAATAAACTCTAAAAATTAAAGTAAATGATAAAGAAAAAAAGTTTTGTAGTGCTGTTTTTGACATTTTTTTGTTGGTGCCAAAATCAGGGAAGGGCACAATTTCAGTCAGACAGCGTGAGCATTAGTTTGAATACCGCCATAGAGATTGCATTAAGCGAGAACCCGACCATGAAAATCGCGGGCAGGAATATCGAGATAAAGAAAAACTATAAAAAAGAGCAAATCGCGGCTATTTTTCCTGACGTGTATTTGCAAGGTTCCCTTAATCGTACTTTGCTTAAACAAAAAATGGTCATGGAAATGGGAGGTAACTCTACCGAGATTACCGTGGGTACCGACAATCAGATGAGCGCGGGGCTTGCTTTTTCTTTGCCCATCGTGGCTCCCGCGTTGTGGTACAATGTCAAATTGTCGAGTCTTGATGTAGAACTCTCCATGAACAACGCCCGTTCTTCCCGCGTGTCAATGATTAACGAAGTGAAAAAAGCCTATTTTAACTATTTGCTTTCCAAAGATTCTTACGATGTACTTATGGTTAATTATCAAAATGCTGAAATGAACTATAAGAATATCAAGAATAAATACGAACAAGGGTTAGCCTCCGAATTTGAAAAACTGCGTGCCGAAGTAGATATGAAAAATCAGTTACCCAATATCAATTCCACCCGACAGGCAATCCATTTATCGGGCATGTTGCTACGGGTACTGCTGGGCATTAGTCCGGAAGAGAAAGTGAAATTTACTGGACAATTATCTGATTTTGAACAAGAAATGTTAAACACGACCATTCCTGACGCGAGCGGGGTATCCTTGTCTCGTAACCCTGACCTCGCGCAGTTAGACCTCGCGATGCAGCAATTGCGGGTGAGCAATACCCTGATTATTTCAGGTTCAACCCCCTCGCTCGCGCTCGCGGGGGCGTATCAATCCAACATCATGTTTAACGACAAAAAATACAACGACGATTTATGGTCCCCCTATTCTTATATCGCCCTTTCTCTTAAAATACCGCTCGTGTCGTGGGCTGGAACTATCTTCAAATTAAAATCTAACAAACTTAATATTGCTAACTTAGAAGACCAACGACAATATCTTGAAGCCAATTTGCGAGTGAGCGTGGTCAATGCCATCAACTTGTTGCATACCTCATACGATGAATTAAACTCGAACAAAGAGACCATGCTACTTGCCGAGAAAGCGTATAGCATCGCGCGCAAACAATATGATGTAGGCTTAGGAACGTGGTTAGACCTTAATTCGGCAGAGGTAGCACTTACCGGTGCGCGACTTAAATACCGACAATCAATATATAATTACCTTTCAGCCAAAGCCGACCTTGACAAAATTACCGGAGATGAACAATACAAGTAATACACGATCATGAAATTGCACGAACTGATTAAAGAAGCGCGACTGACCTCTTGTCAAGTTATAGGAGATACTACGGGAGAGGTATCATCTATTGTTTTTGATACCCGTGAAGTAAAGTTAGTATCGGAACATGCAGCCCCATTATTCGTGGCACAGTGCGGCACGCGAGTTGACGGGCACGATTTCATAGAACAAGCCATTGACCGCGGGGCACGCTTTATCGTTTGCCAAACCCTACCTGCACCCGTGAAACAAGGCATCACGTACCTCATTGTTCCCGATTCGTCCGCGGCTTTGGGACACCTTGCCTCGGCATTTTTCGGGCATCCCTCACGCGAACTCAAACTCGTGGGCGTTACCGGCACCAACGGCAAAACCACTATCGCTACCCTGCTGTATCGACTGTTTCGAGAAATGCAATACCCTTGCATGCTCATTTCTACGATAGAAAATAGAATAAATGACGAGATTGTGCCTGCTTCTCATACTACCCCCGATGCCGTAAAAATCAATGAATTGCTTGCACGAGCCATAGAACAGGGTTGCCAATATGCCTTCATGGAAGTTAGTTCTCACGCCCTCTGTCAGCACCGCGTAGACGGGTTGTCTTTTACCGGTGGTATTTTTACCAATATCACCCACGACCATCTCGATTTTCACCAAACCTTTGCCAACTATATTAAGGCGAAACAAAAATTTTTCAATCTCTTATCAAAAGATGCTTTCGCGCTTACCAACAAAGACGACCGCAACGGGATGGTGATGACACAAAATAGCCAAGCCCGTGTTTTTACTTATAGTTTGAATACGCTTGCCGATTTTAAGGCGAAGATTTTAGACAATAGTTTCGAGGGCTTGCATTTGTGGCTACAAGACAGGGAAGCCTTTTTTAAACTTACGGGAAAATTTAATGCCAGCAACTTATTGGCAATCTACGGGACGGCGGTATTGTTAGGATTACCACAAGATGATATTTTGATAAAGATGAGCAATCTCGACAGTGTTTCGGGGCGATTTCAGGTTTCGCGAGGGGCACAAGGGCAACAAGCCATCGTGGATTATGCCCACACCCCCGATGCCCTGCAAAACGTGCTTTCTACTATCAAAGACATTACCCAAAATAGTCGAGAAATTATCACGGTAGTAGGCTGCGGGGGCAACCGCGACGCGCTCAAAAGACCGGTCATGGCAGAAACCGCGTGCAAATATAGCAACACGGTCATTCTCACCTCCGATAACCCCAGAAACGAAGATCCCCGGAAAATTCTCGCTGACATGGAAGAAGGTATCCCCGCGGGATACCGACATCATGTTATCGTGATAGAAAACCGCGAAGAAGCCATCAAAGTCGCCTGTCGGCTACTACCCCCACAAGGCGTATTACTCGTAGCCGGAAAAGGACACGAAAACTACCAAGAAATTAACAATACCAAATATCACTTCGATGACATGGAAATAGTAACAAAATATTTTACAAATAATTGATAATTAAAATATTAATATAATGAATTTAAAAACAGGAATGTTATTAAGCGCGGTCGTGCTGTTTTTCGTGTCGTGCGGCTCGAAAAAAGAAACAACCACAGATGTTGCTACCCACAACGAAAAAGTAAAAATTAAAATAGAACAGGTGCACGAGCAAACGGTTCCCCAATTGTTCGAGTACACTGCCATCGTAGAAGCCGATGTAAGCAATAGTATTGCCTCGACTTCACCGGGACGAATAGAAAAAATACACGTGGAGGTAGGCGACAAGGTGCATGCCGGACAACTGCTCGTGCAAATGGACGAGAGCAATTTAGTGAAGGCAAAAGCCAATTTAGACATCCTCGAGGTTACTTTTAACAGGGTAGATGCTCTTTACAAAGAAGGAGGCATATCGAAATCGGATTGGGACAGGCAAAAAACCGAGTTAGACGTTGCCCGCGCTACTTATCAAGATTTGCTCAAAAATACACGTCTGCTTAGCCCTATATCAGGAATTGTTACAGCCCGCAACAACGACAATGGAGACCTTTACGCGGGGAATCCCGTAACATTACCCATTTTGCAAGTACAAAAAATTACCCCCGTGAAAATGCTTATCAACGTATCGGAAATGCAGTTTACCAAAATCAAACGCGGCATGGAGGTCTCCATTAAGATAGAAGCCCTTTCTAACCAAGAATTTACCGGAAAAGTGAGCCTGATTTATCCCACGATAGATGCTAATACGCATACTTTCCCTGTAGAAATCATGTTACCCAACACGAAAGGCGATGTCCGCCCGGGCATGTACGCGAAAGTAACCGTGAATATGGGGACGGAAAAAAGAGTAGTAGTACCCGATATCGCTATCGTGAAACAACAAGGCTCGGGAGACCGCTATGTCTATGTCTATAAAGACGGGAAAGTGTCATACAATAAAGTAGAAATCGGACAACGAATCAATAACAATTACGAACTGATTTCCGGCGTGGAAGACGGGGACTTTGTTGCCGTAACTTCACAATCTCGGCTAAACAACGGGATAGAAGTAGAGATTGCCAAATAACTATGACCGTATCTGATTGTCTTTATCGGGAAAGATAATATCAGGCTTAAAGTTTTTAGCCTCTTCAAAATCCATCGCGGCATAAGAAATAACAACAATGGTATCACCTACTTGTACTTTGCGGGCGGCAGGTCCATTAAGGCAAATAACCCCAGACCCCATGGTTCCTTTGATGACATAAGTCTCGAAACGCTCTCCATTGTTATTGTTCAATACCTGCACTTTTTCGTTTTCAATCAGGTTCGCCGCGATCATCAATTTTTCGTCAATGGTAATGCTACCCACGTAGTTCAAATTGGCTTCCGTTACGGTGGCATGATGTATTTTCGACTTTAAAACTTCTATTTGCATGATTTTAAGATATTTATTTACACGAAATTTTCAGATATACGTTTCATTTCCGATTGCACGTGATGTCCTTCGTACAATATGCCATAAATGGTTTCAGCAATAGGAATATAAATGCCTGTTTTCTTATTTAGTTCGTGAATACAACGACAGGCATAATACCCTTCGGCAATCATTTTCATTTCCATTTGAGCCATACTCACGCTCAATCCATGTCCTATCATATTTCCAAACAAACGGTTACGACTAAACATAGAATAAGAAGTAACGAGCAAGTCTCCAAGGTAGACCGAATCATCAATGTTGCGGTTATTGTCCGGGTAGCGTTGGTTCACAAATTTTTTCATTTCTTTAAGGCAATTGGCAATATATGCCGCGAGGAAATTGTCGCCATAGCCCAATCCACTGTAAATGCCGGCACCGAGCGCGTAAATATTTTTGAGCACGGTAGCAATTTCTGCCCCCATGAGGTCGTTAGAGGTATTTACACGCACGTAGCGAGTCGTGAAAAAACGCGCTACCGTTTCTGCCAAATCTGTGTTTGCCGAGGCAGAAGTAAGAAATGTATAATATTCGCGGGCAATCTCTTCCGCGTGAGAAGGTCCGCTTATTAACCCCAAACTTACCGAAGGAACATGAAATTCGCTAATCAAATAGTCGCTAATCAATTGCATGGTTTCGGGAACAATTCCTTTGACCGCGCTGATGATTTTTTTCTTGTTCAATTTGTTTTTTTTGAGAGGCTCTAAGGTTTGATGCAAAAAAGCCGATGGCGTTACAATAATCACGTAGTCGGCACGTGCTACTACTTTTTTCAGATCGGTACTGATGATCACGTCCGTTGGTTTTATATATACCGAACTTAAATACAATGGGTTATGACCATATTGACTAATCCCTTCCACGATTTCATCTTCTCTAACCCACCAATGAATATGTTCGAGATTCTCGGATAAGATTTTGACAATGGCAGTAGCCCAACTCCCCCCTCCAATGACTGCTACGCGATAACGCAAACGGGTCTTTTTCCTGCGACGTAAAGGACTTAGCGTTTTTTCGAGAAGAGAAACGTTGCTATGATTATCCATTTTATTTTTTCTTATTTTTTTAACATTTTTTAAGTTTGCAAAGATACGTTTTTTTTTTCAATTATTTTCGTATCTTTGTGGCATTGAAAAAAAATAAGAAAATCATGTTTACAGGTATTATCGAAAAAACAGGAAAAATATTGAAAATAAAGAAGGAGCGTACTAATTATCATTTCACGATAGCCGTTGATTTTGTTCATGAACTAAAAATAGATCAGAGTATGTCGCATGATGGGTGTTGCTTGACTGTGGTAAAAGTGGACCCTGAAAAAGGATATTACGTGGTAACCGCGATGGACGAGACCATGCTTAAAACCAATTTGCGCACGTGGCAAGAAGGCTATGAAGTGAATTTGGAACGCAGCATGAAAATGGACGGTCGGTTTGACGGGCATATCGTGCAAGGACATGTAGACCAAACCGCGATTTGTGAAAAAGTGATTGACGAGAACGGGAGTTGGCGTTACTACTTTTCTTACGACCCCGGGCAAGATAATTTTACCGTACCCAAAGGCTCTATTAGCGTGAACGGGGTAAGTTTAACCGTAGTAGATTCCTCACCGGGTCTTTTTTCTGTTGCCATTATTCCATTTACACATCAAGTAACCAATTTTCATCATATTCAACCCGGTACCACCGTGAATATTGAATTTGACGTGTTTGGAAAATATGTCCAACAATTAATGAAAACTTATTTACAAGATAAATAGATTATTACAATAATGAAAAGTAAAGAAATCCGTTCTGCATTTTTGCATTTTTTTGAAGAAAAAGGGCATACTATTGTCCCGTCAGCCCCTATGGTGATAAAAAATGACCCTACCTTAATGTTTACTAACGCGGGAATGAACCAGTTTAAAGATATTTTTTTAGGCAATACTCCCGCGAAAAATACCAGAGTAGTAGATTCGCAAAAATGCCTGCGCGTATCGGGAAAACATAATGACCTCGAAGAAGTTGGAAGGGATACTTATCATCATACCATGTTCGAGATGTTGGGCAACTGGTCCTTTGGAGACTACTTTAAAAAAGAAGCCATCGCGTGGGCATGGGAATTTTTGACCGAAGTATTGCATCTTGACCAGTCGAGACTTTATGTTACTGTTTTTGAAGGAGATAAAAAAGACAATACCGAGCCGGACTTGGAGGCTAAATCATATTGGGAAGCCATTTTACCGGCTACACGTGTATTGTTTGGAAATAAAAAAGACAATTTCTGGGAAATGGGAGATACCGGTCCTTGTGGTCCCTGTTCGGAAATACATATTGATTTGCGTCCTGATAAAGACCGTGCTCGCGTGGAAGGGGCTACGCTCGTGAATAAAGATAACCCGCTTGTGGTAGAAATTTGGAACTTGGTTTTTATGCAATTTAACCGTTTGGCTTCCGGAGAATTGCAACCCTTGTCTGCCCGGCACGTGGATACCGGCATGGGTTTTGAACGACTGTGCATGGCAGTGCAGGGCAAACAATCGAATTATGATACCGATCTTTTTCAGCCACTCATTGCCCTTGTTGCCACGCTCGCCGGAGTAACCTACGGGCACGATCAACAAGCAGACATTGCCTTACGGGTCATTGCCGACCATGCTCGTGCCGTAAGTTTTGCCATCGCGGACGGGCAATTGCCTTCCAATAACGGGGCAGGATATGTCATTCGCCGTATCTTACGCAGGGCGATTCGCTATGGCTTTACTTTCTTAAATCTAAAAGAACCATTTATTTACTTACTCGTTGATGAATTGTCAAAACAAATGGGCAACCATTATCCCGAACTTAAAATACAACAAAACCTGATAGAAAAAGTGATACAGGAAGAGGAAAGTGCTTTCTTGAAAACATTGGCACACGGGATATTGAAATTTGAAAACTATGCCGCGAAATTATCAGAAGGACAAATGATTGATGGAAATTTTGCCTTCGAGTTATTCGACACTTACGGGTTTCCCATTGACTTGACCCAATTGATGGCATCGGAAAAAAAACTAACCGTGGATATGGAGGGTTTTCATAAAGGATTAAACGAACAAAAACAACGGTCTCGGGCGGCGGCGGCAGTACAAACCGGCGATTGGATAGACCTGCTACCTGAAAAAGTAGGACACACCAAATTCGTGGGATACCATGAACTCTCGTGCGAAACACGTGTTACCCGCTACCGCAAAATAAATACCAAAGGTAAAGATTTGTTTCAAATCGTGCTCGACCAAACCCCATTTTATGCCGAATCCGGCGGTCAAGTAGGAGATACCGGTTGGTTAGAAAGTATTCACGAGAAAATTGTCGTTGAAAACACGCTCAAGGAGAATAATTTAATTATCCATGTTTGTGCTACATTGCCCGATAATCCTATGGCACTTTTCACGGCAAAAGTCAACGAAAAACTTCGGGTATCTATACGCGATAACCATAGTGCCACTCATTTATTGCATCTTGCTTTGCGTAAAGTACTTGGTACCCACGTGGAACAGAAAGGGTCATTGGTTTCGCCCGATAGACTGCGTTTCGACTTTTCTCATTTTACCAAAATGAGCACGGAAGAATTGCTCGCGGTAGAAAAACAGGTCAATCAATTCATACGCGACAATATTCCTTTACAAGAATTTACAGGGGTGCCTATAGACAAAGCCAAAGAAATGGGAGCAATGGCACTTTTTGGCGAGAAATATGGAGATGCGGTACGCGTGATTCAATTTGGAGATTCCATAGAACTTTGCGGGGGAACTCATGCCCCGGCAACAGGAAATATAGGATTGTTTAAAATCGTGTCGGAAGGTGCCATTGCCGCGGGGGTACGCCGTATAGAGGCTGTTACCGGCGAGCATGCCGAAGACTACGTGCTACAATTTATCCATACCGTAGAAAACCTTAAAACGCGGTTCAATAGCCCGAATATCCTGCAAGCCGTACAAAAACTTGCCGATGAAAAATCCCTGCTTTCCAAAGAAATAGAAATATTTCAACAGGAAAAAGTTGACAAAGTAGTCAAGAATTTAGAAACAAAAATGGAGATTTTCCAGACGGGAAAATTAGTCAAAGGAGAAATAGACCTGTCTCCCGATTTGCTCAAAAAAGTGGCACATCAATTGCGCGAAAAATTTCCCGATATTGTGGTAGTTTTGTGTACGAAAGCAGACAGCAAGGCACATGTTGTAATCGCGGTTTCAGATTCGTTGACGAGCAAAGGATGGAATGCCGCCGCGTTGATTAAAGAAGTTGCCCCATTGATACAAGGGGGGGGCGGCGGTCAGGCAGCCGTAGCCTCTGCCGGAGGTAAAAATCCAAGTGGGTTCAACGAAATCTTTAACAAAATTACCGACAAGATGTGTTGAAAACAGGTTTTATAATTTCCTAATACTTAGTTCCTTCGCTATCTGTTGTGCAGAAACAGATACCGCACCTACTTGTTCGCAAGCCAAGCCTCCTGCAATATTCGCGTAACGCAGTATCTCTTTAAGCATCATTTGTTGATAGAGACACAACGAAGTTATGGCGATCACGGTATCGCCCGCGCCGGAGACATCGCGAATAGCACGTTTGTATGCCGGTTGATGCACGAAAGCCCCCGCTAACCTGTCATACACGGCAATGCCATTTTCCGACAGTGTAAGCATAACATAGTCAATATCATGCTGTTTTGCAAAAGTAGCCATGCAAGTTTGTAGCCCCGTTTGATCCCGAATATCCAAGGGAACACCCGTACCTTCACGCATTTCTTTTAAGTTTGGCTTAAAAAGCGTAACCCCGCGATAATGATTGAAATTTCGTTTTTTAGGATCAACGGCAGTCATTACCCCGTGCGACTTGCTTTCGTGTAATATATTCTTTATCATTTCTTTATAAAGCACTCCCTTGTCGTAATCTTCAAAAATAAGGATATTGCATTTTTCCGCGCTCAATTCTTTTTTGATATTATTCAACAAACGGGAGGCGGTACCTGCTTGTATTTGTCGTGTATCTTCCTCGTCCACGCGCAACATTTGCATCCCGTTACCAATCATCCTGTATTTGATAGTCGTTTGTCGTTTTTTTTCTCTCACGATTCCTTTTACCTCAAAACCTTCTTGTTGCATTAAGGTCAGGAACAAGTCTCCTTTCTCGTCGTCGCCGATGACAGAAAAGAGTACGGGTTTAACGTTCATTGCTTTAAGATTCAAGACCACGTTAGCCGCACCTCCCAGTCGATAATCTCGTTTTTGCACTTCCAAAACGGGAACAGGTGCCTCCGGCGATACTCTATGTACTTCTCCGGTAAGGTAAGCGTCAATCATCACGTCTCCAACCACAAAAACTTTGCATCCTGCTATTTTTTCAAAAAAATCAGTCATTTTAACTCATTATTTATTTGCTGCTTTTTTTAACTCATTTATTTTGAGCAAAAGCATTATTTCTTTTTCAAATTACAGGGCAAAATATTTTTCAATTTCATGGTGAGCCGCGGGGAACTCGGCGAGCAAATACTCTTTGTTGGCTAATTCAAAATCTTCAAATCCAAAGCCGGGAGCGACCGTGCAGCCTACCAAAGCAAACTCCGTACCTTGACAAGGCATTGCCCCAAACCAATGCCCGGCAGGAACACCATGTTGCAAGATTTGCCCTGCCTCTATATCATTACCCAAAATTGTTTTTCGTAGTTTTTTATCCGGCGTTAATTCTATCAATTCTATGGCTCCCCCCAAATAAAAATGCCAAATTTCGTCAGAACCAATACGGTGTAAATGAGAAATATGACCTCGCGGTAACAAAAAATATATCGCGGTAGAAATATGATGCCTGCCGTGCATGACATCCGAGCGATAGGTCTCTTTATAAAAACCGCCTTCGGGATGCGGTTGCAAATCTAACTTTTCTATAATTCGTGTAACGTTCATCTGCAATTTGATTATGGAAATATTCGTTTTTGTCGTGCAAATTTACATATTTTTTTTTACATGACATGAAATTGAGTATCATGTAGAGAAAAGGGGGGACAGGTCTTCCGGTTGGGTAATCTTGCTATTAGCGGGGTCTCCTTGCACGAGTTGTATTTGTTCTTGAGGTAGGTAGTGAAAAACCATACTCGCGTCGTCTGTGGGGGAAAAAAGGGGGTCAAGCAAAGCTTTGTCAAAGGCTGCTTGCAAAATTTCTGCCTTAAAAAGTTGTGGAGTTTGCGCGTGGAATAAAGTATCGCGGTTGGGTATCTCTACAAGGATGCCCTTGGCGTTTACCTTATAAATGGTATCGGTAGCAGGAACTACCGGCACGACGATCGCGCTGTCGCGTGAGGCTTCGACAATTTCGCGTATCAAAGATTCGCTTACCCGGGGACGGGCAGCATCGTGCAAAAGCAGGTAAGTAGTGCCCGTTTTTTTTGTGTCTTTTTGTGAAACGAGATATTGAAGCGCGCATAACGTGGATAGATAACGTTCTTTGCCGCCCTTAATCAGGTGCTTAAATTTTTCATATTTTCCCGATTGTCGTATCTCGTCCATGAAAGAAAGGTACCCGGCATGGCACACGACTAAAATTTCATCAATCATGGGATGAGCATTAAAAGTGTCCATGGCATACAAAACCATACTTTTCCCATTGACAGTTACGAACTGCTTCGGGATATCGCTACCAAAGCGTTTTCCTTCACCGGCGGCAAGTAAAACTGCCACGATTTTCTGTTTTTTCATGTCCATGATTTTGCCCTACTTTATCAACTGCCAAAGTCATCGTAATGAATCATACTTTCGGGCACGCCAAGATTGTCGAGCATGGTTAGGACTGCATTGAGCATTAACGGAGGACCGCAAATATAATATTCAATATCTTCGGGGGTTTCGTGGGTTTTGAGATATTGGTCATAGATAACTTGATGAATAAAACCCACGTAGCCGGTCCAATGGTCTTCGGGTTTAGGTTCGGAAAGTGCCATGTACCACGAAAAGTTAGGATTTTCTTTCGCGATATGGTCAAAATCTTCTATATAAAAGAGTTCTTGTTTGGAACGACCGCCATACCAGAAAGTGGTTTTTCTTTGGGTATGTTTGGTTTTAAACTGGTCGAAAATATGCGAGCGCATGGGAGCCATGCCCGCGCCGCCACCAATAAACATCATCTCGTTGGCTGTATCTTTGACAAAAAAGTCTCCATAAGGTCCTGACAGATGGATTTTATCACCCTCTTTGAGAGAATAGATATACGAGGAGCACACGCCCGGGTTCACCTTCATCAATTCCCCTTTTTTACGGTCAAAGGGAGGCGTGGCAACGCGCACGTTAAGCATAACCCTATCGTTTTCTGCCGGATAATTTGCCATAGAATAAGCCCGTGTCGCGGGGGCGCGATTTTTCATCACGAGGTCAAGAAATCCATGTTTTTGCCATTCGGGCAAATAAGCCTCGTTGATGTCCATTTGAGCATAACGCACGGTACACACGGGAACATCAACCTGAATATAACCACCTGACTTAAATTCGAGTCGCTCGTTTTCAGGTAATTTCACGATAAGTTCTTTGATATAGGTTGCCACGTTGCGATTCGACTCCACGGTACATTCCCATTTTTTTACCCCAAAGACCTCACTAGGAATTTCTATCTGCATGTTTTCTTTCAGTTTTACTTGACAAAAGAGGCGGTAATGGTCTTCTTGCATTTTTCGATCTATAAGCGAGGTTTCCGTGGGCAAGATATGACCGCCGCCGCTCAGTACTCTTCCTTTACAACAGCCACAGGTACCGCCGCCGCCACATGCCGAGGGCATGAAAATATGGTCATCTCCGAGGGCTTGCAATAAAGAACAGCCCCGCTCGTGTTCAAGCACCCGCTCGCCATTGACGGTAAGTTGCACGGTGCCATCCGGAACCAACCGCCTACGAGCATACAACAACACCGATACCAATAACCAAATCACGAGTACGAAAACAACTACCGCGATAAAAACAGTAACATAATTCATATTCCTATATTTTTTCGCGAAGGTAGCGCGTTTTTTTGAATTGACAATCATCGTAGCGTGAAAATCGTGGTTCAGACAATTCCGAAATTTAGAATTTAGAATTCAGAATTTAGAAATGGAGATCAACCCTTATTGTTTGGACAGTAGGACAGTAGGACAGTAGGACAGTAGGACAGTAGGGGAGTTAGACAGTAGGACAGTAGGACAGTTAGACAGTAGGACAGTTAGACAGTAGGACAGTTAGACAGTAGGGGAGTAGGACAGTAGGACAGTAGGGGAGTAGGACAGTAG
>JAISUP010000073.1 GCA_031272025.1 Bacteroidales bacterium
CGACTCTTTGACCAAAATTTTTGGGCTAAATCCGCGGGGGTGTCGCGTTGACGAAGTCAAGAGGTATAGGGAAAAGGTACAAATTATTTTTCCTTAGCACCGGAAATTATTTTTTAACCTGATAAACCGCCTCTCTATTTTTATAAAAAAAAATCGTATCTTTGCACTCGCTTTTCAGCAAGTTTAGTTTCAAGATTTTTTAATAAATAAATTAAAGATTTTATGGCAATTACAGCAGCAGATGTAAACAAGTTAAGACAAATGACCGGTGCGGGAATGATGGATTGTAAAAGTGCATTAACCGAAGCCAACGGGGATTTTGATGCCGCTATTGACATTTTGAGAAAAAAAGGACAAAAAGTAGCCGCGAAAAGAGCCGACCGTGTTTCTAACGAAGGACGTGTTATCGCGAAAACCAATGACAATCATACATTGGGAGCAATTTTAATGATTAGTTGCGAAACCGATTTCGTGGGAAAAGAAGCCAATTTCGTGAAATTCGTAGACTCTATATTAGAAATCGCGATGGCTAATAATATCAAAACCAAAGAGGCATTGCTTGCTTTTCCCTTAGACGGGATTTCGATAGCCGACAGGTTGATGGATATGACCGGAAAAACCGGCGAGAAAGTAGAAATGCCCGATTATCAAGTAATCGAAGCCCCTTGTGTGGCTGCTTATAATCACAATGGAAATAGGTTAGCCACTATCGTAGGATTTAGTTTGCCCGGTTTTGATGCCGTAGGACACGATGTCGCCATGCAAATCGCCGCCATGAACCCTATTGCCGTAAACCCCGATAGCGTGCCTCAACCCGTGATAGAACACGAATTGGAAATCGCCCGTGAGGTAACCCGTCAAGAAGGAAAACCCGAAGATATGGTAGAGAAAATCGCGCAAGGAAAATTGAACAAATTCTTTAAGGAAAATACTCTCTTAAACCAAGAATTTATTAAAGATAACAAAATGACCGTAGACGGTTATCTTAAATCTGCCGATAAAAACTTAACTTGCACAGGATTTATTCGCCTGCAATTGGGTGCATAACCCCAAAATAACATAACAGCAGAACTCCGAAAAACGCTGCCAAAATTTCATTTTACTATAATTTTGGCAGTGTTTTTTTATTTGAAAAAAATCTAAAAAAAAGTATTACTTTCGCGCTCGATAAAAACACGATAAAAATAATATGTTATGCTAAAAATAAGTAATTTAAGAAAACAATTCGCGGGGAAGATCGCGTTAGATATTCCCGAAATGAGTATTGAGAAAGGAACACTACTCGGGTTGGTCGGCAACAACGGCGCGGGGAAAACCACGTTTTTTCGCTTGTTACTCGACTTGCTGAAAGCCGACAGCGGCAATGTGCTTTTCTACGGTGAAGACGTTAGTCGCACAGAAACATGGAAACAGCGCACCGCTTCCTTTATCGACAACCGTTTTCTCATCGAATTTCTCACCCCTGAAGAATATTTCTCCTTCGTGGGCGAAACTTATAAACTTGACAAAGAAACCGTTGATGGGCGACTACGCTCATTTTCTCAATTTATGAACAACGAAATTCTCGGTCAAAAGAAATATATCCGCAATTTTTCGGCAGGCAACAAACAGAAAATCGGCATCATGGCAGCCATGATGGTGCGCCCCGAACTGCTGATACTCGATGAGCCTTTCAATTTTCTTGACCCGTCATCGCAAATCGAAATTCGCGATATGATACGTCAACTGAACGAAGACACCGGTGCTACTATACTGATTTCGAGCCACAACCTGAACTACACGACCGACATTTCGACCCGCCTCGTACTGCTTGAACGCGGGTATGTACAAAAAGACTGTACCCGTTCGCCCGAAACTATCGAAGAACTAAATCGCTATTTTGTTGAACAAGCAAACTCACAAACAAATGATTAACAAACATTTACGTCATCACCAATGGAAAGCGTTCAGACGTAATCCCATGTTTGAACGCAACCTCGCCATCCGAATTTTTATGTACGTGATATTCGCGCTGTTAGCGGGCGAAATGTTGCTCACCGGCATCTTGTTAGACAGTCTGCTACGCGGAATAGGACCATACGAGTTGGCAATTGACACGTTCAACTTCATTTTGCCGTTTTTTCTCGCGGTCGATTTCACGATAAAATTCTTTTTCAAAGGCAATCAATCGATGAAAATCGCGCCCTACTTAACCCTGCCCATTCGCGGACGAGTATTGTTTAACTTCTTGTTGCGTAAAGAGTTCACGAGTTTTTGGAATTATTATATGATTTTTCTCGTTGTCCCATTCGCGCTAAAAGCCATCACCCCATTTTTCGGATTAGGGGCGACTTTGCTCTATATCGTGGCGTTCTTCTCGATGTGCATTATCATTAGCCTTGTGGTTTGTGCCATCAATATGCTGATTAGCCGTAATTTTTGGTCATATTTGATTGCAGGTATGATTATCGCGTTACCATTTTTCCTGTTTTTTGTTTGCCAAATCAATATTGGCGAAAAAGCAGTGAATTTTGGACGCGCACTCCTTAAATTGAATATTTTGCCTTATTTGTCAATAGTCGTAGCCATGATTCTCGGGTGGATTGCAAACCTGCGACTGATGCGCGAAGGATTGTATCGAGAAATGCAGGGCGAAAAAATTGATAAGATTTCATCTTTTTCAAGTCTCTCATTTTTGGACCGTTTTGGGTCCATTGGCGATTGTATCAATCTGGAAATAAAAATGATACTCCGTTCACCACGCCTGAAACAACAAACACTGATGTCGAGTGCCCTCATTATCGGGTTATTTTTTTATATGCTTTACGTGCCAAACAGCCCGTTTTTACAAAATGGGCAGTTTATTTTCTTCCTTTACGGGATCATCACTGTCGGTTTATTGGGAATAGTGATGGGGCAAATTATCTTTTCTGCAGAAGCCGGTCATTTTGATGGACTTGCCACCCGTCCGCTATCGCTTTTTTCTGTTTTAAAAGGCAAATATATTCTATATTCCATTTATTCACTTGCAGTTACGCTCATCCTGCTCGTGCCCGCGTTTCAGGGAAAAATCAGCGCGTTCATGCTCATCGCGATGCTGCTTTACGTAGTCGGTCCGGTTTATTTTCTGATATTTCAAAATGCCGTTTTCAACAAAACACATTACGATCTATATGAAAAGGGAATGATGAATTGGAAAGGAACTTCGGGCAACATGCTCGTTATCTCGATGATTACCATGTTTGTTCCTGTAATTATAATACTTGTAATCAATATGATATGGAATCAAACGGTAACCTGCTGTTTTATGTCGGTGATCGGGCTCGCTTTTCTACTCACATCAAACCTTTGGTTAAAATGGACTTACAAACGGTTTTTAAAACGGCGACATAAAAATATGGAAGGATTTAGAAGTTGATGTCTACCGTTGATTTCAATTCCTTTGCACTTTCAAAATATCAATATCAATTTATAGCAAGAAAATGAAATATAAATATTATCTTTCAGGCATGCTTCTCATTGCCGCGTATTATATCCCGTTCATGATCATGGGCGAAAATTCCTACATCATGCTTTTTGATGTATTGGATACAAATATGTATGGATATGGGTTGCTAAAACTACTGAATTA
>JAISUP010000055.1 GCA_031272025.1 Bacteroidales bacterium
GATGAACTATTGGGGAGTATCAGTTATTTCGACAGTGCCGAGAGTTTTTATCACGGTTTTTTGCTTGGACTGCTCAAAGGTATTCGTCATTTCATGTTTCAGTCGAACCGCGAAAGCGGTCTTGGCAGGAGCGATATCGTGATGAAACACAGACAATTTACACATCAAGCCGTTATCTTTGAACTTAAGTTTACCAAAAATCGGGCAGAATTGGGAAGCCTCTGTCAGAAAGCATTAGCACAAATAAACGACAATAAATACGATGCCGAACTCCTTGAAGAGGGCTACAGCCCCGAGAAAATTCTAAAATACGGCATTGCCTTTTGCGGGAAAGTATGTAGGGTAGAGTGTGGGGATTAGAGTGTAGATTTTATTAAGGATAAACTTTTACAAAGCCACGATAAATTTTTTCAGTTCGGGGTTTTGCATGGATTTTGGAACTATTGCCCGTATCATATTTATTACTTGTTGTAGTAAAGCCTCACGGACATAATCTTTGCTCACCACAATGCTTACTTCTCTCACGGCGATGACATGGGCAAATTCTCGCAAATTTTCTTGTCTGTCTTCGGGGATGCCCATAGCGTGCATTTCGGGAATGATGGTAATGCCCCCGTTATAGTCCACGATATTCATCAATGTATCCATGCTACCCGATTGATACCGAGTTGGTTCGAAGTGTTGTTGTTTTGCTTCTTGCTTGAGTTGGCATAGTCGCGATACTTGTCCCCGTAAACAATGTTCTTCTTCTAATAGCCACACGTTGTGGATATTTATTTTTTTGAGGTCAATTTTTTTTTCTTTATGTAATGGGTCTTTTGGAGACACGTAAGCATAAAATTTTTCGTAATACAGCGGGTGTTCTACGAGTTCGGGGTGATTGAGTGGGCTTGCCATCACGCCGCCGTCAATTTTCCCGTGCAATATATCTTGCACGAGTTGACTCGTAGTGCCTTCTTTGAGCACGAGTTCTATTTCATGAGGTGCACGAGAGGTTTCGTGTAAGAGGATGGGGGCAAGGTAAGAGGCTATCGTGGGAATAACCCCTAAGGTAAAACTGCCCCCGGTTAGGGTGCGCTCTTGCATGACCATTTCTTTCAGTTGTCTGAAATAACGTACCGACACCCTTGCCTGAGCAATAATTTGTTTTCCCGTAGGGGTAGGCTCCACGGGGTGTTTGTCGCGGTCAAAAATTTTGACATTTAATTCGTCTTCTAATTTTTGAATCATCATGCTTAACGTGGGTTGTGTTACGTGACAAACGGCTGCCGCCTGTGCAAAATGACGGCAGTCGTCCACGGCTATCACGTATTCTAATTGTTGTATATTCACCGGTGATTAGATTTTACCCACGAGGTCAATGCTTGGTTTGAGCGTTGTGGCTCCTTTTTTCCATTTAGCGGGACATACTTCTTCGGGGTGCGCGGCAACAAATTGTGCGGCTTCCACGTTGCGCAACAACTCTTCGGCGTTTCGCCCGATATTGTTGTCGTGAATTTCTACGATTTTGATGAGACCTTCAGGGTTTACCACGAAAGTACCGCGATATGCCATGCCGTCTTCTTCTATGTGTACCCCTAAGGCACGCGTGAGAAATCCGGTGGGGTCGGCAAGCATGGGATAGTTGATCTTACGAATGGTCTCCGAAGCATCGTGCCACGCCTTATGTACAAAGTGAGAATCGGTACTCACCGAATACACTTCTACTCCCATAGATTTGAATGCCTCGTACTTGTCTGACAAATCGGCTAACTCCGTGGGACATACAAACGTGAAGTCCGCGGGATAGAAAAAGAAAATTGCCCATTTCCCCTTAATGTCTTCTTGGGTTATGGTCTTAAAACCTCCTTGATGATAAGCCTGTAATTTGAAGTCAGGCATCTTTGAATTGATGATTGATAACATGATCTTTAATTTTTAATAATGATTTTATAAATTAATACGTTTTTACTTTTTTGAACATGCAAAAGTACAACGTTTTTTTTATAAATAATATTGTTTTTTTTTATAATTTTATCAATGCCATCAATGAAAATATCAATTAGATGAGAAATGTTCTTTATGTATGAAATAAGAAAGAGGTTGAATTTGTCGGTCGAAGTGGAAGAATTGCATTTTATAAAAAGTCTGTTTGTCCCCGTTGAATATCCCGTAAAAATGGTCGAGATTCCAAGGGTAGTACCCTTTTTTTGTTTCGTACCGGAAGTCGTCGTCATGATTGTTGGAGTAGGTCATCCAATAAAGTTTCAGTTCGAAAATGTTATCATCAACATCTGTGAGTGTTATAATTTTAAATAAGTTGTATTGCAAGATAGAGTCTTTGGTTGTTTCGGGGAGGTCGAGGGCTTCTGCCTCGTAATTCTTGTCGCGATATTCCGATAGCATGTCCAACAATTTGCTCGTGTCGTAATCCATGATTTGCTGGTGTTTGGCATTATAGAGATGAAAAAAACGAGTACCGGCTTTTTCAATAAAAAAAGATTCTTCAGGATGTTCTAAGTCTTTTGATTCCAATGATTTGATACGTGTAATTTTGGTTTCAAACAGTCGGTGCGACAGCCAATCTTTGACTTGGGTTGAATATCTTGGAGTAACGTATCCGCGGAACCCGGGTACATGCACCACGAAGGGTTCGTTGTAGCCTTCAATGACCGCGATATTGCCCATGTTGTCCTGAGTGGCAGGTCCCATGTAATAAGTCTTCGTGCAGCGTTCTTTGGTAAGACAAGGGAACCCGAAAAGGGTAAACTTGGGAACATCCTCGTAGACTTCTACCTTCACGGCACTGACGGCGAGCGAGGCATTGATGTTGGTTTGGGCGACTTTTGCCACCGGCTCCCTGACAGTCAATTGGTTCAGGGTAGTTAATAAGGTTTTTACCGCCTCTTCCATCGCGCGCAAGGAATCGTTGATGAGCCAAGCACCCTGCCCTTTTCGCGAAATTAAGACCGTGTTCCCATGCATGTCTGCCAAAAATACTTTCGTGATTTTAGAAGTATCTTTGATGGCAAAAATGGAAGATGCAGGATATTTTTTCCCGAAAGGAGTCCATGTTCCGGTTTCGTTTAATGCCACGAAAGCAGAAACAAGGGCTAATATTAAGGCAACGGCGACGTAAATAATGCTTTTTCGTTTCATAATGCAAAAGTACGCTTTTTTTTTAAAAAAGAAAGTCAAAAAAACAAAAAAACTCCGTATCTTCGCGCACCTTTTATTTTATTCAGTCATTTTGAAGAAAAAAGATATTGCAAAGATAGCGAACATCCTTACGGGTGTGCGACATGTCGCGGTAGTTTCGCATTATAATCCTGACGGGGATGCCATAGGCTCCGCGTTGGCATTATGGCATTTTTTCATGCAAAAAGGGATAGATGCTCAGGTCGTGTTGCCTAACCCTTTCCCCGATTTTTTGGCGTGGCTACCGGGAGCAGAGCATATTGTCGTTGCCGAAAAAAATAAAACAAAAGCACGAAACGCTATCGCCGGTGCCGATTTACTTTTCGTGGTAGATATGAATGCCGCCCACAGAGCCGGTCAGGAAGTAGAACCCATGATAGAACAATGCCAAGCCTTTAAGGTGCTCATCGACCATCACGTGCTCCCCGAGTTGCCCTGCGATTTGTCTTATTCTACTACCCAAACCAGTTCTACCTGCGAACTCTTGTATCGCTTCCTTTTCGATGAACTTAAATGTAAAGACCAACTCACGCACGCGCTGTCAACGTGCCTCTACACGGGAATTATTACCGACACCGGCTCGCTTTCCTATTCCTGCAATAACCCTTATACTTATCTTATTTTAAGTAAATTACTGAAAACAGGCATCAACGGGGAGGATATTCACCGACTCGTTTATGACAATTATGAAGCAAGCAGGTTAAGACTATTGGGGCTAAGTTTGAGCCGACGCATGAAGATATTACCCGAATATGCCACAGCATATATTTTCCTGTCAAGCGAAGATTTAAAAGAAAATTACTATAAAATTGGAGATACCGAAGGCTTTGTCAACTATGGATTGTCACTAAAAAACGTGCAATTTGCCGCGATATTTATTCAGCGGGAGAAAAAAGTGAGAGTATCTTTTCGGTCTAAAGGCAATTTTGATGTAAACCTATTCGCGAGAACACATTTCAATGGAGGTGGACACCGCAATGCTTCTGCCGCCTATTGCGATTTACCACTCTCGGAAACAGTGGCTTTCTTTGAATCTTTATTACCTCAATATCAGGAAATTCTGACTCGTCCCTATCCGCAAAATCAAATATCCATTGTCCATGCAAAGAATAAATCTTAAATATTTGGCTATTTTCATGGGATTGGGATTTTGCTTCGGGGCTATCTCGTGTGGTCCCCCGAAACCTACCGGCGAGTTGCTGCCCACGAATCAGGCTCGAAAAAAAATCGACCCCTTCGTGGAAGGAAATAAGCGGATTGTAGCACTTGAAAATGAGGAAATAGAATTATTTCTCAAACGTTACGGGTGGAATGTAACAGAAACCGGCAGTGGGCTTCGGGTACAAAAAACAAAACAAGGAAAAGGACTTCGCCCGCGTGAAGGTCAATCCGTAACCTTAAAATATAAAACCTATCTTTTAGACGGCACGTTGGTTTATGATTCGGATTCATTAGGAACAAAGACTTTTGTTTTGGGTAAGTCGGAAGAGATTGTTGGGTTGCATGAGGTAGTGGGTAAAATGAGCAAGGGCGATGCGGCAAGGGTAATCATTCCCGCGCATCTTGCTTACGGGACCGGCGGGGACGGCAATCGCGTGCCCGGACATAAAACCATCGCCATGATTATTCAATTGGTAGACATAAAATAAAGTATTCATTATAATTTATAAACATTAAAGAAAAAAGTTAAAGAAATGAGTAAAACAAGTAAAATTTTCACCTGGATAGCGGGAGTAGTTCTTTTGATGAGTGTAGCCTCTTGTGGCAAATACCCGGGATTTAAAAAAGGCGAGCATGGGTTATATTACAAAATGCACACCAAAAACAATGAAGCAGTAAAAATGCAAATGGGAGACCTTGCCTTTTTCACCTGCAACATACGCCTTTCGGATTCTATGGTGATGGAAAATTTCCCGAATTATTTTCCTATTGATACGAATGCCCACATGTATGACGGTGATTTATATGATATTTTGTCAATGCTTCACGAAGGCGACAGCGCGACTTTTATCATGAAATTAGACTCTTTCGCGAAATATTATATGCCGCTGCCTGACAAAAGCGACATCATCTATTTTGATGTAAAGATAGACAGTGTGTACACGGCAGAAATGCTCGAGCAAAAACGGCAGGAACGTATGCAGAAAATGGAAGATTTGAGATTATCGGAAGATTCTTTACGTGCTCAATATCTGCAAGATAACAAAATTACCGTGAAACCTACTGCCACCGGTTTGTATTATATCCCTACCGCGAAAGGTTCGGGGAAGAAAGCAGTATCAGGGAAAACCGTTACGGTGAACTATACGGGTAAGTTACTCGATGGCACGGTTTTTGACAGTTCGTTAACCCCGGGTCGCGACCCCATTTCTTTGCAATTAGGAAAAGGAATGGTTATCCCCGGTTGGGAAGAAGCCCTTCTACTTATGCGTGAAGGCGATAAAGCCACCGTGATTATTCCCTCCATGTTAGCATACGGTGCGATGGGGTCAGGTCCTATTCCTCCTTACGCGACCCTGATTTTCGACATGGAGTTAATATCAGTAGCGGACGCGAGTTCCACGCCTGCCGTAGACGAAGAATAATTATCCCTTTTATTGATTGCTATTTTTTTATTGATGAAGAAGATAAGTGTATGGATAGCCGTAGGCTTGCTGTTTTGTTTGTGTTCGTGCAAACAAAATACGTTAAAAAAAGTTGATGAAACAGATTATGTTTCAAAGGTAGATATGTTTATGGGAGTGCAAGGCAATAGCCATTCGGTTATAGGACCTCAATTGCCACATGGTTCTATCAGTCCGTCTCCCCACACGCCCAAGGGTGCTGACGGGGGATATTTGCCCGACCAGCCGATTTTGGGTTTTGGACAATTGCATGTTACCGGCACGGGCTGGGGACGCTATGGTCAGGTATTGCTTTCTCCGCAAACCGGCTCTTTTTCTGCCCGACAAGACGGGCACGATTCCCCAAAATCGAACGAGACTGCCTCGCCTTGCTATTACGGGGTTACCTTAGACCGGTATAATACCCGTGTGGAAATTGCCCCCGAACATCATAGCGCCTTCTACCGCTTTACCTACCCTTCTGACAGCACTTCTTTCTTACTACTCGACCTAACCCATAGCGTATCGCAACATATTGTTCCCTGGACAGGGGGACATTTCTACGGGGGCGAGATCCATTATGACGAGAATACGGCAACGTTCAATGGCTGGGGACTATACAACGGGGGATGGGGTAGCCAAAAACCCTACAAAGTATGTTTCGCCATGAAAATGGATATTACCCCTGAAAACGTGAGCATTATTGACGCGGGGACAGATAGTTTGTATGCTAAGATCGATTTGCCCGCGGGAACTGCGGTGCTCAACGTGCAAGTCGCGGTTTCGTTAAAAAGTGCAGACAAAGCCATGCAATATCTTGTTAAAGAAATGAATAATAAGTCTTTTGAAGATATTAGAGATGCCGCGCACGATATTTGGAATCAAACATTGGGAAAAATAGAGGTGCAGGGCGGTACCCCAGATGAGCAAAAACTCTTTTACACTTGCCTGTATCACAGTTTTTTGATGCCCCGAGACCGGTCGGGCGATGCCCCTTATCGGGAAGGGGAGGCGGCACACGTGGACGACCATTTGTGCGCGTGGGACACGTGGCGCACAAAATACCCGCTCATGGTGCTTGTTGACGAACCTTTCGTGGCTAAAACCATCAATTCTTTTATCGACCGCCTCGCCTGCAATCATCAACTAAATCCTACATTTACCAGTTCCTTGGACGGTACGTGGAAACAAGGAGGCGATGACACGGACAATATCATTGCCGACGCGATGGTCAAAGGGGTGAAGGGTTTTGACTATAAGAAAGCCTATGAAGTGGGCAAATGGCAGGCTTTTCATGCCCGCGACATCGTGCAGGGGGGAGAGTACCTGAAACAAGGCTGGCAACCCAAAAAAGAAGGTGGCACCAAAGAATGCAGCGCGACAATGGAATATGCTTATAACGACTTTTGCGTGTCGGAAATGGCGACTATCGCGGGAGACGATAGTACTGCCAAGTATCTCAAAAACAGGGCAAGTCAATGGATAAATCTTTTTAATCCCGATTTGTCTTCGGGCGGTTTCAAGGGTTTTATTGCCCCGAAAAAAGAAAATGGCGAGTGGTGGCTGCCGCTCGATTCTATCCGCTTTTTCAGAGAATGGGATCACGTGTATTTTTACGAAGGTAATGCATGGATATACACGCTTTTCGTGCCTCACGAGTTAGACAAGATGATAGCATGCTGTGGCGGTAAAGAAACCATGTGCAAAAGACTACAATATAGTTTTGATAATAAATTGGTTTCGTTGAGTAACGAGCCTTGTTTCCTTGCCCCTTTCGTGTTTTCGCATTGCGACCGTCCCGACCTTGCAGCCCGCTACGTGGCACAAATCAGGCAAAGCGACTTCTCGCTTTCTCAGGGTTTTCCCGACAACGAAGATAGCGGCGCGATGGGGTCGTGGTATGTCTTTACGTCTATCGGGCTATTTCCTAATGCGGGACAGGATTTTTATTACCTTCTCCCGCCCGCCTTCTCCCGCGTAAACTTGCATTTGAGCAATGGCAAAACATTGATCATGAAAATAGAAGGAAACCTCGCAGGGAACAGGAATAACCCCAAAAGTATCACGCTCAACGGAATACCTCTGACCGCGAATACTTTAAAACATAGTCAGATCCGCGACGGGGGCGAGTTGATATTTAAGTACTAATAATAAAAATTCTTTTCAAAAATAAAAAAGAAGAAGATGAAAAAGAACGAGAAAGAGCAAAAAAGCAAGAACGCGAAATATCCGTTGGAACTGAATACGATGCCCGGTTTCGCGGGCTCTTCGGCGTATTATTTGCGCTACGAAGACCCGCGCAACGAGCAAGCCTTGGTATCGAAAGAGGCAAATCAATATTGGGGTAACGTAGACTTGTACATCGGCGGTACGGAACATGCCACGGGACATTTGATATACAGCCGTTTTTGGAATAAATTCTTGTTTGACATTGGGGTAGTGAAAGATGAAGAACCTTTCCAAAAACTTATCAATCAGGGTATGATACAAGGACGCAGTAATTTCGTGTATCGAATCAATGGAACCCATACTTTCGTTTCGCATGGACTTAAAGACCAATACGATATAACTCCTATTCATGTAGATGTGAATATCGTGAACAATGATATTTTGGATACGGAAAAATTCAAACAATGGAGACCGGAATTTGCCACCGCCGATTTCGTGCTCGAAAATGGAAAATATATCTGTGGTTGGGCGGTAGAGAAAATGTCAAAATCAAAGTATAACGTACAAAATCCCGATGACTTAGTTGCCCGGTATGGAGCCGACACTTTGCGTTTGTACGAGATGTTTCTCGGTCCGGTAGAACTCTCCAAACCCTGGGACACCAACGGGATAGAAGGCGTTTTTCGTTTCATGAAAAAACTATGGCGATTGTTTCATGATGTTGATGGTCATTTTATCTTAAACGAAGATAAGCCCCTGCCGGAAGAGTTGAAAATTTTGCATAAGACTATTAAAAAAGTAGAAGAGGACAATGAAAGATTTTCTTTTAACACGGCGGTTAGCGCGTTTATGATTTGTGTAAACGAACTCTCGGACAGAAAATGCCACAAACGGGCAATATTAGAGCCTTTGGTAGTCTTGTTGTCGGCGTATGCCCCGCATATATGTGAAGAGTTGTGGCACTTGTGCGGACATACCGATTCGGTGGTTACTGCAACTTTTCCCTCGTGGGACGAAAAATATCTCGCGGAAACCACGCTCACCTACCCCGTGTCTTTTAACGGGAAAGTGCGTTTTTCGAGAACTTTTCCTGTTGACATGACCGTGAAAGACATTGAAACAAAAATACAGCAAGACCCTGAAACTCAAAAATGGATTGCCGACAAAACCGTGAAGAAAATAATTATCGTGCCGGGTAAAATTATTAATGTGGTGATATAATGTCTGCAACGATGAAAAAACGGTTTTTAATTTCGGGGGGGGGCACCGGCGGTCATATTTTTCCCGCGATTGCCATTGCTAATCGGGTCAAAAAGGATATCCCTGATGCAGAGATTTTGTTTGTCGGCTCTAACCAAAAAATGGAAATGCAACGGGTGCCTGCCGCGGGATACCATATAAAAGGAATAGACATTTACGGGATTTGTCGCGACTTTTCGTTCAACGGGCTATGGCATAATATTAAATTACCCTTCGTGTTATTAAAGAGCCTGCGCGAAGCCCGCCGTATCATTCGCACCTTTAACCCCGATGTAGCCATTGGGGTAGGGGGGTTCGCGAGTGCTCCCGCGTTGCAGGCGGCGATCTCCTTGGGCGTGCCCGCGCTAATTCAAGAGCAAAATTCTTACCCCGGAGTAACCAACAAACTCCTGTCTCGAAAAGTGAAAAAAATATGCGTCGCCTATGAAGGTTTAGACCGCTATTTTCCAGCCTCTAAAATCGTGATTACAGGAAATCCTATTAGGGAAGAACTTCTTAATATTCACCATCATCATGAAGAAGCGTATGCCTATTTCGGGCTACAAGCGGACAAAAAGACATTGTTGGTGATGGGGGGCAGTTTGGGTGCCCGTGCCATCAATGAATGTATGCGCGAACATATAGCAACATTAGCCAACGAGTCATTGAATATCATTTGGCAAACCGGAGAACAGTACTATCGTATTCATAAAAAAGATCTTAAAAAACTCGAATCGTCAAGCGTGACAATCATGCCTTTTATCGAGAAGATGAATCATGCTTATAGTGTGGCAGATATTATTATTTCGCGGGCGGGTGCGCTCGCTATTGCCGAGTTATCGGTAGTGGGGACTCCTTCTATTTTGATACCGTTTCCTTTTGCCGCCGAAGATCATCAAACAAAAAACGCGAAAGCCTTAGCCGACCAAGGTGCCGCTATCCTTGTTGCCGACCAAGACGTGCCCGCGCAACTATTGCCGTCGTTGTTAAACTTAATTCATGACGAAAATCTATGCCGTTCTTTGTCCGAAAACATGAAATTGTTTGCCAAACCCAACGCTATGGATTTGATTTTTAACGAGATTATGTCATTATAAAACTGAAATTCTTTGAGAGATATTCGAGAAATTACGATAGAACAAATAAGCACGTGGGTTGCCGAGCAGGGCGAGCCGGCGTTTAGAGGTAAACAAATCGCGGAGAGTTTGTGGAAACGGGGGGTGCGTTCTTTTGACGAGATGAGCAATTTGTCCTTGTCTTCGCGAAAAAAACTTCACGAGAGTTTTTCTTTTAAAACCGCTACTATTGAGCACGAATCGCGAAGCAAAGACCAAACCGCGAAGTTTCTGTTTTCGTTACACGATAAAAAAAAGGTAGAAGGAGTACTTATTCCTTCCCGCGAGCGGGTTACGGCATGTATATCTTCTCAGGTGGGCTGCCCGTTAGGTTGCCGTTTTTGCGCCACGGGAAACATGGGTTTTACGCGAAATTTGCAGTCTCACGAAATTTTTGACCAATATCTCTTGATGAACCAAAAGTCGCGGGAATATTTTGGGCACGACCTCTCGAATCTCGTGTTTATGGGAATGGGAGAGCCTTTACTTAATTACGAAGCGGTCATGGGTGCTATTCATTATCTTACTGCCCCGCGGGGAATAGGATTGTCGCATTCGCGTATCACGCTTTCTACCGTAGGCATTGTTAAGGAAATCTATCGATTGGCAGACGAGAACTTTCGTGCAGGGTTGGCGGTGTCGCTTCATAGTGCCGACGAGCGTATCCGGCAGCACCTGATTCCTGCATCTAAAACAAACCCTTTGCCCGAATTGCAAACAGCGTTGCAATATTATGTTCAAAAAACAAATGCCCGGATAACCTTCGAGTACGTGCTATTGCATCAAGTAAACGACTCCTTGCAAGATGCCGCTAAATTAGCCCATTTTTGCAAATCTTTTCCTGTAAAAATCAATATATTAGAATATAATGAGACCGGAAGTCTTTTTAAAAGTAGCCCCAAACACAAGAGAGATGACTTCCTGAATTTTTTGATGGATAAAAACCTGATCGTGCAATCGCGCCGGAAAAAAGGCGAAGATATTGATGCCGCTTGTGGGCAATTGGCGACCCGAGAAACAGAAAAATAAATAAGCATGATGCCGTTGTACCCTTGGGGAGATAGTCGTCCTTTTTATTCGTATAAACAATTTTTACAGAAACGTTTCGGGGGGAGACTACAAAAACTCACCATCGATGCGGGTTTTACTTGTCCCAACCGAGATGGGAAAATCGCGACCGGTGGTTGTACTTATTGCCTCAACGATGCTTTTAACCCTTCGTATTGCGATGCCCGTGAAAGCGTTACGCGACAAATGGACAAAGGGATAGCATTTCATCAAACGCGATATGCCAGAGCGTTGGGATATATAGCATATTTTCAGGCATTTAGTAATACTTATGCCCCACTGTCCCGTTTGCGGGAAATATATGAGCCTGCCTTAAAGCATCCCCTAATTAAAGGAATTGTCGTGGGTACGCGCCCCGACTGCATGGATACGGAAAAATTGGATTATTTTGAAACATTGAGTCGGCAATGTTTCGTGTCGATAGAATATGGGGTAGAATCCATACGCGATGTTACGTTGCAACGGGTTCGCAGGGGGCATACTTTTGGACAAGCAGCAGAGACGATAGCCCTTACGGCAGCACGGCAGATTCACACGGGCATACATCTTATTTTTGGTTTGCCCGGAGAAACCCCTGAAGATTGGTTTAACGACTTGCACACGCTCAACGCGCTCCCGCTTTCGAGCCTCAAATTTCATCAATTACAAATTATCAAAGGCACCTCAATGGCTATGGATTTCCGAGAACATCCCGCCGATTTTCATGTCTTCTCGTTAGAAGAGTACGTGGATTTTATGGCACGTTATCTTACCGAACTCAATCCCGCGTTTGTAGTTGAACGACTTGCCGGAGAAGTACCCCCCCGATTTTTAGAAACAAATTTATGGGGACTAACGCGTTATGATACTGTCTTACAAAAAATAGAACAAAAACTACAGGAAAACCAATGGTGGCAAGGAAAAAATTATAAGGCAATATAGAAAGGATCAATAAATGTCAAAGAAAAAAGCATTATTTTTGCAATAGAAAACCGAGATAATATAAAATTACATATTATGCTAATAATAAAAAGTGTAGAGGAATTGATGAATGTTGCCTTTCGGGTGAAAAGCAATGGCAAATCTGTAGGCTTAGTTCCCACTATGGGGGCATTGCACGCGGGGCATGTCTCTTTGTTGCAAAAGGCTCGACAAGAAAACGAAGTAGTAGTTTGCTCTATCTTTGTCAATCCCGTGCAATTTAACCATACTGAAGATTTTGAAAAATACCCGCGGGTATTAGAGCATGACATGTCTTTGATTGCCGACATTGCCGATATTCTTTTTATCCCTTCGGAAAAGGAAATCTATCCTACGCCCCCTACCGAGCAGTATCATTTTGGCTTTCTTGAAACGGTAATGGAAGGAGCCGCCCGCCCCGGTCATTTTAATGGGGTGGCTACGATAGTGAAACGATTACTGGATTGGATAACTCCTGATAAAGCCTATTTTGGAGAAAAAGATTATCAACAACTTCTAATTATCAGACAATTAGTAAAAGATTATAAATTGAACGTGCAAATTGTCCCGTGTCCCATCGTGCGAGAGGCTAATGGCTTGGCAATGAGTTCGCGTAACACACGCCTATCTCCCGAAGCCTTAAACAAAGCGGGGCTTATTCATCGGGTGCTATCACTTTCTACGCAAGCCATACATTATCCGGTAGAACAGATAAAACAATTGGTAATCAAAGAATTAAATGATGTTCCGGAATTTGAGGTGGAATATTTCGAAATAGCCGATGCAACGACCCTGCAACCGGTAACAGACATGAACACTCCCGAGAGCGTGATGGGCTTTATTGCCCTGCACGTGGAAGGGGTAAGGCTGATAGATAATATTAAATACAAATAGGGGTATTTTTCTCATTTTCTTCATCATTGTCCAACTCTCTCGAATAAAGATCAAAAAGGTGTGTAACGAAAACCATATACTACAAATAAATTAAGTTCACGCCTTGCCGCGTGAACACTAAATTTATCTTTTAGTACTTTTATAAGCCGTTACACTTCCAAGAAGAAAGATAAAAATCTAATTGTACTTTAAACTCCAAAAACAGTCTAAAAATTGGGATACTATCTCGGCAAAACATTCTGATATTTTCATAAATAAAATCATTAAATAAAGTTCATGCAAAATATTTTTTTAGTGGGTACAAGTTGTCAAAACGATTTCAAGAAAACAACCCTGATTGTTGTTCCAAGATGCATATAATATATGTGTTGAACGGGATAGTTATTGAGTTGAATAACTTGCTGTTCCATATTATAATAATTACTTGTATTTCTTACTTTTCCTGTACCAAGATCATATATTTTAACATTTTGTTCTATTTGAAATTCTAACCATTGTTTATTAAACGAAAGCCCTTCATTATGGTGAACGTCTCGACTACCAAAATTGGCATCCCATTCTTTTGAAATTGTTTTCGCACCAAGGTCTTTTGCCACAGGATTTACTCTATTATTCATGTCCCGTCCAAGTACAATACTTGGTTGCGGGTCTATTGCCTTTCCCGTCCACGGGCTTATTCCTTGTTTTTGGGCGGACATGTAGCCGCCGATGGCAC
>JAISUP010000038.1 GCA_031272025.1 Bacteroidales bacterium
CCCTGCGAAGACAAATCAGGTGCGGTGAAACTTACCTCTATTTTAGTGGTTGCAACCGGAGAAAGTGAAAATAATTCTCCTTGATGGGTTGTCGTGTCGTTTTTTTTACTATTTTCGCGCATAGGAAAATTTTTTTAAATTTATTGCAAAGATAGTAATTATTTTGCTGATTTGCAACAAAAAGGAAAATTTTTTCCTTTTTGTTATGAATAATGCAGGATAAAATAGTACAATTCTCAATTCTCAAATTCTTTAAGTTTTCGTTCCAACTCATCTATGATGGCACGCCTCAGTTCGGGATGGTCTCCTATGAATTGCCGCTTAGGCATGATGAACCCGCTGCCGCGTCCGGAACGAAGCCCTTCATTGTGAACACGCCCGTAGGGCTCTTTGCTGTGAACGAACTCCGAAGGGTTAGTGAAGATAATCACCTTGCCGTCGCCTTCTATTTTGTACTCTATACTTCGCCCGAGGTCGCCGGTATTACCGGTAAGAATCCCGCGTGAGGCGGCTGCCCCGCGTGTCCAAGGGTTTTCCCTCCGTTTCACTTCTTTCCATGCCTGCCCAAAAAAGCCCTCGTCCTGAAAGTTCTTCTTGAACAGGCGAACGGCTACATTCCCTGCTATCGCGGGGGCTACCTCGTTGTAAAGGTCTTTAAACTTTCTTTGAAGGCTGTTTAACCTCTGTTGAAACTCTTCCGGCTTTTTGCTACATTTTACAATTTACTCTTTTTTCGCGAGGTTAGTATTTTCACACATCCTGAGGCGAGCAATAGACCACACACCGCGAGCGACATTCGGGCGAGGTAATCGCCATAGCGGGCGTAAAACGTGATTTTTTGGTTAGGGAAGACCGTGGCTTTGAGCACAGAAGGCTCGTTATAACGGGTGCGTTGAACTACATTTCCCCGCTCGTCAATAATAGCAGAGATGCCTGTATTGGCGGCACGCAGTATAGTACGCCTGCTTTCCACAGCCCGTAATTTAGCATAGATAAAATGTTGTTTGTGACCGGGGGTTTCTTTCCACCACGCATCGTTGGTAATGATGCACATTAAGCCCGCGCCGCGTAGCGTGAACTGTCCAAAGAGTTCCCCGTAAATAGATTCGTAGCAAATAGGTACCCCTATCCGGAGTTTGCGGTCATGAATGGTAGTTAGAAACGTTCTCTGTATGGTATCTACCCCCAGCGTACCGGTAATACCACCAAATTTTTCCGCTAATTTTTTTAAGAAAAAGAAGATCGAAGGATAGGGCATAATTTCCACGCCCGGCACTAATCTACTTTTATGGTAAATGCCGCTTATCCCTTTGGTATTCAGACAAAAAGAACTGTTATAGTATTCCACGTATAGTCCTGAATCTACTTGTCGTGATGCCCTGCTTGCGGCGTGGTCAAACAAACGTCCATCAGACATACCTCCCACGATATTCAGTTGAGGATAAAGGGACACGAAAGAGTCTAAAACCGCGAATCCCTTATACGGGTTATTCTCGTAGAGGTTCGTATCCTTATATTCTGCACGCAAGAGTGGCAATGTTCCCACGTTGTGTGGCAAGGCTGATTCGGGACACACCATGAGTTCCGTGCGCGGGGTGAGATAGGACGATGCCGTGCCAAGCAACCTACGCGCATGTGCCCCATTACTCATACGATATTGCTCTTCCCACGGGTCGGTATTAGGTTGCACAACAACCGCGTTGACCGGATAAGATTTTGAACACGAATAGTTAAAATAATAAAAAAGAGAACCGCAAACGGGGATACCTATCCATAGTATAAAATAAAGGAAAGGTGATAGGGTAGCCTTTTTTTCGCGTATGACTTTTCGTAAAGCATTATACAACAGAAAATTTGCCGCGAGCAACCATATTGTCCCCCCGAAGGTACCGGTAAATTCGTACCATTGTACGATTTGGGTTGCCGGAGCAAAGATATTTCCTAAGTTAAGCCAAGGCCACGACAATTGCCAATGCAAATGCAGATATTCCCACGAGCACCATAGAACAATAAAGAAAACGGGAGACCACCGGGCAAATATTTCTTTTGCTTTAAAAAGATGCCATAGCGCGAAAACCACTGACATAAGAAACGCGTTGAGCACGACAGCCAATATTGCTCCCGCGGGCGTACTATTCCAAATCCACCACGTGGTCGCGGCGTTCCATAGAAAAAAAGCGGGAAAACTGTATAATATCCCCTGTCCAAAAGCACGATGTCCCCTTCCTTTTAACAATATATCGCTTATAAAAAACAGCGGTACCCATGCTACGAATCCCAAAAAATACCAACCCGTGGGATACCACGACAGCCATAGCAATAAGCCCGATAATAAACTGTAACAAATTAAAACTGATCGTTTTTGCATATCCAAGTATAAATATATATAAAATTCTGAAAATTATCTTGATGCTTTAATTTTTGCCTGTATTTGGGCGAAAGATTCTCCTGCCATAAACGAAGATCTTACCAAGGGTGCGGCTTCTATATAGTCGAACCCCATTTTTTCGCCCATTTTTTTGTACTGCTCGAAACGGGAGGGTAACACGTATTCTGCCACCGGAATATGAGCAAGGGTAGGTTGCAGGTATTGTCCAATGGTTATTGCTCTACAACCTACCTTTCGGCTATCACGCAAAACCTGTTCCACCTCTTCGGTGGTTTCACCCAAGCCCACCATGATGCCTGTTTTGGCAAAAAAGCCATGAGCAGCAATGTTTTCGAGTACTTGTAAACTATGGGAATAGGTTGCTTTACCGCGCACGACGGGAGTAAGGCGTTCTACTGTTTCTAAATTGTGAGCTATAATGTCGGGACTGCTATCCATCACAATTTTTAATTCCGGCAAATCGTAATCGGGGATAAGGAGTTCTATCACGAGAGTAGGATTTTTCTCTTTGATTTTTCGAACCGTATCTGCCCAATGTCCAGCCCCTTTGTCGGGCAAATCGTCTCTGTCTACCGAAGTAATGACCCCGTGTTTGAGATTCATTTTCAAAATACTGTCAGCAACTTTTGTCGGCTCGTCAGGGTCTGGCGGCAAAGGTTTTCCTGTTTTGGTCGCGCAAAAACGGCACGAACGCGTGCATATCTCTCCCAAAATCATGAAAGTAGCAGTACCCAGGTTCCAACAATGATGGCGATTGGGACACAACCCACTACTACAAATCGTGTGCAACTCATGAGCACGAATCGTCTCCTGCACTACCCCAAAGCGTTCCCCTTTCTTTATTTGTATCTTGAGCCATTCCGGTTTTCGTGTCATAATATATAAATAATTGATAAACAATTCATGAAAACTAACGCATCCCGTTGACACTCATGGAAGGAACTATTTTTTTAATCAATCCTTGAAGGACTTCGCCCGGACCAAACTCGGTAAAAAGGGTTGCCCCGTCCGTGCTCATTTGTTGTATGGTCTTAGTCCAAAGTACCGGCGAGGTCAGTTGTTCGGTAAGATTTTGTTTTATTATTTCCGGATCGGAGCAAGGTGCGGCGTTCACATTTTGATAGATAGGGCAACAAGGGGTACGGAAGGGGGTGTCGGCAATGGCGCGTGCCAATTCGTCGCGTGCGGGTTGCATGAGCGGGGAATGAAAAGCACCCCCTACATTAAGAGGTAAAACCCTTTTCGCACCGGCTTTTTTAATCTCCGCCATCGCGACTTCTAATCCCTTTAACGTGCCGGAGATGACCAACTGCCCGGGACAATTAAAATTCGCGGCAACTACGGGTTCATTGATTTCACGAAGAATTTCCACTACCGTTGCATCCGCTAATCCCAATACAACAGCCATGCCTGACGGAACATGCTCGCAGGCTTTCTGCATACTCGTCGCCCTTTTAGAAACTAAAAGCAGGGCATCTTCAAAAGACAGGGTTTCATTGGCAACCAACGCCGAAAACTCGCCCAACGAGTGTCCCGCGACCATATCAGGAATACCCTCTGTATTCAACACCCGATACGCGATTACCGAATGCAAAAACACCGCCGGTTGAGTAATTTTTGTTACTTTTAAATCCGTTTCATTGCCATTGAACATCTTGTCGGCAATATCAAATCCCAACAAATCGTTTGCCGCATGAAACATTTGTCGCGCGGTCTCGTACTGTTCGTACAACTGTCGTGCCATACCGGGGTACTGCGCCCCCTGACCGGGAAATACGTATGCTCTCATTATGCTTGTTTATTCCTAATCAAAAACGCGAAAATACAATTTTATTTTAAAAAATCACTTGTTTTATGTACGCGGGTAATCATATTTTTTATCAATCGAGAAACGGCTTTAGTTATATGAGTATTCACTATTTTTTGCTCACTTTTTTCGAGGGCGGCATAGTTGCCTGAATGTTCCTTGAGAAAATCTTCCAAAACATCTTTGCTCATCATGCCAATAAGTTTGCCGGTATCATGTGGCACTCGAATTTCTCCTATTTTACTTACCACGTTGTGTAAACGATTCTCGGTAATGTAGTTTTCGGCTTCGGGCAACAATTTTTGTAACAAATCGCTATATGTAGGTTCGACAAATACACGTGGTGCCCGTTTTTTGATAGACTTTTTCTCTGCAAAACGTGCATTTTTATTTTTGAGTAGCACCCGCGAGCCATCATGCAAATAAAGCGGTTCTACAGGACGAATCACCACGCCCTCGCAAATATTGTCATCTATGGGTGGCAGGTTAAAGTTTTTGTAAATCGTTGAAGAAAAATCATTTGGATATGACAAACATTCGTCTAAATTGCCTTCAAAAAGTGTTTGAGCATAGATAAATTTCTCCTGTTCAAAAAAAGCATTTGTTTCATTGACAGGTAAAAAGCGATTTTTAGCCGTCAAGTCCGCGAAAGATGGAGATACCGCATCTTCTGCCATGGAGTGGTCGGCGAGACGATGACAAGTAATCATGTACAAATCGAAACCGTAAAATTCATGAATAGGACAATAGAACACTCCTTTTTGAATGGTCATGATACGATGATCGTTTTTCACGTCATGATGCGGATAGTTGCCCCCAAACATCTCGCCAAAAACTATAAGTATTTGTAAATCTTTATACTTTTCATTAACACGGGAGTAAATTTTGAGGATTTTTTCGCGGTAGCGTTCCAATAATTCAGGATAATCGTAAAATTTTTCTTTATCTTCTACCACCCCGGTACGCTTGGCAAACGAGATATTTTGTCCATCACAAATAAAACTGCAATTGGAACCATGAACTTTTTCTTGTACAACAAACTTTTGATTAGATGGAATTTGCTCTTTGACCTTCTCGACAAAAACTTTGTCAAACGTGTTCTCGATAGAACTGTATTTCTTAAATATCATGATATAATGTTTTTAAGGGTTATGCTTCTTCTTTATAATACACTTTATAGAATTTTCCTTTCTCGTCCTCGCCCTGCTCAATCAATTGCCGGTTGCCGTGAACGTAAATGTGAAAATTTTTGTCCAACTTAATCACACTTTTGAAAACACGGGATTGCTTTTTGACCGCACTCTCGGAAATAGAAAACTCATTAGCAATTTCTATATCATTATTCTTTTGATAATCAGTTGTATAATTGTTAAAACTATCGATAACTTCCGGTTGCTGCATCACCTCGTTCACGAAATCATCAAAAACAAAGGTTTCTTTTTCTTTGAAAAATTTAATAGAATTTTCCAAGATTTCAGTTCTTTGCACTTGGTTTGACTCGAACTGTTTCGGGAACTCGTTTTTCACGAAATCCTTACAAAGCGTTAAAACATTGTTAGTGTTGTAGTACTCGTCTTTGCGCTGGCGCACGTGCAGGAAATCGTCAATCCAGTACTGTGCCTCAACGCCTTTGTTGGTATTGTCCACCACTGCCACGATGTAGCCGTTTTCTTTTTCGGTGTTAAAAATCAGGCATCCCTTGTCTAACTTATTGATATTGATGCCTTTTTCGCTCTCAATTTCAAAGCTGTCGCCTTTGGGGAAAACTTTCAGGAACGTATCCTTGTTTTCCGACTTGAACAGCCCGACTGCATCTACCGTTTCGCCGTCAATCACGCAATCCCTAAAATAAACCGTGTAGAACTCGCCGCCCTTGATTTTAGGGTGGGTGGATTGCTCGTACAAGTGTTTGGCAAGGTTTACCGACTGCTCCAACAGGGTTTCTGGATTGGTGAAAATATCCGAGATATATGTATATGACTCATTTAGAGATAAATCCGTGTCGTGGAAGAATTGAAAATACTCTTCCGTTTTAAAGGCGTTAGTAAAATAAAAATCCAGAATTTCCTTAACATTGTCCGCCAAATTTAAATTTTGTTTTGACAGCAACAATAATTCTTCCGCTGATTTGTTCCCCACACTGTGCAGAGAAATGTTTGTTATTTTTGAATTTATG
>JAISUP010000087.1 GCA_031272025.1 Bacteroidales bacterium
ACAATAGGTTGCTTTATGACACCTCCGATGGTAGAGGCGTTCAGACGCTCGCGAGATTCATCTTACCTATTATCAGCCTTAAAATCATACAATTACTACATAAGCGAACTGAAAAACGATGGTTATTCAACCGCAGGCGCACTTGATACTTGGTGCATTGACAAAGAGTCGTCAATCCCGTTGCTCCGCTCTGCATTAATGCTTTACGAAACTACAGGAGACACGGCATATATAGACGATGCGATAACCGTTTCATACTACCTCTCGACCTGGCTCTGGCATTACCGCGAAATTTATCCCGAAGACGACAACTTCACCAAGTACGGCTACAGCACTTTTGGAAGCACGTCGGTTTCTGTACTGCACAATCACTTAGACCCATACGCCCTTTATTGGATACCGGAATGGTACAAACTGAGCGACTTGACCAACGACCCTCAATGGCGCGAAAAAGCGATGGCAATATGGCGTAACGGCTGTCAGTTAGTTTCCGACGGCACATTGATAATCAACGGTTTGCAACGACCTGCTGGCAGCCAGAACGAAGCATACTTTGAATGTAATTGGGGGTTTCAATACAACGACGGCAAAATGCCCGACCGCATCAACAATTGGTTAGTGGCGTGGCCCAGCGCTTTCCGCCTTGAGACTTTGCGGAAATTGGGCAGTGTGGGTAATGCAAAAAACGATTCCCAATAATACGAAATAATGTTAATTTGTAATATTTTATGAAATGATAACATTTATTTTTTCTCTGTGTCTTTTAGTTGTGGGCTACTTGCTTTACGGGAAAATTGTAGACCGTATTTTTGGTAGCGATTCAACACGTCCAACTCCGGCAATCACGCATCAAGATGGGGTAGATTATGTTCCCATGAAGCCGTGGCGGGTATTTATGATACAATTTCTCAACATCGCGGGGTTGGGTCCTATTTTTGGAGCCATTATGGGGGCTAAATTCGGAACAGCCTCTTTTTTATGGATTGTTTTCGGTTCTATTTTCGCGGGGGCAGTACACGATTACATGGCAGGGATGTTGTCTGTGCGTGCGGCAGGGGCAAGTTTGCCCGAAATTCATGGCAAATACCTCGGCAATGGGGTCAAACAGTTTATGCGATTTTTTATGGTATTCTTAATGCTACTCGTGGGAGTGGTTTTCGTGATAGGTCCGGCAGAACTCATGGCAAAGATGACTCCCGATTACATGAATGCCATTTTTTGGATCGCTGTGATACTGATATATTATATTTTGGCAACTTTATTGCCGGTAGATAAGATTATTGGAAAAATTTACCCTATCTTTGGTTTTTGCTTGTTATTTATGGCGGCAGGCATCTTGTTTATGCTGTTATATCATCATCCCGTGTTGCCCGAAATATGGGACGGGATAGAAAACCGGCATCCTCAAGCGGCAACAACTCCCTTGTTTCCCATGATGTTCATTTCTATCGCGTGTGGGGCTATCTCCGGTTTCCATGCCACGCAGTCGCCCCTGATGGCACGCACTATAACCAACGAAAGACAGGGACGTCCGGTTTTTTTCGGGGCAATGATTGCCGAGGGTATCGTAGCACTGATATGGGCAGCAGCGGCTTCCTACTTTTTCTTCGACACTCCTGACGGGCAAGCCGAGTTTGCCGGGGGGACAAATGCCGCTATCGTTGTAGACCAAATTACCAAAGAATGGATGGGAAAAGTGGGTGCCATTCTCGCGTTGTTGGGGGTGGTGTGTGCCCCTATTACCTCCGGCGATACCGCGTTTCGCTCCGCGAGGCTTATCATTGCCGACTTTTTGCACTATGATCAAAAGACCATCTTTAAAAGATTAGTTATCGCGGTTCCGCTTTTTCTTGCCGCTTTCGCGGTACTTGTCTATAGCCTTAATGATAAAGAAAGTTTTGACATCATTTGGCGATACTTCGCGTGGGCAAATCAAACTTTGGCAGTATTTACGCTATGGGCAATCACGGTGTATCTCGTGCAAAACCATAAATGCTATTGGCTCACATTTGTCCCCGCTTTATTCATGACCTTAGTGTGTAGCACCTTTATCTTTATTGCTCAAAAAGAGGGATTAGGTTTAAATCCTGCTCTCGCCTATACCTTAGGCGGCGCGATTACCGCGATTACCGCGATAGGATTTTGGCATTGGAAACGAAAAAACGCGAAACCCCACTCTCTATCCGAAAAAATGAATTAATCAAGATTCATGTAGTTGTCATTTAGGCTGTTAAATTCAGGGACGACTTCTTTGAACTTTTTCACAATTTTTGTTGCATCTTCATTTTGAATTTTTTCCAATTCTTTGATTTCTTCGTTAATTTTTTCATAAGAATAAGAACGCACGCGGGCAATCATGATTTTATCATGCGTAGTAGGTAAAGTATTCTCATGGTCTGCCAAAAGTTCTTCATACAATTTCTCGCCCGGGCGCAATCCTGTAAATTTAATCTGGATGTCTTTTCCCAATATAAGTCCGGATAATTGTATCATTTTTTTTGCCAAATCATATATTTTAACAGATTCACCCATGTCGAAGATAAATATCTCGCCGCCTTTTCCCATGAAACCTGCATTGATAACCAACTGACAAGCTTCGGGAATAGTCATGAAATAGCGGGTTACCTCAGGATGGGTTACCGTAACGGGACCACCTTCTTCAATTTGTTTTTTAAATAATGGAATAACAGACCCATTGGAACCCAACACATTACCAAAACGAGTTGTGATAAAACGGGTTGTGTTTTGGTGTGCGTTCAATGATTGCACATAGATTTCTGCAATACGCTTTGTAGCACCCATGATGGTCGTGGGGTTCACGGCTTTGTCCGTGGATACCATCACGAATTTTGATACCCCATGTTTAACCGCCATATCTGCCAATAATTTGGTTCCTAAAACATTTATTTTCAGTGCGGCGTTGGTATTATCCTCCATCACGGGCACGTGCTTGTATGCCGCCGCGTGATAAATCAAATCCGGTTGATAGACCGTCATCAATTGTTCCATTTTTTGCTCGTCTAAAATATTGACAACATCTATCGATATGTTTTTCAATCCATTGATATTATAACATTCGTTAGACAAATAAAAAACAGGGGTTTCTGCCTGATCTATCAATACCAAATGTTTATAATTAAATCGCAACAATTGTCTAACAATTTCACTGCCAATAGAACCGGCGGCACCGGTAATCATGACCGTTTTCCCGCGTAATTCGTGTCGGATAAGTGATTCGTCTAAAACAATACTCGGACGTCCCATCAAATCTTCAATACGTACTTTTTTTATTTGTTTAAAACTCAATTCTCCGTTAATCCATCGCATGACCGGTGGTACACGTAGCACTTTTACTTTATATTTTAACGCGAGGTCCGTGATATTCGCGGTTTGTACTGCCGATAAATTTTGAATGGCAATAATGAGAAATGAAATGTCATTCTTGGATAAGAAAACATCTAATTTATTGTAATCTAAAATAATTGTATTTTCTATTTTCTTTCCTATTTTTTTAATATCCTCGTCTACGAAAGCAACAATGTCGTATTTTGTCGAAGTTTCTCTGTCTAAGGCACGTTTAGTGCTAATTCCGGTCTCTCCTGTCCCGAATATGATAATCCTTTTTTTTACTTTGGATACATTGACTGCTTCCATGTAAAAGATTTTAACCGAAAAACGATAAAACAAAAGCATTAACGTGGTAACGAAAAATTCCATGATAACCACAGAAACGGGAACTACATGACGATGTGAAATTTGAAATGATATAAAGTTAAGCAGGATAAGAAATATGGATGCCGAGAAAGTAGCGAGAGTAAGTTGCTGTATGTCGTGGGTGCTGGTAAATCGTATCATCGAGTGATAACTCTTAAATAAGACAAAAAAGACTAATCGTACCAACACGATCACGAGCAGGCTACGTACATATTCGTTCACAGATAAATTTGTGGTAATGACAAGGTTATCGCGAAGCAGCATAGACAAAAAGGCACCCAAAAGGGTTATCATAATATCAAATAACAATATAGCCCATTTATCTAAAGGCTTCATTTGTTTTAAATAATCATTAAATCGCATTTCTTTCTGTTTTTCAGTTTGCAAAAATACGCGTTTTTTTAGTATCTTTGCTTTATATTTTAATTGATTTTCATGTTTGCATTTTTAGGAATTGTTTTAGGGATTATTTTTGGACATGGTTTTGGAAGTATTTTGTTGGGTTGGCTTATCGGTACGGGGATAGATCTTTCGCGTAGTAAGATAAAAGTAAAACGCGTAGTGGGGAAAGCATCTTCTTATTCCCGTGCTTATTTTACTCGTGTCTTGCTTATTTTAACTGCCGAGGTAATGAAAGCCGATGGCAATGTCTCCGTGAACGAGTTAAACTACGTGAAGGCGTATTTGCGTAAAAATTATAGCCCCGAAACAGCAAATAGTATTTTACAAGATTTTAGAGAAATTCTTGCCCAAAATTTTAATGTAGAAGATATTTGTATAGAATTGTCTAACAACGCGTCTGAACAAGAAAAACTCTATATATTGCAGTTCTTGTTTGGGGTAGCCTCCTCGGATAGGCAATTTACGTCCATGGAACTTAATGTTATTCAACAATTTTCAATCATGATGGGTATCCATCCTACCTTATTTGAATCTATTAAGTCCATGTATGTTATCTTTGGGCAGCAGCAAGGACACGGTTATTCCTCGTCCTCGTCCGCACCTTCTTATAACATAGATACGGATTACCGGATTTTGGGGATACCCTCTTCTTCTACCGATGCAGAAGTAAAACGTGCATTCCGGAGTTTAGCCATGAAGTATCACCCCGATAAAGTGAATCATCTTGGCGAAGACATCAGAAAAGATGCCGAAGTAAAATTCTCCAAACTTAATCAGGCTTACGAACGAATTAAAAAAGCCCGAAACATGAAATAAAATCACTTAACTTCTTCGTATGCGATGTACATCTGAGGAATCCCAAGACTGATACAATAGTATTTGATGTATATTTCTGATAATAAACAAGAATAGGTCTAATTTTTGTTCCGCGAACCAGCGAATCGCTTGGTCGTCTTTTCTACATGCCGCCGCGAACATGGACAGGAATGTGCATTGGTATTTTTCCAACCAAGCAATCGCGTGTTGTTCGTTATCAATGGCATTACTTAAAACGGCAAATTCGGGATAACCATTATTGAGCAACCAATGCAAGGCTTCGGTATCTGAAAGTATCGCGGCTGCCAACGCTGACAATTCAGGAAACCCATGCGCTAAAAGAAAACGGGAAATTTTAAGGTTTCCTTTTAGACATTCGTTGAACGCCATCAATAGTTTAGGCTCGTAGTCGGTAAGGCAGTGCATGACTATGGTTTTTCACGATTTTACATTTTTTCAGGCACATCAATTCCCAAAAGGTTCATCCCTTCGCGTATGACCGTGGCAACAAAGTCGGAAAGTTGTAATCTGAAATATCTCAAATGAGTATTCGATTCTTTGAGCATGGGGGTCGTTTGGTAAAAATGGTTAAATTCTTTCGCCAATTCGTAAATAAAGTTTGCTACTAATGAAGGATTGTAGGTTTCGCCGGCATTGAGTACGGTCGCGGGGAAGTCGTGCAGTCGTTTGAGTAGTTTTTTTTCTTCTTTATTGATAGCAATATCGTTAGGCAGAGGCTGGGCTTGGTAGGGTTCGTTATTTGCCAGGGCTTTGCGCGACAAGGAGCGGATTCGTGCATGTGTGTATTGAATAAATGGTGCCGTATTTCCATTAAAATCAATAGATTCCGCGGGATTAAAAAGCATGTTTTTTTTAGGGTCTACTTTAAGAATGAAATATTTGAGTGCTCCTATGCCGAGCATCTCGTATAGTTGTGTTGCATCTTCGGGGGTGAAATCAAATTTACCTAAATCTTCGGTACTTTTCTTTGCCTGCATATACATCTCGTCCATCAGGTCATCGGCATCTACCACGGTACCTTCCCGCGACTTCATTTTGCCCGCGGGTAATTCTACCATGCCATACGAAAGATGCTCTATGACTGTACCTACAGGCAGGTGCAAACATTTGTCCAATACCAATTTTAGCACGTTGAAATGGTAAATTTGTTCATTTCCTACCACGTAAAGCATTTTTTCAGGGTTATATTCTTCGTAGCGAGATTGCGCGGTACCCAAATCTTGCGTGATGTATACCGAGGTGCCGTCCCCGCGCAACAACAATTTCTCGTCCAAGCCTTCCCCCGAAAGATCCACCCATACCGAGTTATCGGCTTTCCTGTAAAAAACTCCTTGTTGGAGTCCTGCTTCAACAATTTTTTTCCCAAGAATATAAGTATCTGATTCGTAATATGTTTTATGAAAAGAGATGCCTAATCGTTGATAAGTTTTTTCAAAACCGGTATACACCCAACCGTTCATGGTATGCCAAAGTTCGCGAATGAGCGGGTCGGCATTTTCCCATGCCCGTAGCATGTCTTGGGCTTTTTGCAGCAAAGGAGAGGCTTGTTTTGCCTCGTCTTCAGTTTTGCCGGAGGCTTGCAATTGTGCTATTTCTTCGCGATAATGTTTGTCGAATTCCACGTAGTATTTTCCCACGAGGTGGTCGCCTTTGATACCGCTACTTTCCGGTGTCTCTCCTTGCCCAAATTCTTGCCATGCCAACATGGATTTGCAAATATGTATCCCCCTGTCATTCACGAGATTTACCTTAATCACGTTATGTCCGCAGGCTTCTAAAACCCGGGCGAGGCTGTTGCCCAGCAGGTTGTTGCGCACATGCCCCAAATGTAAGGGTTTGTTGGTATTTGGAGACGAGTACTCTATCACGACAGGCTTACTACCCGTGGTTTTTTCCTTAAACCCGTATCGTGGGTTTTGTCGCTGAATTTGAAAAAAAGAAAGCCAATAATTATCTATTAATGAAATATTTAAAAAACCTTTGACCACGTTGTACGATTGCAACCCCGCGTTTGATAATCGCGATAATAAAGCATCGCCAAGAGAGGTCGCCACAATGTCCGGCGACAATCGCGCCATTTTCGCGTACGGGAAAACCGCGATGGTAAAATCACCCTCAAAATCTTCCCTCGTTTTTTGTATTGTAGATATATCTTCGTTTATCTCAATATGATATAATTCATTTAAACAATCTTTTAACGTGTGCGCTAATACTCGCGTGATATCTCTCGTCATTTTTTCTTATTATTTTATTTATCAAACTTGCAAAGGTACATAAAAATTTCGGAATTCCAAGCGTGTAGATAAAAATTTACGAAAATGTTAAAATAAAGTTGTATATTTGCTGCCTGAATTTATTTCACCGAAAAATGAAGTCCGGAATCAATTAAAGATGTAAAAATATGAAAAAAATATTTGTCATAATCTTAACACTATGTATAGGTTTCGGCTTATACGCGCAAAAAAATAAGTCTCAAATTTCCATAACAGAAAATGTAGCAGGTAAAAATTTGATAGATACTACAAATATTCGCTGTTTGGAATATCATTTTAATGAAAGCATTTTTGATTATTTTCTTGATAGGACTCTATAAATAATATTTCTTTTCTTGACGATTCTATTTTGCTGATTTCTGCGGCTGGCTTACATGCTATAAATTTTGCTGACGGATCAAGATGGGAGTACAATGCCGTAACAGGTGTAGAAGATTATACCGGAACGATTGCTGCTAACGTTGTAGGGGTTGCGCTCGGATTTTTAACCGGAAATTTTATGTTTGCCTCAGGATATAATGTGATACACGATATTGTTTCCAATGCTGTCAGCGATAGTATGTATGTATATTATGCTTCAAAAAATAATATCGTCAAAATAGACAAAAAAAACGGCGAAGTAATTTGGAATGGAGAACTCCCTCAAGAATCTACAAGTAAATCTCATATCATTATAGAAGATAGCATATTATATCATGTCAATTACGGGTATGCTTATATGGGCAATCGGAAACTCAAATTTGGCAAACCATATATTGCCGCTTATAATGTTGAAACAGGAAAACAAAAGTATTTAAGTCAATTAGAGAATCAAGAGATGATAAATAGTTATTATATTTCAGACAAAAATATGTTTTTATTGACAGATAAAGATATTCTCATGTACTCAAAAGAAACCGGACGTTTTATATCGAAAAAAAAATGTGCAGATACAATCGGCAATTTACAATATTTTATTGGAAGCAGAGTATACATGAATGACGCTAATAATCATTTTTTTCCTGTTATTCAACAGGATACATCCAAATTGTTTATTTTGACAAAAAACGAATATTTTCTGACTGTTGATAGTATGCTTAATATTACCGATACTCAAAAAACAAACAACTGGTATATCTATTATGCCCGTTATAATGATAAGAAATTTATTGCCAAAGGTCAGGAAACCATAATAATAAACGAAGATGGCAATGAAATAGCAGAAATTACGGCTACTTTAAACGCTTTTTTAATTGATAAAGTATTATACGATAAAAAAAATAATATTTTTACAAAAATTGATTTGACGGAATTATTGAATAATTCTGATAATCAATTGTATGTTGAATAGATTCAATAGGATCGGCTGTTACCTCCCTTTTTTCTCCCCCACCGGTTTGACGAGGTTAAGCACCAAAAAGATGCCAACAATCTACGATTCGTTGGTAATCTGCAAGCGGGCTTTGATGCGGTTGAGACCGCTCAAATGGTATCTCGAAACCGGTCAAATATTTTCTACGCGAACAAATGCCCAAGCGACACCACATTCACTCCGTCTTTTCGCGTGTAGGAAGAATTACCGGCAATCAATACATTGAGCGATGTGCATTGCACTGCTTTTTCGGGCGTTAAGCGGGTAAGCAGTTTTTGCAGGTTGCCGGCGGCTTCGTCTATGGAATGGCTTGAACCGAGTTTTATTTCAAACGCAGCCCACGTTTCGTTTGGCAATTCCACGATGGCATCTATTTCCAAACCCGAAGAATCGCGATAGTGATACACTTTGCCGTCAAGAGTATCGGCATAGATGCGCAAATCGCGGATTGCCATTGATTCAAACAACAGACCAAATGTTTCAAAATCTTTCAAAATGGCATTGGGTAAAATCCGTAATGCCGCCGTCGCGATAGAGGTATCCACAAAATGCCATTTGGGTTTTACACGTTGCTGTACGGAAGAGCGAATGTGTGTTTTCCACGCGGGCAATTCTTCCAAAACAAAGATTTCGGAAAGTTGGTCTAAATATTTGCGCACCGTGCTTGTCGCCATTGCAGATTTGTCGGTAAAACCGGTTTCTGCAGCCAATTTTTCAAGCGAAGCTTCCGTAGAAATATTGCGGGCAAGCGAGCGAATTAACGCCGAAACACGTTCCGGGGTTGGCGGTGAGGGCAATGTCCGCATATCAACGTATGCAATGTTTTCAACATAATCAATCATTGCCTCTTGCGCGATTTCCGGCGTTTCGTGGATTAAAGCGGGCATTCCTCCTCGAACAATCAAGTTGGCATAATCGCTGATTTCCACGCCACCAAGTCCTCCTATTTGCGTGTTTTTTATAAATAAATCGTTGAAATTCACTGAATTATTACTGTCGTTGCTCTCAGCAAACGACATTGTACGAAGGGTTAAACGGGCAATTCTTCCCGCGCCTGTGTGAGAAGAAATATCATCACTTGGACTTGCCGAACCGGTAAGAATAAACTGCCCCTTCGCGCCTCGATTGTCAATTTCGGAACGCACTGCATTCCAAATGCTTGGCACAAGTTGCCACTCGTCGAGCAAGCGCGGCGTTTTACCCTGCAAAACAACTTGCGGAATAAGCGCTGCCTGCTCACGAATCAAATCGTTCGCGTCAAATCGCACCGAACTTGCCGCGTGATGCAATGCCGTCGTTGTTTTTCCGCAAAAACGAACTCCTTTTAGCAAAATTCCGCCCGTTGATTTGAGTTTTCTCGCTATTTTTTCATCTAATAACCGTCTTCTGTAACTTTCCATATATCAAATAT
>JAISUP010000086.1 GCA_031272025.1 Bacteroidales bacterium
TCAACCCGCTCATTCCCGATGACTGGGAATATTTTTGCCTCGAAAATGTCGCTTATAAAGGAAAAATCATGACCATACTGTACGACAAAACAGGGAAGAAATACGGACAGGGAAAAGGACTGAAAATTCTAACCGAAAAAAGTTTGAGATAAATAAAATATTGAAATAAAATAAGATATGGAAAAGAAAACCATTGGTATCATGGGGGCGATGCCCGAAGAGGTAAACGACATTATCGCCATGCTTGAATCTCCAAAAAAAATTGAAATAGGGCAACGCACCTATTGTCAGGGGCAACTATCAGGAGTAGACGTAGTTGTAGTTTTTTCTCGTTGGGGAAAGGTTGCCGCGTCAACGACGGTTTCTGCTTTAATTCTGCATTTTAACGTGAGTGGTATTATTTTTACCGGCATAGCGGGTGCTATACATAGTGGGCTACACGTGGGGGATGTTGTGATAGGCAAACGGCTCATACAGCACGACATGGATGCTTCACCGCTTATTCCCCGTTTTGAAATCCCCTTGTTAGGGCAAACTTTTTTCGAGACTTCACCCACGCTTCTTTCGGTGGTTGCCGAAGCCCTACAGTCGTTATTCGAGACCGACTATTTCAAAACTACCTCCTTATATAGCGAAGACTTTGACACGCCCCATCTTTTTATCGGGGACATCGCGAGTGGTGACCAATTTTTTTCTGAAAATGATGAAAAAGAAAAACTGCATCAGGATTTGCCCACGGTATTATGCGTGGAAATGGAAGGAGCCGCGGTAGCGCAAGTGTGCCGCGAGTACCAAATCCCGTGGATAGTCATTAGAACCGTGTCGGATACCGCCGATGAAGACGCTCCCGAAGGATTGCAAAATTTTGTTCGCGAAAAAACAGGTGTATATGCAAGAGAAATTATCAAGAAAATACTTAAACCGTTTGAAGAATGTTTGCCGGTTTTTGAGTAAAGATAGTTGAAAAAAAATGTTCATTCATTGATGAAAAAAAAACGTATCCTGATTTTTTGCCTTTTCGTGGGGGGCGGTTATTTTTTATGTTCTTTTTTTTCGTTACTTTTGCTTTTTATTTTTTAAAACGAAACGATAACTATGAGTCTTTATCAATCATCAGTCAAGAAGCCTGTGATGACGGCTTTAATTTACGTGGCAGTAGTCGTGTTGGGGTTATTTTCTTTGCGGTCGTTGCCGGTAGATTTGTTTCCCGACATGGGTAGCAATAGCATCATGGTATTCACGGTTTATACCGGAGCCAGCGCGCAGGACATCGAGAATAACATAACTAAACCCTTAGAAAATACGCTCAATAGTGTGAGCAATCTCAAACATTTGACTTCGCGTTCGCGAGAAAATTATTCGATTGTTTTTCTTGAATTTGAATATGGCATTGATATAGAAGATGCTACCAATGACGTGCGCGACAAGTTAGATATGGTAAAGTCGTCTTTGCCTGATGAATCTAACGACCCTTTCCTGTTTAAGTTTAGCGCGGAAGATGTCCCGATACTCTTTTTGTCTGTACAGGCAACCGAGAGTGTAAATGCCTTGTATAAGATATTGGACGACAAAGTAGTATCCCCGTTGAGCAGGGTAGGGGGTGTGGGAACGGTATCTATTTCGGGTGCCCCGCAACGAGAAATACAAGTCTATTGTGACCCTCAAAAATTAGAAGCCTATAACCTTTCCATAGAATCTATCGCGGCGGTTATTGGTGCCGAGAACCGCAATGTTCCTCTCGGTAATATTGACCTCGGGTCTGAAACCTATTCCATGCGCGTGGTAGGGGAGTTTGATAACGCCTACGACCTGAATAATATAGTAGTGGGCAGTTTTAACAATAAAGACATCTATTTGCGAGACGTGGGCGAAGTGCGCGACCATTTGCAGGAAAGAATGCAAGAGGTTTACAACAATGGCGTGAAAGGGGCAATGATTATCGTGCAAAAACAAACCGGGGCAAATTCTGTATCTATATCTCAAAAAGTAAAATCATTACTCCCCAGTATCCAAAAATCGTTGCCCACGGACGTGAAATTGGGAGTCATTAACGACACCTCCGATTCAATATTAAACACGATTGACAGTCTGGAAGAAGCCATCATGATCACGCTCATACTCGTGATATTTGTTGTATTGTTTTTCCTTGGACGCTGGCGGGCAACGTTTATCGTGGCTATCGTGATCCCTATTTCGTTGGTTGCATCGTTTATCTACCTTAAAATTACCGGGAATTCTTTGAATATTATCTCTCTGTCTTCGTTGAGTTTGGCGATAGGCATGGTCGTGGACGATGCCATCGTGGTTTTGGAGAATATCTCCACGCACATAGAACGTGGCACTAAGCCTAAGTCGGCGGCGGTATACGCCACCAGTGAGGTATCTATTTCCATTATTGCTTCTACCTTAGTTATTTTCGCAGTTTTTGTACCACTCACCATGATTACCGGTATGTCGGGAGTGCTATTCAGGCAGTTAGGGTGGATGGTTACTATCGTGATTTTTGTTTCCCTCATGGCTTCCATGACACTAACGCCTATGCTATCTTCTCTCTTGTTAAAAAATAACCCTAACAGAGGTAAAGTATTCGGTTATATTTATGCCCCTGTAGAGCGTGGTTTAAACAACCTGAGCCAATGGTATTCGAGAGCCTTACAATGGGCATTACATCACCGTATTATTGTCATGCTTTCGGCAATGGGAATCTTCATAGGCAGTTTGTTTCTCTTTAAAGTCATTCCTACCGAATTTTTCCCCACGCAAGACAACGCGGCAATACAAATGACCGTGAAATTACCTATTGGAACAAGAGTGGAAACCAGCCGACAATTTGGGTTAGACTTAACACAAACCTTAATGAAGAATTATCCTGAGATTTTGACTTGCAATTTTTCTGTGGGGCAACCCGATGACAACAACACGTTTGGAATGCTTTCTACCAATGGCACGCATATCTTGTCGTATAATATACGATTTACCCGTAAAACGGAGCGAGAACGATCGTTAAGTCAACTCATGGATGCCATTCGTTATGATTTATCCAAATATCCGGAAATCAACACGTATGATGTAAAAACAGGCATGGGCGGCGGTATGGGTAGCAATAACGTGAATATTGAAATTTATGGTTATGACTTTGATACCGCCGACAAATTGGCTGCCGAGATTAAAAATAAGATGTTGAAAGTTCCGGGGTGCCCGCAGGTAACCATTAGTCGTGAAGAATATATTCCTGAAATACAGATAGATTTTGACAGGGAGAAGTTAGCCGAGCACGGGCTTAATCTTACTACCGTATCTACTTATGTGCGCAATCGTTTCAACGGGGCGATTGCTTCTTACTATCGCGAAGATGGCGAAGAATATTACATTAAAGTGCGCTACGCCCCCGAATTTAGGGAAAGCATTGAATCCATAGAAAATATCTTGGTATACAATGCTCAGGGCACAGCCTTGCGTGTTAGAGATTTAGGGAAAGTAGTAGAGCGTATGACACCGCCAACCATTGAACGAAAAGACCGGGAAAGGATAGTTACCGTGTCGTGTATGATTGCCGCTAATGCCGCCCTGAGCGACGTGGTAGATGGGGCTAATAAGGTGATGAACGAGATAGAAATCCCCGCGGGCATGTCCTACGACATTGGCGGTACTTACGAAGACCAACAAGAATCCTTCTCCGACCTGATTATGCTCATGATACTCATCGCGTTGTTGGTGTATATCGTCATGGCTTCTCAATTTGAATCCTTTACCTATCCCTTTATCATCATGTTCGCGATATTGTTTGCCCTAACCGGCGTGCTTATAGGGTTAGCAATCACCAAAACCGCCTTAGGAGTTATGGCTTTGGTAGGGATACTCATGCTCATCGGTATCGTGGTGAAAAATGGAATTGTACTTATTGACTATACTATCCTTTGTCGCGAAAGGGGAATGAATGTCTTTGAAGCCGTTGCTACCGCAGGACGGTCAAGGCTACGTCCTATCTTAATGACTACTTCGACTACCGTTTTGGGTATGATACCACTTGCCATAGGAAAAGGAGAAGGTGCCGAAATGTGGAATTCTTTGGGAATGACCGTGGCGTTCGGACTTTCTGTTTCTACTATCGTAACCTTAGTTATCGTGCCCGTCCTTTATAGCCTATTTGCCGACTTTGGGATATGGAGAAAAAAGAGAAAAAAATTACATTCGGCAATGGCTATAGAAAAACACTAATTTATCAAATACAATATCGTGTTTCGAGATAAGATAATCTCTCAACCTATAGGCTTAATGATTACCCGCTTGTTGTGGGTGGGGTTGTTTTATATGATTTCGCGGGGGCTTTTCTTCGCCTTTAATTACTCTTATTTTCCCGTACCGGAGCATATTTCCTTGTCGCGTTATCTTGTTGACTTGCTCATGGGTAGTGTGCGTTTCGACCTCGCCGCCTTGCTCTATGTCAATAGTCTGTTTTTGCTACTATGGCTCATCCCTTATCAATGGCAAAACGCGTGGTACCGGAAAATAACCACACTTGTCTTTTACTACATTTTTAATATCGTGGCATTCGCGACCAATTTTATAGACCTTGTTTATTTCAGGTTCACCGAGAAACGTATGACTTTCGATATCTTCGGGTTCGCGGGTAGCGAAGATGGCTTTGTCCATATATTGCCTGCTTACCTGCAAAAATACGGGTACGTGGTTTTGCTATTTGCCGTCGCGATGTTCTTGTTTGTTTTCGGGGGAACACGACTATTGAAAACACGTGGAAAACCGGAAAAAAGAAAGTCGGAAAAGATTCCCCTGTTTCTGTTACGGGTAGTACTCACTCTTGTTATTTTTGTTTTGGGCACGCGTGGGGTAGGGCATCGTCCCCTTTCGTTTGCCTCTGCCGCGAAATACGGGCATGGCGGCGGTGAAGCGCTCGTACTCAACACACCCTTTGCCATGCTCACCACCATCAACGCGCAACCCATAACACGAGAGCAATATTTTAGTAGCGAAGATTTGCAAAAACAATTTTCACCCATCAGGCATTATCCTGAACCTATCTGTGGTTTTAATGATAAAAATGTGGTTATCATTATTTTAGAAAGTTTTTCTGCAGAATATTCTGCTTATTTTCATCCCGAACACGCGGAAACATGTATGCCCTGCCTCGATAGCCTTGCCTGCGCGGGGCGATCACTTCTTTGTTATGCCAATGGCGAGCGTAGCATGGAAGCCATTCCTGCCATTATTTCAAATATCCCATCGCTATTTGACACTGAATACCTAAACTCGATATATGCTCATAATATCATTTCGGGGTTGCCCGTGCAATTGCGAGAAAAAGGTTACTACTCGGCATTTTTTCATGGGGGCAGAAACGGTTCGATGAAATTTGATGCTTATGCCATGATGTCGGGTTTTGACCAATATGTCGGGGCTTCGGAGTACCCGTATCCGGAAGATCACGACGGTGTATGGGGTATTTATGATGACCCTTTTTTACAATATGTCGTGAAACAGATAGATACCTTACCTAAGCCCTTTTTTCATGTCCTTTTCACGCTATCTTCGCACCCGCCTTATCAATTGCCGAAGGCATATTGTCGGCAGCAGGGATTGCCGATAGGGAAAACTTTCGACATTAAAACATGCGTTCGTTATACCGACTACGCGCTGCGGCATTTTATGGAAAGCGCATCTCGTTGTTCGTGGTACAACAACACGCTTTTTATTTTTGTTGCCGACCACGTAGCGGGCGACACGGAATATAAAACACGGCTACATCGCCACGAGATACCGCTCATCTTTTATGCACCCGGAGATACTTTACCCCCTTTGTTTGCCAATTTTTCGCAACAATTAGATATACAGCCTTCGATATTGCACTTGTTAAACTATAAACAGCCCTTTTTCGCGTTAGGTTCATCGCTCTTTGCCCCCCATCGTTCTTTTGCAATCAATTTTAATTCAGGTTTATACCAGTTTGTTACCGAAAAATATAGTTTTATTTTTTCGGGAAATGAGGTGAGACATCTTGCCTTTCGCGAAGATACTTTACAGGCAAATTTACTCGACCAATCATTTGCCCTGCCCCGCGAAGACCTTAACTTTGCCCGTGCTGTGATACAAACCTATCAAACCGCTATCTTAGAAAATCGCTACACGCTCAAACGGTGGCTACCCCGAAATGCAGAAGAAAATTAACGTTTGCAAACATGGCAAAACCCTTTTTTTAGTGTTTTGATGATGTAATTTCAAAATTTTCACGTACATTTGCAACGTTTTTTTATGGTGAAATCTTTTTTTTAAAAAAGTATATGAAAATAGATATGATTAAGACCATGATAGTCTGCTTATGGGCAGGATTCATGATATTTGTTACAAATAGTTTGAAGGCACAAAATATGAAAGACGATAAGACATTGTCGCCTTATTTTGTGGTATTTAGCGATAGACCGGACCTTGACCAATTGCCACTGAAAGCCACGGAGGTACATGCATCCATCGCGGGCAATATGGTAGATGTAACCGTGAAACAGGTATACGTGAACGATGGGAAACGTACCATAGAAGCCTTGTACACGTTTCCACTCTCGACAAAAGCGGCGGTACATGACATGAAAATGCACGTGGGTACGCGTACCATCTCTGCAAAAATAGAAAAAAAAGAAAAAGCACGTGCGGACTACGAACAAGCAAAATCGGAAGGCAAACGTGCCTCTCTTTTAGAACAACAACGTTCCAATGTCTTCACGATGAACGTGAGCAATATTCTACCGGGCGATACGATTTCGGTAGAATTAAAGTACATAGAACTGCTCGTTCCGGAAAAAGGCGACTATTGTTTTGTATATCCTACGGTAGTCGGTCCCCGTTATACTCAAAATTCGGTAGCAGAATCTTCTCTAAATAAGATAAAACAAGAGATTCCTTATACCCATGAAGGGGTGTTGCCCACCTACCGTTTCGATTTTTCCTTAGATATTTTGTCGCCCGTACCCATTCAAAGAATACAATGCCTTACGCATGAAATGGATATATCCTATCCCGCGCTCGTGAATGCCCATGTGCAATTGTCGCCCAAAGAACAAAATGGAGGTAATAGAGACTTAATCATTTCATATTCGCTACAAGGCAAACAAATAGAGACAGGCATGAGTTTGTACAATCATGGAGATGAGCAGTTTTTTTTACTCATGGTACAGCCCCCGAAGCGGGTACATCCGGATGAAATACCTCCTCGCGAATATATCTTTATCGTGGACGTGTCAGGCTCTATGTACGGGTTTCCCTTAAATGTATCTAAAACGTTGTTGCGAGACCTTGTTTTGGGATTGCGTCCTACCGATTGTTTTAATGTTTTGCTTTTTTCCGGGAACAATCAATGGTTGTCGGAGCATTCGCTGCCCGCTACCCCTGAAAATGAAAACAAAGCCTTGAAATTTATAGACAAACAAGGCGGTTTTGGAGGCACAGAACTCATGGAAGCATTGAAACAGGCATACAACCTTCCCCGCGAAAATCCTGACCTGTCGCGCAGTTTCGTGATCATTACAGACGGCTACGTGACGGTAGAACGCGAAGCATTTCAATTTATTCGCGAACATGGAAACCGTTCCAACGTTTTTTGTTTCGGCATAGGCTCTGCTGTAAATCGCTATCTTATCGAAGGTATGGCTTTCATGGGAAATGGAGAACCCATGATCGTTACACAAGAAGACGAGGCTGCCCAACAAGCAGAACAATTTAGACAGTATATTAGTACCCCCGTGCTTACCGGTATAGAGGTGGATTGGGGTAAGTGGCAAGTATATGATGTGGAACCTCTATCTGTACCGGATTTGCTATCGGAACGTCCGCTCGTGCTCATGGGAAAATACAAGGGTGTCCCGGCGGGCAATATCACCCTGTCAGGAAAAACAGGACAAGGCAAATTCAAACACACTATCAATATCAATACACTCAAACCGGATGCCCGAAACGGGGCTTTACGATACTTATGGGCACGCGAAAGAATTAAATTGCTCGATTATTACACGGGAACAAATGCTCGTTTTTTATCCCGACAAGATAGTGATAATATTAAGAAAATTACTGATTTAGGATTGAAATATAATTTAATGACCTCTTATACTTCATTCGTGGCAATAGACGAACAGGTGGTACAAAAAGACGGCAAAACCGTCATCGTGAAACAGCCTTTGCCTCTGCCGCGAGGGGTATCGGATTACGCGATAGATCAAAGCATAGTCAATAACGTGCAATATAGAACTAATGCTGCCTCGAAAAACAAGGGGAGTTCTTTTCCCGTAGAAGAGGTAGAATATGTCTTGGAAGAAACGAAAGGCACGGAAAATATTTCCGGTCAGGATAACCTACCGGTTCGGTTCGTCGAATATATGCCCGAGCCTATTGGGGGAATGGATAGCGTTAATGCTTTCATCGATAGAGTATTAAAATATCCCCCACAGGCTATGAAGGAAAATATTGAAGGAACGGTAGTGGTGGAATTTGTGGTAGAAAAAGACGGGCAAATTACTAACGTGAAAGTACTCATGTCGTCCGACAATGTCGAATTAGACACGGAAGCCGTTAGGGTTGTTAAATTACTGCCTAAATGGAAACCCGCGAAACATTTAGGAAAACCCGTCAGAGTTTATTATCAAATACCGGTAAAATTTAGGTTAAAATAATCACACAACCCAAGATTTTAATACAAACTTACGTTTATAATGATGAAACCGTCTTTTTTGGGCAAAAAAGAAAAAGCAGAAGATACAATGCAGTTGATACAAGATTGCATCGCAGGGGTACAAAAAGCCCAATATAAGTTGTTTAGAGAATATTATAGTGATATGATGAATGTTTGTTTACGATACGCCGGTAACAGGGAGGAAGCCGAAGATATGCTCAATGAAGGGTTTGTTAAAATTTTTCAAAACTTGAATAAATATACAGACCAAAACACGCCACGCGCATGGATGAAACGCGTGATGGCTAACGCGGCAATAGACTATAACCGGAAATACAATAGTCACCGTTTCGAACAAGTCCCTTACGATGACCTTAACGAGAACGACTTGTATATCAGTGCAGAACATGCCATATTGCATCATCTTACGCGTGGCGAACTCATGGATTGTATTCAAGCATTGCCCTACATGAGCCGACAAGTATTTAATCTTTATATCTTTGAAAATTATTCACATGCCGATATTGCACAAATGCTCAATATAAAAGAAGGCACCTCACATTGGCATTTGAATCATGCCCGCACATTACTGAAAACCGCCTTGCAAAAAAGAGGCATTATACATTCAACATATTGATAAAAAAAACAGATAAATACGATAATGGATAAATTTGATTTATGGATTAAGGAAACAGCGGAGTTGGAAAAGCCTGCTTTTAAAGAAAAATATTGGAGAAGTTTCGCCCGAAAAGCAGGTATGAAAATAGGCATGTCGGGAAGTCAGAAAGCATTATGGGCTTTCGCGGGAGGTATTGCCGCCGCGAGCGTGATAGGAGTTTTGTATTGGATAGGTACCCCTTTCGTGTCGCCAACCCTTAAGGGTACACAGCCTATACAAATAAATGCCGAATGTCCTATCCCGTCTCCCTTGCCGACGGAGAATCCCTCTTGTGTAGAAAAAAACGTTAAAGATAGTCATGCATCCTTACCCGAAGTTACTCTACCAGCAACTGTTTCTAAAAACAAAATATCCAAGCCGACAGTTGCCCACACCGCATCCGTCATGGAGAATACCCCGACAGAAGACACCCTGAACAATGCCCCCATCAAACCATATCAAAATAATTACGGACGCGTTCTTTATATAGACATAGATACGATAAAAGATGCAGAATAGAATTTAGAATTTAGACAAACCCTTATTATTAAATTACTTATAAATAGTATCGTAGTCGCGGGTTTGTTTCACGGTCTTCTGGTATTGTTTTTGTTTTTGTTGTGCGATATGTTCTAAACCGGCTTCGGCTGCACGCTGTTCGGCTTTCTTAATGGTGTAGTCGGCTCCCTCGCCAATCATTTTTTCATTAATAAACAATTGCACCTTGTATAGTCGCGCGTTTCGGCGACGACGTACTCGCTTGGGATCTTCCAACAATTTATAAAGTACTTTTTTTCTTCGTTTTTGTGCCCATGTCAGTATTTGACTTTTATAATTTGTATTTTCAATTAAGATGGTATCTAAGTCCACGCGAGTAAAAAATACTTTTTGGAGCAGTATTTTTTTTGTTTTTTCATAGCCGAGTTCTAAGAAAAGTGCGCCGGTAAAGGCTTCGAAAGCATCCCCGTTTGCCGATTTGGAATGCACGTGCTCGTTTATTTTCACGAGAGTATGTAACCCTATTTCGCGGGAAATTTTATTTAACTGGTCTCGACATACCATACGGGAGCGCATCTCGGTAAGGGCACCTTCACTCAATAGAGGAAACCGTTTGAAAAGATATTCGGCGGCAATCATGTCTAAAACGGCATCGCCAAGGTATTCCAAACGCTCGTTGTCTATGTTTGCATGAATGTTATTTTTACGCGACAGCGACCGGTGCGTCAATGCCATGATATACAAATCAACATGCTTCGGGCGAACACCAAACATAGCACGTATGTAGTTGTATACCTCTTTTTCCGTTTGAGTTTTTTTTGAAAAAAGAAAATCAAACATGTTCGCGGGATAAATAAAAAAAAAGAACAGTCTCAAAAATTTGGCAATATAGACGTATAGAGGGTCATTCGAGCCTTTTGAGACAGTTCTTTCTTCTTACAATTAGATTTTTATTGCAATTTGCTTTCAATATAAGCAATCGCGTCACCCACGGTGGTTAATTTTTCGGCTTGGTCGTCCGGAATCTCCACGTCAAATTCTTTTTCAAATTCCATGACCATTTCAACCGTGTCCAACGAGTCGGCACCTAAATCATTGGTGAAACTCTTCTCAGGCGTTACATCCGCGATGTCCACGCTCAATTTTTCGGCAATCAATGCCCTTACTTTGTCATTAATTTCTGTCATAATAATTCTTTTTAAAAATTAGCCCGCGAAAGTACTACTTTTTCTGTAATTAGACATGATTTTTTTACTCTTTTTTTTAAAATAAATTATAAAATACTGATAATAAGTTAAATGTATTTTCACATTCTTTAATATATATTAAGTTTTATAAACATTGTTGTATTTGGCAATTTTCATGTACCTTTGCAACCGAATTTTTTAATCATCAAAATACCTTACTTTTTATAAGATGACAAATATAGATATTTTATTGGGTTTGCAATGGGGCGATGAAGGCAAAGGAAAAGTAGTAGACTTGTTGGCACGCGATTATGATGTGATTACCCGATTTCAAGGAGGTCCTAACGCGGGACATTCAATTGAATTTAACGGGTTAAAACACGTGTTGCATATTATTCCTTCCGGCATTTTTCATCGCGATAAAATTAATTTGATAGGCAATGGGGTAGTCCTTGATCCCGTGATTTTTAAAGAAGAGATTCGGGCGTTGGAAACGATGGGATTGACCCCGGCAGATAATTTGCTCGTGTCGGATAAAGCCCATCTGATTTTGCCTACACACCGCTTACTTGACGCGGCGCAAGAAACGCGAAAAGGTGCATCTAAAATAGGCTCTACGCTCAAAGGAATTGGTCCTGCCTACACGGATAAAACCGGACGCGCGGGACTGCGCGTGGGCGATATTCTCACTCCTTCTTTTAAAGAAAAATATGATTCGCTTAAAAACAATCATTTAAAACAACTTGCTACTTTGGAATTTGATGTCCAAAGTCAATTAGACACTATGGAAAAAGAGTGGTTGGCATCTTTGGAAACCTTGAAAACGTTCAATGTTGTTTCGGCAGAATATGTATTGCACGACTATTTTATGTCGGGCAAACGGGTTTTGGCAGAAGGGGCGCAAGGCACTCTATTGGATGTTGATTTCGGGTCGTATCCATTTGTTACGTCTTCCAATACTATCGCGGCGGGTACTTTTACCGGACTTGGAGTAGCACCGGGTAGAACCGGTCGGGTCTATGGCATCGTGAAAGCCTATTGTACCCGCGTGGGTAGTGGTCCTTTTCCTACCGAACTTCACGATGATACCGGAGACCTGCTACGCGAAAAAGGAGCAGAATTTGGTGCAACTACTGGAAGACCAAGACGTTGTGGATGGCTCGACCTCGTGGCACTGAAATACGCCGTGATGCTCAACGGGGTTACCGACATCGTCCTAACTAAAGCCGATGTCTTGTCAGGATTTGACGAAATTAAAGTCTGCGATGCCTATCTGATGCAAGGAAAACCTCACACGAGAATGCCTTTTGAACAAAACGTCCCCATAACTCCCCGTTATCGTACTTTCCGAGGTTGGACTGAAAATATTACCCCCTGCAAAGAATACAGCGAATTGCCCGAAGCCCTTAAAGAATATATTTCTTTTATAGAGCAAGAAACCTGCACCCGCGTGTCTATCGTGTCCGTGGGTCCCGATCGTGTAGAAACCATAAAACGTGTATGATGAAAATAAAAAGTATTGTATCCCTAATCATGATATTCTTTATGTCGTGGGTCGTGCTCTCGTGCAGCCCACGCGTTTATGGTCAAACCAAACGTAAAAAACTCAAAAATTGTGGTTGCGAACACCTATATCCAACCCATGATATAGAGAATAATAAAGCATATTTTGCCTCTAAATAAAAAAAACTAACATTTTGTTGTTGATTATTCTTTTTTTTTTCGTATCTTTGCACACAATTTAACAGGTTATCATTCTATTTCAATATTATGAAACATATTATTGCAGGTCTAACGATGGTTTCCATGATGTTTCTCATGAACAACGGGTGGGCACAAACCCACGAAAAACAAAATAAAGAAATTGAGTTTGAGGAAGTTGATGGTAAAACTATGGTGAAAGAAAATGAAACGGGGAGTAGTATGTCGGGGGCAGACAGTGATGACGATACCGGCATAGACGAAGATGATATGGAAAATATTTCGTATCGCGGAGCGTCCATTTATTTTTTATATTTGGAATGGATGGCGGGTTATGGTACTTATCAGAATTTTGATGTGATGTCGATACATTATCGGCACGATGGTAACGTGAGTGCAGACACGTTAGTACTAACGGGCTATCATCACCCGGCTCCGTATAAAGTAACTTCTAATTATGGCAAACGTCGCAAACGGATGCACTACGGGATAGACTTAGGTTTTCCATTAGGTACTCCTGTGGTCGCGGCTTTTGATGGTATCGTGCGGGTATCGCAAATTCATGCCGGTGGTTATGGCAACTTAGTCGTGATACGGCACGATAACGGGTTAGAAACTTATTACGGGCATTTGTCCAAGCGCATGGTCAACCCCGGACAAGTTGTACGTGCTGGCGATACTATTGGTTTGGGCGGCAATACCGGACGTTCTTACGGGTGTCATCTCCACTTTGAAACCCGATACCTCGGTATTCCATTTAACCCGCGACAAATTATTGATTTCGACAGTATGCAATTAACTTGTGATACCTTGTTTGTTAAAGGAAACGAACAAAAAAACTTAATCGTGGACAATAAAAAAACGCGAAACGCACCTGACCTTACGCCGTCGCAACCTATCGCCTCATCGCGAAACACCACTACCTATTACAAAGTAAAATCGGGTGATACACTTTCCGGTATTGCCTTTCGCTATGGAACAAGCGTAACTACCATAAAAAAAATCAATGGATTACGTAATGATTTTTTGAGTGTGGGACAACAATTACGAATAAAATAATCGCTTCTTTGAATGCGAATACAATGCAAAACGATTGTACTTATTGCCTGCTGTTTGTGTGGTTTTCTGCCGTTAATGACACAAAATGTATTGTTGGAGAAGGACATTTGGCAACATATAAAACATGATTTCAAAAATATTCCTTTAAAAAACAGACCGAATCCTTTATGGTTTTGGAATGACACGAGCGTAGATACCGCTGAATTAAAAAAACAAATAAGAGATTTTAAACTTGCCGGTTATGGGGGGCTAAGCATATTGCCTTTTGGTAAAAATTTTAAACCGGAATATCTTACCGAAGATTATTTTAAAGTTTATCGTTTTTGCGTAGAAGAGGCACAAAGACAAGGATTAAGTCTTTGGTTATACGATGAATACGGTTTTCCTTCCGGCACGGCAGGAGACATTAATGGGGATGGGATAGGCAGGTTTAAGCAAAAATATCCGGAGTTCACTAACAAACGTTTAGACAAGATAGAATACATGGTGAAGGGGGGCGAGATGTTGGAACAAGCACTTCCTCTTACCCCGCTGATGGCGGCAGTGGCTATGAATGTGCGAACACGGGAACGAATCAATTTAAGAACGTGTATTTTTGGAGACACGCTACGTTGGCTACCGCCTTTTGGAAAATGGAAAGTGATGATTTTTACTTGTATTAACGCGGGAAACACGCTCGTGGACTACATGAGTCCCGAAGCCGTGAATGCTTTTATAGCGATGACCCACGAAGCCTATTATCAACGATTGGCCCCTTGGTTTGGAAACACTATCATGGGTACTTTTTTTGATGAACCTACGCTTTATTATGCCGAAGGACGCTCGTGGACCCCTGATTTTAATCGTAAATTTAGAGAAAAATACGGGATAGCCCCCGACTTGTATTATCCTGCACTTTGGTATGATATAGGAAAAGAAACGGCAGAGGCACGCGACTATTTATTTGGATTTAGGGCTACGCTCTACGCGGAGGGCTATCCCAAACTCGTGAGTGAATGGAGTAAGACTCATGGCATACATGCTACCGGACATCAGGATAACGAAGAAATAATCAATTGCACGGGTACGTCCGGCGATTTGATGAAATGTTTTAAATATCAAGATATACCGGGAATTGACAAAATTGGGGGCGACCGACCCGCCGAGCATTTTTATAAAATAGTCAGTTCGGCAGCACGCTTATGGGATCACCCCTTCGTGATGTCGGAAACGTTTGGAGCAATGGGCAATATCTCGTGGAATACGTTATATGGTATAGCCATGAATCAATACGCGAAAGGAATTAACCTGCTCATTCCTCATGCCGTGTGGTACGACACCGCGAAAGTGTATTTCTTGCCCGAATTGTCAACCCGAAATCCGCTTTATGCCGACACCCTTCCCATTTTTAACGACTATCTTGCCCGTCTGAATTTGCTCTTGCAAAATGAGGGACAATGGCAAGGCAACATTGCCGTGCTTTACCCTATTCATACCTTACAATGCGAACATTATATGGACGGACCTTTGGGATACTATAGGGGAGGCGTAGAAATACAGGGAATGAATTATACGCGCATCGGGGTCGAGTTGTTCGATAGCCTTGGTATGGACTTCCTTTTTATCCACCCGGAAATTTTAGACGAGCATTGTAGTATTAAGAACGGCAATTTATGTTTGAAAACCAAATCCTACGAGAACACGTTTCACACTTTCATTGTACCGGCAAGCACGACTATTTCTTTGAGCAATTTGCAAAAAATGCAACAATTTGTTCGAGCAGGAGGTATGCTGATTTTAGTGGGACAAACGCCAAGCAAAGCCACGCGAACTTCCGAAAACTCGAAAGTGAAGAAGGGCATGGCACAATTGAAAAAACAGTCTCGCGTATTTTGCATCAACCACCCGTCTGACTTAAAAACGTGTCTTGCTCAAAATAGTTCATCGATTTTCAAAACAAAACAAACAGTTCCTCATTTACACAAGATTTATGAAGGAAAAAATATATGGTTTTTTGCCAATTCTGAGCCCGCTCAAAAAAATGTGGAAGTAGAACTTAATGGTCGTTTTGCTATAGAAATATGGGATCCCCATACCGGACAGGTATCCTCTATCCGTACTCTTGATATTTCCGGCAATAAAACTCGGTTTCAATTGCATTTCAATGGGGTACAATCTTTATTTGTCATAGAGAAATAAAAAAATGAAACGTTTGTTTGTTGCCGTACCTGTTTTCTTGGATGCCCCGCTTAGAGATCTGTTTGTTCGTGTTAGAGCCGGTTGTAAATACGACAACATTGTTTGGGTACGCGAGGACTTGCTACATCTTACCGCCCGATTTATAGGAGCAACCTCGGAGTATCGTATCCCTATGCTAAAACAGATATTAGAGCAAATATGTGTAGCCGAAAGCCCCTTCACGCTCACGATAGACAAAATCTCCATTTTTGGCAGTCGCTATGCCCCGAAAGTAATATGGATAGGTTTTCAAGAATTTGAATGTTTTAAAAAATTGTTTTTAAAAATAGAAGATGCGATTGTTAGAGCAGAATTTCCAGCGGCAGAAGGTCATTTTGTCCCGCATATCACGATAGGACGAATAAAAAAAATAGATAATAAAAAACGTTTTCAACAAGTTTTGAACACAACAATTCCTTTTCCCGAACAAACGCTATTTGTCAATGAAATCATGCTTTTTCAAAGCAAATTACATTCATCAGGACCTGAATATAAAATATTGGCACGGTTTCCCTTAGGCACATCAAAGATTTAGTTGAAACAAGTTCCGGTATCTACTTGCTATCCGTGATTTCATTTATCCAAGAAGTAATCAGGGCAAACAGGTTTTGCCAACGGTCGAGCGAACATGCCTCGCTGGTGTCCTCAGGGCTATGATATGCCCCGTGTCTGCCGCCGGCGGTATAGAGAAACAACGCGGGTACGTTTTGTTCGGCGAAAGGGGCGTGGTCGCTATTCCACGCGTTAGGACGTTGTTGAATGATGGGTACGGCTTGTTGTACTTGGTTTGTTTGTTGCAGTCGCTGAATATAGTCGCGGGTAATGCCGGAGGTACTATTCACGGCAACAAGACCTTCATCGCCCCCACAAAAGAGATCTAAATTGATCACGAGTTTAATGCTTGATAAGGGTATCGGCGAATTTTGCACGAAATACTTCGAACCTCGTAGTCCTGCCTCTTCTCCACTAAATAAGCAAAATATCATGCTATACGGACTTGGATGTTGTTGATAATACGCGGCTAACGCGAGTACGGTTGCTGTTCCGGAAGCGTTGTCGTGCGCGCCGGGGAAATACAATTTGCCCATACGTCCTAAATGGTCGTAATGTGCCGTGAAAACGAGAAAACTATCACGAAAACAAGTACCGCTCACGGTGGCTATCACGTTGTTAGTGTAGTGTGTTTGTAATTGATTTTCAAATATAATATCTAAGTTACGAACTCCTTTCATTACTTTCGCGTTCACTTCGAGCATCGCGTAATCACGGGCAAAATCGGTATGACTCAACCCGAAAACAGACCATTGTCGCGTGCCGATAACTATGCCGAAGGGTGAGTGGGAAAGGGGAAACGTTGCCTGCCTTTTCCATTGTTGCATTTCAACTTGGGCTTGTTGTGCTTTGTTGGGGTGTTTTTTAAAAAAAGAAGATGTAAAATCAAGAAAAATAAAACTTTCGGGCAATATTTTCTCGTGTTTATTTATCCATTTTTCGCGGAGTTTGGGGGTAGTCCATATTTTACCGGACACGTGCAGAATTTTAGCCCCCTGTATGTTACATGATCGCGAGAAAGGGGCGATTCTAAAATCATGAAAAGGGTCGAGTACGTGCCCTCTCGCGACTACGTGCACGCTGTCGCTCATCGCGAATGCAGGAAAAGTATAGGGCTGTAAGTATTGTTCACCGAGAGGGCGAACATGGTATTTCTCGAAAAAACGCGCGATATAGTTGGCAGCAATACTGTCCCCTTTGTGTGATATAGAACGCCCGTGCATACAAGGAGCAGATAAGTCTTGAATAATCTGACGAATCACGAGGCTGTCGCGCGCATGCGAATGCACGAAAATAACCATGAGCAATAACACGAGCAGGAGATTTTTTGACAATAAAAAAATAGAAATGGAACGGTATTTTTTCATCTTTTCATTATTTTTAGGGTTGTTTGTTTTCCACAGCCACGATATCCATTTCGCATTTTATACAGTTGAAAATGAGTTTATAGCGATGGTTGTGATCGTTGAGAAAAAGAGGTTCTTGAAATATAGGTAAAGGTACTCTTTTTTGTTTGGGGCACCACCCTAACTCGTGTTTCAGACAATAGCGGCACGACATCACGACAGGATTTTTCGTGATTTGGTCTTCCAAGGCGGGTTCTACCTCCTTGACACCGTGCATAAGATAAAAGGCTTTCGCGTAGCGGTTGAACACGTTGGCACGAAAAGTAAGTTTGCCGTCAGAGGAGGGATAAGGATATGACATATCGGGACAGGGGGGCAGGAAGTCCATTTGTCCTTTTTTTCTGCCATTTTCCCGTGCATTAAGTAAAAGATTTATCATTAGTCGTTTCCACACACTCATGCGCGACAATGGGATAAACCATGACCGTGATAGTTGTATCTCTATATGCTCAATTTCAAAAGGAGTATTGCCGGTTTTGCTCATTTGCTGTCTAAGGTTTTCTTCCGCGCGACATACTTTTTGGGAAAACTCTTTTTCTATTTCAAAAACATGAGATACCGTGTAATGGTCCTCATCGCGGCATGAGATTAAAATCCCCTCTTCCGTATCTTTGATAAACATAGAGACTTTAATTGTTCGGCAGGCACTGGTACCTGACAATAATTTGTCGAGAGTGTGGTCGTGATTACGATAGAGTAGGGTAGAAGGATCTACCGGTGGCATTTGCGCGGGAAATAAGCGATTGCCGACTTGCCTATTTACACGAAAGCCACCTGTTTTTCCCGATTTTGTTACAAAAAGCAGACCATCTCCATTCGCGAAGAGGATATCTGTTTTGACAATTATACTGTTTTTTTCCACTTTTTCTACTACCCCCGCGTATTCTCCTAACGATTTTGGGGTAAGCAGGTTTGCCATATTCTCGGTACGGTGATGTAAAAAATAATTGTCATGGTCTCGTTGGAATGTCTTCGCGGGATCGGGTATGAAGGTATAACGACATTTTCCGGAAGAGGCAGGTACGAGTTCCCTATCTGTTTCTAAAATGGTATCAAGGTGCTGCCGGTAAAAAGTTGTAATATTTTTAACGTAAGACATGCTTTTGAGCCGTCCTTCTATCTTAAAAGAGGTAATGCCTGCCAATATCATATCTTTTATGGAATGAACACGTTGAATATCTTTAAGAGACAAAAGGTAGCGGTTTTTGAGTAGTATTTTTCCGGTGGCATCGGTCAAATCATAACCTTGTCGGCAACATTGAGCACAAACCCCACGGTTCGCGCTACGCCCGTGGCTATATAAACTCATGTAGCATTGCCCGCTATAACTCACGCAGGCTGCCCCGTGAACAAATGCTTCCAACTCAATATCCGTGTTTTGGCTGATATTTGCAATATCGGGCAACGACAATTCTCTTGCTAAAATTGCTCGTTGAAATCCAACTTTTTGTAGAAAAAGGATATGAGCAAGATGCAGGTTGTGCATTTGAGTGCTGGCATGTAAAGGAATGGAAGGCAACTCGTGCATGAGCAGTCCCATGTCTTGAATAATAAGTGCATCAATTCCAGTGAGGTATAACTTGTGCGCGAGGGTAACGGCTTCTTCTATCTCTTTGTCGGTAAGGATGGTATTAAGTGTAACATAGACTTTCGCGTGATATTGATGAGCAAAACGACAGAGTTCTTCCATGTCGTTAAGGTTATTTGTGGCAGCAGCACGTGCTCCAAATTTTATTGCCCCAATGTAGACTGCATCTGCCCCGTGTTTCACGGCTTCTATGCCGTGACGGGTGTCGCGGGCGGGTGCGAGCAACTCTATTTTTTTCACTAACAGGCGTTTTATTCGTACAAGTAAAAAATCCGTTCCATCAGTTTCCATTTTTCTGACGAGGCAGCCCCGGCACGAGCCTCTTGAAATATAGACATATAATCTTCCCATTCTTGTTGCCTTGGTAAGGTGGCAAGTATAGAAAATGCTGTATCCCAGTCAAAATCAAGGGCGGTTTCCACTATCATGCATAGAGTAGTCCCCGACAAGTAAAGTTCCATTTCTAAAATTCCTACCTCTTTGATACCTCGTGCGATTTCAGGCCAATGATGAAATCTATCGTGGCGTTTAATGTATTCTTGTACTAATTCGGGGTCATCTTTTAAAGATAATGTTTGGCAATACCGCTTTACCGGTACAGGATATTTTTTACACGGGTACCCGCTTTTAGATGTATGATTTTCTGACATAATTTTAATTTTAATTGTTCGCGAAGGTACGAAATTTTATTTTATTATCTTTTTGTCTATTTCAATACTTTGATACGTATATTTCTGAATTTCAGTTCAGAACCATGTCCCAAAAATCCAATGTGTCCCTTTTTGTTAAAAAGTCCCGGGTGATTTTGATGGTCTAAGGTTCCTTTTTTCGTGGCGGTTTTAATATCCCCGTCTAAAATCACTTGCCCGTTAAGGGTTACCTTAATGTGATTTCCTTTGGCATAAATTTCTTCGGTATTCCACTCTCCCACGGGGTTCATTGCCCCATGTTGGGCTGCTATAACGCCATATATAGATCCATGATGTTGATAGGGCATGAGGTCTTTATAAACGGGGTGTTCGCAATCAAGAATTTGAATTTCCATGGCATTATAAGCATTGTCGCCTTCCATAGGAGCCCTGATGCCTACCCCGTTATTCGCGGCGGCGGTTAGTTGGAACTCGAAACGGAAAATAAAATCAGCATATTCGTTTCTCGTGTATAAATTGCCCCCCCAACTGCTCGTGGGACGCACGCTAATACAGCCATCTTCTAATTGATAATCAACCATATTTCCCGTCCATTCGTGCATGTTAGTCCCATCAAACAAAATCTTATACCCTTCTTTTTTCTCTTGAGTCGACAAAGTATAGGGTTCAAAACGTTGCAATTCTTTAATATAGATATCACGATAGTACACGGGACTTCCATGAGCCTGCAATTCAATTTGTTCTATGACAGGAATAGGTATTTTTCTATCCCAATAATTTTCGAGAATCACGTTATCCACGACTAGTATCCCGTTCAATTTTACGGTTACCCTATCTCCTATCATTTTGATATACATAGAGTTCCAATCTCCAAGTTTGTTATCTGCCACACAAATAGGTTTGCTTGGATGTTGTTGATTATTATATAGTCCCCCGGAACCAACTTGCGCGCCCACGTTACGTCTTGATGTATCCCATATTTGCACTTGTGGGGTTCCGCGCAAATAAATACCGGCATCGGCATCGTGACCGGAAGGATCTAATTTCCAATCTATAAACATTTCAAAATCCCCATATTTTTTTTCAGTGCAAAGGTTATTAAACCCGCTTCCCGTGAAGGAGAGTAGCCCGTTAACGACTTTCCAGTCTTTTTCCATTTGTTCATCGGCTTTAAGTTGTGCTCTCGACAGTTCATCAGGTTTCATGGTTGCCCGCACAAGTGGATTTTCTACCAATCCTTTCCAACCCGTGAGGTCTTTTCCATTAAAAATAGAGACAAATCCTTCTTCCACAGGCATTTCTGTGAGATGTTTTTTTATGGCTTCCTGTTGATAAGTAGCGTCAGGGTTGTTGAGAACTGTTGCCGCTTTCTCCAATAGTGCGCGTACCTTATTTCCCGTGTACTCTTTGTTGTTTATGGCAATATTCATCACAGCCCATGCCGCGGTTTGTTGTACGGCTACCCTGTCAAGATAGTTTCCTGCAAGCATCATGCCTGTAAAAGAACCGGTATTTCCTATTTCGCGTAAAATATGCTCTATTTGAATGTCGGTTTTGGCTAAATTGAGTGCATTTTGCAGCATGAGTCTACGATTTTCCCCGGTCAATTTTGGAGAAGATGCCAATTCCGTGTAACGCGACAAGGCTCGATCAAAATATTCCGACAGAGATGAGTTTTGGCAAATAGACAATAACTTATCTGCAACTTCTTGTCCGTTCCATTGCAATAGGGCATTGAATGCTGATGTTTTTTGCCATCCGCTACTTTTGTCAAAACAAAGGATCAGGTAGTCTAATGCTTTGAGCGAACCCGTTGCTGCTAATACATTATAATATAGCGGTTGTTGTTCCCCTTTCGATTTATTCACTTGTGTCGCGAGTGTAGAAAAACGGGTTTCTGGAGATTGTCTTTCGAGCGCGGACACGATAGCGGCTTGTAATGGCTCTATGGTTTCGGCACTGCTACGGGTAAGCAAATCATACAAAACCGGCAGATCTTTTTCGGTAACAACATCTTTAAGTACCGAATATGCCGTAGCACGGGTATCGGGGGCTTTGGCATCCAACTCACCAAAGACTACTGACGCGTAACGGTCGGCTTTTCGAGCGGCAAGCAGTTCTAAAATAGCCACTTTCCCCGCACTTTTTGCAGATGACATACACGCGATAATAGAAGGCGCGATATTGCCCCTGATATGCTGCAACGAAGATTGCCCTAATTTGATGTTTTCTATATTTTTACTGCATAACAATTTGGCTAATATATCAGTGCTTTCTTTATCGCCCAGTTGAATCAAAAGGTTCGCGGAAGCATTTCTTACTCCCGTATCCTTTTCCGAGAGTAATTTTTTCGCAGCATCACGTGCCGCCTCCTTATCTAACTCTTCGGACATTTTAATATGATAAATTTTTGACATACCCTGAAGGATATCTATTTTTATCTCGTCATTGCCTTTATTTAATTCTTTTAACAAAATTTCGAGTAAATGATTCGTACTTTCTATTTCATTTCCGGAAGAGTTGTTGGTCGCGATTTCGGTAGCAAAAAGAATTGCCGCGTTTCGGTAATCGCGAGAAGGACTTTTTAAAGCCATTTTTAGCAGGTTGTCTCGCTTTTCGGGACAAGCATGCATCGTGATTTGTAATGCCGCGATTTGCACGTGCCCTTGTCCTGCTTTTTCGGCGTTGGCACGTAACTTTTCGGCTGCCATGCACGCTTGTAGGGTATTCCCTTTGTCTAAAATTCTATTAATAAGTAAAATATAAGAATCTGTTGCCCCGGAAGGGTCGTTAGAAAAACCAACTTTTTCCGATGCCGAAGACAAGGCTGATAGCGAATTTTCTGTTCCCACGAGCCCCAACGTATGCAATAAAGCGGCACGAGTGGATATTTCGCTTCGCGGGAGCAATTGCAATAAATAAGGTTCCGCGTTAGCATAGCCCAACGCACCTATGGCATGGGCATATTTTGCTTGCAAAACCGGGGTAGGGGTTTCTTGTAAGGCTTGCAGTAAAACCTGTCCGGCGGCAGGAGTTCCGGTAGCGATCAATGCCTCTATCGCGGGGTCGCTTAGAATAGGATCGGTAAGATAAGTAGCCATCTTATCCACGATTTCATCTTTTCCAATAAGACTTAGTTCTCTAATAAGAAATGACTTAACTTCATTATTTTGCACAGATTCCAATCCTTTTAAAAAGGCTTTTACCACGATAAGTCTTTCTAATTCATTTCCTTTTACAGACGCGAACGCGCAAAGACCGCTCAGGGCATATTCTATTTTGGGACGACTCTCTTTGTCAGAAGGATTCAACATGTTCACGAGTTGTAAGATCCCTTCTTCTCCGGTCGAGAGCAATGTCTTCATCCGCGTTTGTTGCTGTTGCTCATCGGGGGATGGCATAAGGGCTAACATGTCCGCGAGAATCGTGGATACGGTTCTGTGGACGGGTTCTTGTGCAAAAACAGTCCCTACCATAAAACAAAACATGAAAATAATTCCCTGTATTTTTTTCATAATGATAAATGTATTATAGAATTTATGCTATTTTTTTATAAAAAATTAAAGGTTGCAAATGTACGAAAAAAATTTTTTTTATTCATTTGAACAAAATCATTTCTTATTTGTTATAAGGGTTGAGAAAATGCAAAAAAGGTTGTACCTTTGCAACCCGAAAAATGCAGCAGGAATAAATTTTATCGTATAATATAAATGTCTAATTTAAAAGTAATTAAAAAATGAATGTAAACATCAAGCCATTAGCAGACAGGGTAATTGTTCAACCTGCGGAAGCCGAACAAAAAACGGTAGGTGGTATCATTATTCCCGATACCGCTAAAGAAAAGCCACAAAAGGGGACCATCGTTGCTGTTGGACCCGGTAAGAAAGATGAGCCTATGACAGTGAAAGTAGGCGATACTGTTCTTTACGGGAAATATTCCGGCACGGAAATAAACCTTGACGGGCAAACTTTATTAATCATGAAAGAAAGCGACATTTACGCCACGATTTAAGCGATAATGTGCGCGAAAAACAAAAAGTAAGTAAAATCAATTATTCGTTTAACAAAAAAAAGAAATAAATTATGGCAAAAGAAATCATGTACGACTGGGATGCCCGTGAAGGTCTGAAGAAGGGCGTGGATGCGTTAGCAAACGCGGTAAAAGTAACCTTAGGTCCCAAAGGGAGAAATGTGATTATTGATAAAAAATTCGGGGCACCTCAGATCACGAAAGATGGAGTTACCGTGGCAAAAGAAATAGAATTGCCCAAAGCCGTGGAAAACATGGGGGCACAAATGGTGAAAGAGGTGGCTTCGAAAACCAACGACCAAGCCGGAGACGGTACTACTACCGCGACCGTGTTGGCACAAGCCATTTTCAATACCGGTCTCAAAAATGTTACCGCCGGTGCCAACCCGATGGATCTCAAACGCGGGATAGACCTTGCTGTGGCACGCGTCATTATCCATTTGAAGAAAATGTCCAGCCCCATTGGCGACAATCACGATAAAATCAGTCAGGTTGCCTCTATCTCTGCCAATAACGTACCCGAAGTTGGAGACATCATTGCAGAGGCTATGCAAAAAGTTAAAAAAGAAGGCGTTATCACGATTGAAGAAGCAAAAAGTACAGATACTTACGTGAAAGTAGTAGAAGGCATGCAATTCGACCGGGGTTACATCTCGTCTTATTTTGTTACGGATGCCGAAAAAATGGAAGCCGTTTACGAAAATCCTTATATCTTAATTTACGACAAGAAAATCAGTAACATGAAAGAATTTTTGCCCATTTTAGAAAAAGTGGTGCAAACCGGTCGTCCCTTGCTGATTATTTCGGAAGATGTAGAAAGCGAAGCATTAGCCACCTTAGTGGTAAACCGTTTGCGTGCAGGGTTAAAAATCGTTGCGGTGAAAGCCCCCGGTTTTGGAGACCGCCGCAAAGAAATGCTCGAAGATATTGCTATTCTTACCGGCGGTACGGTTATATCGGAAGAAAAAGGGTTTAAATTAGAAGATACTTCATTAGACATGCTGGGAACAGCGGCTAAAATTTCTGTAGATAAAGAAAACACGACCATTGTAAGTGGCGCGGGCGACAAAAAATCCATTGAAGCACGGATCACGCAAATTAAATCTCAAATAGAGAAAACGACTTCTGACTATGACCGCGAAAAATTGCAGGAACGTCTGGCAAAACTTGCCGGAGGGGTTGCCGTAATTTATGTTGGGGCGGCTTCGGAAGTAGAAATGAAGGAGAAAAAAGACCGCTTTGATGATGCTTTGCACGCGACCCGTGCGGCTATTGAAGAAGGTATTATCCCCGGCGGCGGCGTGGCATATATTCGTGCAATCGAAGTTTTAAAAGACGTGAAAACCGAAAACGAAGACCAACAAATTGGGGTAAATATCATTTGTCGTGCCCTCGAAGAACCGTTGCGTCAAATCGTTGCTAATGCCGGTCAAGAAGGCTCGGTAGTCGTGAACGAAGTCCGTCAAGGCAAAGACAACTTTGGCTACAATGCCCGCACGGAAGTATACGAAGACCTCATCAAAGCCGGCGTTATTGATCCCACGAAAGTAGCACGCGTAGCATTGGAAAACGCGGCTTCTATTGCAGGAATGTTGCTCACTACCGAATGCGTGCTTGCCGAAATTAAGGAAGAAACCCCCGCACCCGCCATGCCCGGCGGTATGGGAGGCGGCATGCCCGGTATGTACTAAAAAATGATTTTTTAACTTAGCATATAAGTTGAAAATCAAAGATACGAAAGCGGGAGAAACCCATCGGTTTCTCCCGCTTTCGTATCTTGCATTCGACAAAATTATTTAACAAAAAAATCAAAATAAATCCTTGTTTTTTTAAAACTAATATCCATTTTTTTCGTATCTTTGTATCGTGTATTAAGATATCGGGATACAAATAAAAAATTAAAATGTTATTTTATTCATGAACAAACAAGTAGAAAAAAAATTAGGGGCTAAGAAAGCGGAAAAGCGTCCATCTATTGCCTATCATAGCAAACCGGACAACATGTCTTTGGAAGAATGGCAAATCGCGCTAAGAAAACAATACGCGGAAATGAAATCGTTTATTATAAATAAAATAGATAGTTCAAGATTTCTTTTTGGAGATTATGAAGTTGTAAATACTGATACCGGTAACCGGTATAAAGTTGCTTTTCGCGGCGTGGATAACCCCATGAACTTTTGTTCTTGTATGGATTTTAAAACCAATCATCTGGGAACATGTAAGCATATTGAATCCGTACTTTTGCATGTACAAAATAGACTTAGCAAGGTACATAAGGAACAAAAATACGAGCAGGGTTATACCTCTGTGTACTTATCATACAAAAATGGGCGAGAAGTGAAAATTAGGATTGGCACACTTCACGAAGATAAGTTTCAACAACTTGCAAAACAATATTTTGATTCTCAATATACTTTATTTCCAGATGCTATTTTTAATTTTGAAAAATTTCTAACAGAAGCTGGAGAAATTGATGATTCTTTCCGGTGTTATCCCGACGCGCTATCTTATGTGCTTGAACTTCGCGAAAAAAACACCTGCCATATTTTATCCGAGAAATACCAAACGGCAGAAGACTTTGCCTCTATTATTCAAGCGAATTTGTTTCCTTATCAACAAGCAGGGGTTCGCTTTGCTTTTAGCGCGGGCAAATCTCTCATTGCCGATGAAATGGGACTGGGAAAAACCATTCAAGCCATTGGCGCGTGTCAGATGTTCAAGGCAGAACGCGGTATTGAAAAGGTATTGGTCATTTGTCCCACATCGCTCAAATATCAATGGCAAAGTGAGATAAAACGTTTCACGGGAGAAACGGCATTAGTCATTGAAGGAAACCCGTTGAAACGTTGGGAGCAATATCAACAAGACCATTTTTACAAAATAGCCTCCTATCATACCGTGGCAAATGACATTGCCCAAATTGCCGACCAAAAATTTGACCTGCTCGTGCTTGATGAAGCCCAACGCGTGAAAAATTGGAATACCAAATTGGCAAAAGCCATCAAAAAAATACAAACTCCTTATAATATAGTGCTCACGGGTACCCCGTTAGAAAATAAATTGCAGGAACTTTATTCCATCGTACAAATTGTAGATCCCTATATTTTAGGACCTTATTATCAATTTTTACATCGGTATCAAATTGCCGATGATACCGGTAAGGTAACGGGCTACCAACATTTGAACGAGATAGGAAAAATACTCGCGCACACGGTAATCAGACGCAGGAAAAACGAGGTATTGTTGCAATTGCCCGACAGGATGGATAAAAACTTATTTGTCCCCATGACCGAAGAGCAACTGATCCTACATCAAGAATGCCAAGACATTGTTGCCCGATTGGTCAATAAATGGAAACGTATGAAATTCTTGTCGGAAAGTGACCGGCAAAAGTTGATGATCAACCTGAACATGATGCGCATGTCGTGTAATAGTACCTTTCTTTTTGACCAAAAAACTCGACACGATACAAAAATTGACGAATTATTGAGTATTTTGTTGGAATATTTTGAAGGCAATGAAGAGAAAGCCGTGATATTTAGTCAATGGGAACGCATGACCCGAATTATTGCCGGGGAATTAGACAAAGCAGGTATTCCCTATCAATATCTTCACGGGGGTGTGCCCGCTAAGGATAGAAAGGCATTGTTTGATATTTTCAACGGGTCGGGCGATTGCCGCGTATTTCTTTCTACCGACGCGGGTAGCACGGGTTTAAACCTGCAATCGGCTTCTTTGGTTATTAACATGGATATCCCGTGGAATCCCGCGGTTTTAGAACAACGGGTAGCACGTATTCATCGCATGGGACAGAAAAAGTCGGTTTCCGTGATCAATTTTGTCTCTAAAAACACGATAGAACATCGCATGTTAGACGTGTTGAAATTTAAGACTTCGCTCGCGCAAGGCATTCTCGACCAAGGCGAAAATGCCATTTTCATGACCGACAGTAAGTTTAATGTCTTCATGAAAGAGATTGAAGCCATGACCGTTACGGAAGATACGGGCATAGAAACAATACCCACGCTTCGCGAAGAGGAAGCCGTAGAACCCAAAGAATTGTCGCCCGTGCTCATGTCAGGTTTGCAACCCGAAATTCCTTTCGATACCCCTATTGAAGGAGACGATGACGTGCGTCCCGTGGAACAGGAAAAACAACCTTCCGTACAACCTACCCCCGAAAGCCCAACCGACCACTCCCGCGCCGTTAGCGAGGCTGCCGACGTTCTCTCACAAGGTCTCTCGTTTTTAAGCCGGATAGCCATAACGCTCGCCTCCCCTGAAAAAACAGAAATGTTAGTCCGTTCTATCGTGGAAAAAGATACAACGACCGGCAAAACTCACCTCAAAATTCCTGTCGAAAATGAAGAAACCGTAAGTAATGTCCTCAATCTTATCGGTCAATTATTCAAGGGAATAAATAAGTAAAATTTAAATCAAAATTATTTTTAACATTCAATAAAATATAATGAAAAAATTTATCTTTATTTTTATGATCAGTAGCACGATATTTGGTGCCTGCCGGTCGGCAGACAAAAAGGCGGTATCTTCTGAAAAAGAAAATGCAGTTATAGACAAAGACAGTCGCGAAGTTCCTGATTTTTCACGCGGGATATTTTCGGAAGAGATCTTATGGTATTTGGGACGAATTAGCGACCCGCGGGTGTCGCCTGACGGGGAAACCGTGCTTTATGCCGTGAAGTATTATGATTACAAACTCGATAAAGGGAATCAGGAATTGTACACTGTGCCTGCACGAGGCGGTAGTCCAAAGCGAATTACCACGACTGTCGAAAACGAATTTGGGGCAATATGGAGACCTGATGGCAAAAAGATAGCCTTTCTTCGCGAAGGAGAAGATAAAGATGGCATACAGGTGTGGGAATGCAATCCTGACGGCAGTGCCCCACAACAACTCTCGCGTGTAAAAACCGGCGTTTCGGCTTTTTATTATGCCCCAGACCTCGCTCATGTGCTCTATCTCACCGATGTGCCTTTGGACAGTACCGTGCAAACTCGTTATCCCGATTTGCCCAAAGCCCATGCCCTGATTGCCGATGAACTCATGTATCGACATTGGGACCATTGGGCAGACGGCTCATACACGCACGCTATCGTGGCTACCTATCCTGATTTTGAAAACCCGGTAGACCTTACCCCTGATTGTCCTTATATTGTAGATGAAGTAACATGGCACCCCAACGGCAAACAAATTGCTTATTCCTCTAAAAAACTCACCGGCAAAGCATTTTCGGAAAGTACCAATGCCGACATTTATCTTTACGACATAGAAAACGGCAATACCCTGAACCTGACCGAAGTAAATGAAGGCTACGACCGCGAACCTTGTTTTTCTCCAGATGGTAAATACATGGCATATTGGAGTATGAAAACCCCCGGGTACGAATCAGACAAACAACGTCTCATGGTGTTAGACCTTCATACCGGCAATGCTATTGATTACAGTACTCATTTTGATCAAAATGCAGAACATTTTGTATGGGCAGCAGACTCGCGACAATTATATTTTCTTAGTGGCATACAAGCCACGATTCAAGCCTACCGTTTAGATATCGTTTCAGGAGAAATTAGCCAACTTTCGCGGGGAGACCACGACTACAATACCTTAGATAGGATAGGGGAGCAATTGCTTGTAACGAAAACTACTATGGCAACTCCCACAGAACTTTACACGCTCAACCCTACTACCGGACAAGAAACCCAACTGACTTTTGAAAATAAAGACATACTCGAAAAAATCACTTCTTGTACAATTACCAAACGGTGGGTTAGGACTACCGACAATAAAGATATGCTCGTGTGGGTTATTTTGCCCCCCAATTTTGATAGCACCAAATGTTATCCTGCATTACTCTACTGTCAAGGAGGTCCCCAACAAACCGTGAGTCAATTTTTTTCGTATCGTTGGAATTTTCAAATGATGGCAGCACACGATTACATTATCGTGGCTCCTAATAGAAGAGGCTTACCCGGGTTTGGTAGCGAATGGAACGACCAAATTAGCCTTGACTATGGGGGACAAAACATGAAAGATTATCTTTCGGCGATTGATGCCGTGGCAAAAGAGCCTTACGTGGATAAAAACCGTTTAGGTGCCGTAGGAGCAAGTTATGGCGGTTTTTCTATTTACTGGCTCGCGGGGCACCACCAAAAACGTTTTAAGGCTTTCATCGCGCATTGCGGCATGTTTAATTTCGAGAGTTGGTACGCTACAACAGACGAGCTCTTTTTTGCCAATCACGACCTTGGCGGTCCCTATTGGCAAAAAAATATACCCCATAGTTACACTTTTTCACCGCATCGTTTCGTGGGCAATTGGGATACTCCCATTTTAGTCATTCATGGGGGTAATGATTTCCGTATTCCTTATACCGAAGGAATGCAAGCATTTCATGCCGCCCGTATTCAAAATATTCCCGCCCGTTTTCTCTTTTTTCCCGAAGAATGGCATTTCGTGTCTTCGCCTCAAAATGCCATTCTTTGGCAACGAGAATTTTTTAGATGGTTAGATACTTATTTGAAATAAAGATTATTGTGCTGCCGAAGCCAAGGTAACGACTTTCACTTTCACGTCTTCACCTTTCAACAATTGTCGGGCTGCCGCTTCTATGGTAGCACCCGTGGTGAGCACGTCATCGCATAATATCACTTTTTTATGATTGATGTCTTTATAATCAGATATTTTAAAGACATCTTTCACGTTTTCCCAACGGCGAAACCGGTTTTTCTTCGTTTGTGTTTGCGTGAAAATGTCTCTTACCAAAATGTCATTTCGGCAAGGTTTCGACATACCCCTTCCTAATCCCTGCGCGATACATTCGCTTTGATTGTAGCCGCGTGCCCGTAATTTTTTCGGGTGCAAAGGAATAGGTAATATCATATCGGCATCGGCATACAAAGACGAAGTCGCCAATTTCTGCCCAAAATAAAAACCCAACACTTCCCCTATCTCTTTATCTCCCTTATATTTTAAATGATGCAACAAATGCTGTACTAAATTGCCTTTCTTGTAAAAAAGCAGGGAACAGACTTGTGTTATAGGTACTCTTCCATGAAAAAGAAAACACAAAGGATTGTCTTCTTGTAAATAATAGTCTGTTTCGGGCAAATGTACCATACAATACATGCAAATGATTTCTTCATGTTGCTGTAAAGCCCTTCCGCACGCGGGGCACAATTTAGGATAGAAAAAAGAAATGACTTGATCTAATAAAGATGTTATTTTATTCATTATATATATGATAGTTTTTTAGAGCAAAAGTAGTTTCGAAAATTTCTATCGGAACTGAGATTTAATTCAGGGCTTCCCAAATAGCATCTTTTAATGGCATCAGATTTTTTCGGGCAAGTGAGGATATAAAAATCACGGGGACATGGGCAGGGGGACAGAGTGTCTTTTGCAGTTGTTCTAACTCGTCTTCGGGTAGTAAATCGCATTTGGTAATGGCTAAAATACGTTTTTTATCCATCAATTCGGGATTATAGGCATTCAACTCGTTGAGTAGTATCAAGTATTCATGTATCATATCTTCCGAGGTACAAGGAACGAGAAACAAGAGAACCGCGTTTCGTTCTATATGTCTCAAGAATCTCGTGCCCAATCCTTTTCCTTCCGAAGCACCTTCAATAATCCCGGGGATATCGGCAACAACAAAAGATTTGTAGTCTCGATATGACACCATGCCGAGATTGGGTTTGAGTGTAGTAAAAGGATAGTCGGCAATTTTGGGTTTGGCATTGGAGAGAATAGAAATGAGTGTAGATTTTCCTGCATTGGGGAATCCCACGAGTCCTACATCTGCTAATACTTTCAGTTCAAGTACTATCCATGCTTCCGTGGCATCTTCTCCGGGTTGGGCAAAGCGCGGAGTTTGTCGGGTAGCCGTTTTAAAATGCACGTTTCCTTGTCCGCCGCGACCGCCCAACATCACGACCAAATCTTCTCCATCGTTCAAAACCTCGCCTATCACTTCGTTAGTCTCGGCATCGCGGGCAAGCGTTCCGGGAGGAACTTCTATTACTGCATCTTCCCCATTTTTTCCAAACCGTTGATTGGCTTGACCGTTGCCCCCGTCTTCGGCAAATATATGTTTCGTGTAGCGCAAATGCAATAAAGTCCATAAGTTACTATTGCCTCGCAGAATCACGTTTCCACCTTTACCGCCGTCTCCCCCGTCCGGACCGGCTTTGGGGTCTTGTGCAGTACGTGCCAAGTGGGCAGAACCCGCACCCCCCTTGCCCGACCGACAAAAGATTTTCACGTAATCAATAAAATTTTCCGAAGAAGCCATGATTTCTTTATATGCTAATGAGTAGAAAATGTATATGTTTAAGACTTATTGTATCAATATTTTGCGTGTTTCCGTACCCTTCGACATTTGCACTCGCAAAAGATACATGCCGGTAGCAAACATGCTCACGTCTAACGTGGTTTCGTAACCGGCACCCGCCGACCATGATTTTTGAAGTTTGCCCAAAAGGTCGTATAGTTCTATTTTCTTAATCTTAGAGGTAGTAGTAACCTGTATTTCCGAATGGGCGGGATTGGGATAAATTGTAAGAGACAATGAGGTGGCTAATTGAGATATTCTGTTCGGTTTGGGGGGATTGAGAGCCGGAGTCGGGTGAAAAATATGATTGGTATCCGTGTCAGTTGAATCCGCGTATTCATACGCCCCCATATCAATGCTGAGGTCAAGAATACGAAGCCTGCCTCCTAAATCAACAGGAATCTCGTTCATGTCGCTGTTTCCTGCATCTATGGCAGGACTCTCCTTTTGCAAACGATAATTCCCGTCTATGGTAGGAGACATTTCATAAGAAATGGCATTTACAAAACGCGGGTTATTTTCTGCCAAAGTGCCATCAAGAAATCCATTGTCCGTGTATGCAACGCCTTCAAACAAATTATTGCCTCCATATTTTACCGCGGTTGCAAAAGTTGCAGCCCCTTGATTTCCCCAATAAATAGAATTATACGACGCGATTTGTCCCCCCAAAGCAGCGACCGGTCCAAAAACCTGATTTTCTGCTTTATTCCCTGTAATCGTAACATTAGTCCATATTGCCGATGCCATAGTGATTGACATGGCACCGCCCTGATAAGCCTCGTTGCCACAGACTAAGACATTGGTGAGACGTGCTAAAGAGTTGTTAAAGATATTTAACGCGCCGCCTTGCCCTGACATGTTACCTCTAAATATCACGTTTGTACACTCTATATATGCCTGATTACTATACAAACCACCGCCAAGTCCGCCGTTATCATCAGCTATTTTTAAAATTGTTTTATTTGTTTTCACATCTAAATTTTGTAAGAAGAGTAGAGTATCATTAAAACAAGCAATGCCCGCGCCTGTTTTTTGAGATACAGTATTGATCTTATTAACGGATATTTGAGAAAGCCCATTGGCATTTCCTCCGGTAATAATAAAGCCATCAAGTACGGTGGTACGGGTAAGACCCGCGGCTATGACGACATGATAAGCGTTGTCGTCATCGTTTTCTTTATTGCCAAGATTCCCGTCAAGAATAGTGGGATACTTTTTCCAATGGCTATCCGACAGAGCCGTGTCCCCTTGTTGAAATCCCCCATAGATTCGCACGCCTTCTTTGAGTACGAAGGCGTTGTCGCGGTCGTCAGGATTTGCATTGGGTCCGGTGGGGGCATCGGCTGTCCAGTTGTTGGCAGAATGGGTAGGATAGTACGTGCCCGTGCTTACCCATATCTCATCCCCCGCGGACGAGGCATTGATTACTGCCTGCAAATCGGGACAAGCGGTTTCCCACGAAGTAGCCGAAGATGCTTGTTGCCATGACATGGTACCCGCGGGGGAAACATACCTGACAACTTGTGCATGAGAAATTAGGGATATCATGCAAAATAAAAAAGCGACCAAAGATTTCTTATTCATAAGTATCATTTTTAGGTTTATTTTTTTAATCGCCAAACGACATTCCTATTCCTTTGGCAGTTTTCACGAGATAGTCGAGCGATGGGTTCACTAAATGGGTTTGTGCTATGGCTTCTGCAAAGGGGACGGCAATATAATTTGGGTGTCTGTATGCAACCATGCAACCAAAATCTTTGTTTAGCACCATCTCGAAGGCTTTCACGCCGTATGCTGTCGCGAGCACGCGGTCGTAAGCGACAGGAGTTCCCCCGCGTTGCAAATGACCGAGCACGGTAAGGCGAATCTCGTGCGGCAATTGCTCGTTTTTTAACTCGTTCATGAGGCGGTCGGCTGCCCCTGAATAATGCACGTTAGGGTCCACTTCGCCTATTTCAAATTGCCCCATATTCATGCCTTTCTGGTTGCGTGCACCTTCGGCGATGACTATCGTGCAAAAACCTTCATTCCCGTTGTAGCGGGAACATATTTTTTTTGCTATTTTTTGAGGATCGTATTGAATTTCGGGAATCAGGCAAACGTCAGCCCCCCCCGATATTGCCGCGTGCAAGGCAATCCACCCCGCATCGCGTCCCATAACTTCCATGATAAAAGTGCGATTATGACTGTCGGCAGTAGTTACCAAGCGGTCAAGCGCATCAGAGGCTATTTGTACCGCCGTTTGAAAACCAAAGGTAAAGTCGGTACTCGAAAGGTCATTATCAATAGTTTTAGGTACTCCAATCATGTTAATACCGATTTTCTGCAATTGTGCTGAAATCTTTTGCGACCCGTCGCCCCCGATATTGATCACGGCTTCAAACCCGTGCTCTTCCAAACGTTGTTTCATTATGTCGGCACGATTTTCTGTTTCCTGTCCCCCATCTGCCCCCAGTACGGGACGACCTTCTTTGTCAAATTTAGGATACAAAAAAGGTCCCCCTTTATTCACGGTTTTAAGGATGGTGCCTCCCCTTGCATGAAATCCTGCCATATTGTTTTCCGAAAGCATCTCGGTCAGGTTAATTAAATCTTTGCCTAAATCAAAATTATCTTTGAGAATACCATTGAAAGATTCTTTACAGCCAAACACTTCCCATTCATTTTCTCTTGCTGCCCTTCTCACGATAGCACTGATAACCGCGTTTAATCCGGGACAATCGCCACCACCGGTAGCCACTAACACTCTTCTTTTCCTCATTCTCGTGCTCCTATTTTATTTTATGTATTTGATTATAAATATATTAAAACTATAAATTTTGCAAGTGCAAATGTACGTAAAATTCCTGATAATATCAAGTGTGTAAAATAAAATTTCCAAACATGAGATTGACCCGCGGTACGATTTTTTTTCGTTTCTTTGCATTTTTATCTGAATTATGCATGAACCTTTGTTTTTTAACATACCTTTATTTTACTATTTTGTAGCAGGAAGTATTTTATTAACTCGTTTACCCGTTATTGGTCGTTTTTTTAATGTCATCAACACGGCGATACATGAATTTGGGCATGTTTTCACGGCATTGATATTAGACGGTGAGGTTATTCGTGTAGAATTATGGCATAATAGCGCGGGCATTACTGCTACTCGTAGTAAAAATCTATTTTTAAGTGCATTAGTTTCTTTTATGGGGTACCCTTTTGCATCTTCTGCGGCATATTTTGGCTGCTACTTACTCTCGATAGGCTACGACTTGCATCTCATAGCCGGACTATCTTTGCTTTTTCTCGTGATGCTCCTTTTATGGATTCGCAACGCGTTTGGCATCGCGTGGGTAGTGTTTTTTGTTATCTTTAACGGTTGGCTCATATATCAACACAGCCCCATGCTCATGCATTATGTCGCCTTGTTTTACGCGGCTGTCTTACTCGGTGATTCGTTCATGTCAGCGTGGGTAGTTCTTTTTCTCTCTATTTTTAGACCGACAGAAGCCGGCGATGCGCGTAACCTGCAACAAATTACCCGAGTACCAGCCGTTTTTTGGGCAATCATTTTCGTATTTTACGCGACATGGATAGTTTATAAAATTGTTTACAAAAATTATATATATCTTTGTACCGGTTTTCAGGCAGAGTTTTATAGCACTTCGGCTTTGTTTTGAAAAGTAAATTTAACCTGCATTATTCATAACAAAAAGGAAAAAATTTTCCTATGTGCGAAAATAGTAAAAAAAAGGTTAAAAATAAAAAACCGGTGCTAAGCAAAATAATTGGCTATACGGTATAGTAAAAAATCTTTATTTTTCACGCCGTAGTTATTAGCGACGAGTCGTTTGATTTTACCGTTTAGTCG
>JAISUP010000023.1 GCA_031272025.1 Bacteroidales bacterium
ACCGTTGCCGCCCTGATACGGATACATCTAATCAGTCATTTAGATATAATGTGGGTAGTTACCGAAGGCAGACGGGCGTACGCCAAGCGCACAAAAAGTAAAAACAAAAGTCCTTCCGAGATACAAATGCGGTTGTTTTAGGGGGGGGTAGGTTTTTGAAATAAAAAAATGACAACTGACTATCAGTAAGTTATGGAATTATTGTCGGTGATTTGTAGTTTTGTCGGTTAATAGTGTAAAATAATGAAAAGAAAATTGTCTATAACAATCGGTCATATAATTTCGGCACTTTTTGCGTTTTGTTCGATAAGTTCTTTCTTTTTACAATAATTTTACTAACTTTGCAGCGAAAATTTTCAAGTATGCCCACGAATCAAAAAAAGAGTAAGCCCACCATATACCCGGACATGTTTGGTTTTGGAGAGTGTTACGATTATCATGTTTTTCTCGCGAAAGCGGGAGAAAGTTTTTATCCTTTTCTTGCCCGTATGAGCAAGGGACTAAGCAGGTTCTTTGTTTACATGGGAAACATATCCGCGGAACCTATTCCCGATGTAGAATTTCCTTTTGCATATGCTTTTTTTTCTATAGAGAATACCCATGTCACCATCATGGAAAATCATGGTAGATCGCGCGTGCAACTTCCTATGGACAACAGTTATTCCTTTTCTTCATTATTAAACATATCGCATTATTATGATTATGATTATGTGATATTGTCTTATTCAGAAAAACCGGGTAAAGAAAAAGGGAATGGAGAGCAAGTGCCGTTTTATCTAAAAAAAATGCAGACGATGAATATACAAATAAAGGAAATAACTTTCAGCCACAGTGTTGAGCAACCGGGCAAATTGATACTCGATAAGAAGTTAAATCGCGCGAATGAGGTGCTAAAATCAGTATTTTATCATATAGACATTAAAGTAAAAGAATTTAAAGAACAGGCATGGGATCGTCGATTACACGGTCATAATCAACTTCCTCGCAAAAATACCATCTATATAAATGAAAATTTGCCAACAATTTCCTTAGCCCATTTCTTAATACAAGAGAGTGACGCGTGGTTTTGATTTTTTCTATACTGCTTAAAGTGCATAAGCAGTATGGAAAAAAATTGATAAAAATGTTGTATCTTTGCATTATTAATTATTAAAAAATAAAGGTATGAGATTAGCAAAGTATTCTATTGGGGTGGATATTGGAGGTACCAATACCGCCATAGGTTTAGTAAACAGCGAGGGCGAGGTAGTTAGTTTCGAGACATTTTCCACTCCGCGAAAAGAGGACCCTACTCCCGCGAATGATTACGTGAGTAAAATCGTGGAAACGATAAAATTACTTTTAGAGCGGCATTCTGTTTCTCCCGAAGGTCTTACCGGCATTGGTATTGGTGCGCCTAACGCGAATTACTATAGTGGCTGCATGGAATATGCCGTAAATTTTAACCCTACTTGGGGTAAAGTTCCTCTAAAAGAATGGATAGAGCAACAAACGGGTTACAGGGTTGTAGTTACTAACGATGCCAACGCGGCGGCATACGGGGAAATGATTTTCGGTGGAGCCAAGGGCATGCGCGACTTTATCATGATTACTTTAGGTACCGGCGTGGGAAGCGGCATCGTGGTCAATGGAAAATTAGTGTACGGGCACGATGGCTTTGCCGGAGAAGTCGGACACGTGATTATCCATCCGGGCGGTAGAGTTTGCGGCTGCGGACGAAAAGGTTGCTTAGAACAATATTGCTCTGCCAACGGGATTAAACAAACCTATATGGAATTGATGGATGCGGAGGGCAAACCTTACGACAAGCAATTATTGGAAACCGAAGGGAGTCGTGTTGTTTCGCGAGAAGCAGAGGCGGGCGACAGTATCGCGCGTGAAACCTATCGTATCGTGGGAAATACCTTAGGATTGGCGTTAGCAAACGCCGTGGTATATACCTCACCCGAAGCCATCTTCCTTATGGGCGGTCCGCTCAAAGCCGGAAATTTACTCTTAAACCCTATCATTGAGGCTTTTGAACGAGAAAATCTCTTCGTCTTTAATCACCGCGAAACAGGAAAACCCAAAGCCCGTATCCTTAAATCCAAACTCAACGACAATGCCTCCGCGATTCTTGGTGCCGCGGCACTGACTTACGAAGGCTAACAGACACATGAACGAAAAAAAACGCCGGCTTTTTTTCCTATCCTGCCTACTGACATTATTCACCTGCCTGAAGGCACAACCCGAAAGTGCTTGTCTGGGAAAAGTGTTTTTTAATGAATTATATCATACTGAATTAGAACATATCCAAACGGTTCTGTCTGCTAAAAATTGGCTATTGCTTTCCAACGAAACAGACATGGATTTACCGTATCAGTCTATTTCATTGCCCTTTAATTTGATAACATGGAAAAATACTTTGTCCGCAGATGACCAATATTTGTATCTCTACTATCGCGATACCTTGTCTACTTTCATGGAAATCACCACGGGAAAGTCGTGTTTTCATTCTTTATTATCCCATGCTCGACATTATTTTCGGCGTTACAAGGAGCAAAGCAACTTACCCTATCCTACCGATTTCTGTTACGCGCGCGGCAATGACCTCGCGATTTTTATTCCCGACAGCCTCACAGACGTTTATACGGTTGTTTTTTACAATAAAGTACAAATAGACAGTTTGATAGAAGAAAAAGAGCGACAGGAAATTGCCCGTGAGTTTTGGCTGTTTTCCGAGCGACAACGGGCAGAGCAGGTTTTACAAATAGTAGATACTTTACAAGCAACAGGGTATCACCAACAAGCCTTGTTCGTGATGGATACTGCCCGTTCGTTTTTGCCGGAATTTCATACCCGCGTAGCCCAAAAACGAGATGAAATAAAAACAGAAATAACGAAAATTCGCGTATCCGAGCTCGCGCTCGAAGCCCGGAATTTGTTTGAACAGAATGCCTTACATTCTGCACGACAAAAATACCGGGAAATTCTTGAATTAGATAGCCTGCAACCCACCGCTACGGAACAAATTGTCGTGATAGACAAAAAGTTGGAAGTACTCTCTGCCAGAGCATATACAATTTACGACTATCACGTGTTATACCCTGATGCAAGCGAAACCATGCAAAGGCAATTGTATTCCAAACTGAATCAATATATTGCACGCGACCCCGATGGGTATGCTCGTTTCCGGGTGCAGGTACGGTTTGACACTTTGGGACAAAATCGCGGAAATTTTCAAATACAAGAAGTTAGCAGTTCTGGGTGGGATACTTGCCTGCAAAATCTTACCATGGCAAAATGGCTACCCCATGCCGAAAAAGAAGGCATCCCTATTGAAGCCGTAACAAATTTTCGTGTAGATGTGCATTGGAATTCTTTCTCGGTCAAATATCGAAAAAACGACAGAAAAATTGCAATGGAGGGTAAAAAATGGCGATTTGACAGAAAAATATGGTTAGACAGTTTGCTAAGATTGCCCGTGTTTCCCGCGGGACATTATAAATTTAGGGTAAAAGAAAAGACCGTAGACCATCAAATTTCTTATTCTACTATTGACCTAACTCGTTATCGACAAGTAGAAACCGAAGCAATAGTCTATTCCATGCTTTGTCCGGGGGCGGGTACGATGGCGGCGACCCAAAGTAGTAGAGGACTATGGGCTACGCTCACGTTCTTTCCCCTCTTGGCAGGCAGTATCACGGCATGGTACTATGGACAAAACCTAACTCGTTCTTCTGACCCCGAAGGAGCAAATAAGGGTAAAATATGGAAATACACTGCTCTCGGCGGGCTCGGAATTTGTGGGGTTATCTATCTTACCGATGTCTTTACTGCTTTAAGCAAAGGATTGAAAAATAAGGAAAAAGCAAAAGAGTTGAGAAAACGTTTACGCGAAGAACACATCTGGGAACTCTTAAACGAACCGGTACAATAGTATTTTTTTGCTGTAAGTGTAAGAAAAAATGATAGGTTAAAAATAAAAAACCGGTGCTAAGCAAAATAATTGGCTATACGGTATAGTAAAAAATCTTTATTTTTCACGCCGTAGTTATTAGCGACGAGTCGTTTGATTTTACCGTTTAGTCG
>JAISUP010000040.1 GCA_031272025.1 Bacteroidales bacterium
ATACGCGCGCTTCTTCCTCAAACATATCACGTCCGGTTGTGCGTTCCAGAAGCCATTTCTTGCCCGACCGGTATAGTTTCTCTACCTCGGTCTCGTCGGCGCTGCTGCCGATTGTCCGAAACACTTTGTACTTGCCACCACTCTTGTCTATAATCTGGACGCTGACCACTCCGCTTGGATTCCTTTTCTTGCGTAAAAACATACGCAAATATAATCGTTTTTTCTCAGGGACACCCATTTTGGGTGTCCCAAATCATATATCACTGTTAATCAGTAATTTAAAATTTTAAACTAAAGAAAGGTGTCAAAGTCAGGACACAAATATTTTCTTCCTTAATCCCAATGTTTTAGTTGTAAATTCATCAAGCAGATACTTTAATGCGATTGTCAATACTAAATCCAAATATACTCCCAATTTACAGCTTTATCATCGAATGAAGTAACGTATCCTATCAATGTTTTAAGAAAAAAAATTATTACTGTCCGCTAAACATTTTATAGCCGCTGCAAAAAATCAGGGCTGATTTTCACAGATGGAAGTCAGCCCCTTTTTCCTGTTTTGCGCAATGGGACACCCGAAAAAAAATCACCGGCACCACCGGCTTACCGCATCGGAGAGTTGTTGCTGCTCGTCGCTCATACCGAGAACTTTGGTGTGTGTTTCCCGCGAGTTAGGCAAACGGTAGGTAAGCCGATACATGGTTTTGACTAATTCCTGAGCGCGTTTGAGAGATGTTCCCGGCAAATATTTTTTCAACATCCGTTCAGTTTCAAGCAAAACAGTGTAGGCAATGAAACAGATGCAGATATGCCCTTCAAAACCTTCTTTGTATGACGAAAACTGATTTGTTCAACCTGATGCTGTCATTGGTAATCGTTTCTCCTGACTTTATCACCCCAATTTTTAATACTTCTGTATACCATTGAATATCCGACGTTTGATATTTTTGCGACACTTTTTAGGGTGTCGCCTTAAAAAATTTGCTAACTTTAGGCGTTGTTCATAAATAAATTAATCAATTGGTGAATTCCCTACGGGAATTTTTCGGGAGGTTATTCTTTTTCTATTGATATGTAAAACCTACGGTTTATTTGCCCGTTTATTTGTTGTTCACATTTTGTCCCTAACGAGACATTTCAACCCCAAAGCACAAGTCCATCGCCCAACTCTTTGGACTAAATTTTTGGGCTAAAGCGGAGGTGTCGCGTTGACGAAGTCAGGAGATTTGCAAAATGTTGGGCGAAAATGCTCGCGAATATGTTCTTCTTCGTCACGACAATCGTGAATTTTCCAAAAAACTGATGCTTTTCTCGCAGGGTTATTATAGGGATTGTATCCCAATGTCTCGGCGATAGAAGATGTCTTTGCAGTGAATTTGTTCTACAGCCATGTATGCATTTTCACGGGCAGCAGCCACATCTTTTCCTTTCCCGGTAACAAAAAGTACCCGTCCCCCATTCGTAAGCCATTGTCCGTCTCTGTTTTCGGTGCCACAATGAAAGACGAGATTATTCACATTTTCTAATCCTTCAATAGGCGAGCCTTTCGTTGCCATCTCGGGGTACCCGGCAGAGGCAAGCACCACCCCAAGAAAGACATCTTCGTGCCATTCGAGTATCGGTTTTTTCCCGTTTAACAAGTCTAAGATGGTTTGTATTAAGTCGCTTTTCATGCGGGGCAAAACCACTTCGGTTTCGGGGTCTCCAAAACGGACATTAAATTCTATGACTTTTGGACCGGCATTCGTGAGCATAAGTCCTCCATAGAGTATCCCGGTAAATGGATTTCCTTCGGCTACCATCGCGGTAGCCACAGGTTGTAATATGGTTTTAACGGCTTGTTCTATTGTTTTCTGAGAAATAATGGGCACGGGGCAATAGGCACCCATGCCTCCGGTATTAGGTCCTTTGTCGCCGTCAAAGGCTCGCTTATGGTCTTGTGCCACAGACAAGGGGACTACGGTTTCCCCATGCACTAATGCCATGAGCGAGAACTCAGGTCCTTGCAAAAACTCTTCTATAACTACTTTTGCCTCGCCAAAACGGGAATGAAGTAGCATCGCTTGTAGGGTAAGAACAGCCTCTTCTTCGGTTTGAGCCACAACCACACCTTTGCCCGCGGCAAGCCCGTCGTATTTAATCACGATAGGCACCCCTTCGCGTTGCACGTGCGACAGGGCTTGTTCGTAGTCGCTAAAAACAGCATACCGTGCCGTGGGGATGCCGTATTTGTCCATCAATTGTTTGGCAAAAAGTTTGCTTCCTTCAAGTTGTGCCGCCGCTTTACAAGGTCCGAAAATAGAAAGTCCTTCTTGTCTAAAATCATCAACAATACCGTTCACTAAAGCATTTTCCGGTCCCACGAGAGTAAGATCTACCTGTTCTGTTTTCGCGAAATGTACCAACGCGGCATTGTCGGTATCGTTTATGGGTACCCGTTGCACTTGGGGTAAGTTACAAGTCATGCCCGCGCTACCCGGTGCTACATAAATTTTTGATACTAATGGCGACTGTGCCGCTTTCCATGCCAACGCGTGTTCGCGACCGCCTTTGCCTGTAATGAGTATTTTCATCTTTTAAAAATTCATATTCATGTAAAAAAATAATTTATAAGCCGTAATCTTTGATTTTTCGGTAAAGGGTTCTTTCCGAGATACCGAGTTCTTCGGCGGCGGCTTTGCGATGATTCCCGTGTTTGAGCAACGCCTTTTGAATCAGTTCTTTTTCGCGAGCAGACAACGAGCAGTCATCGTCTTCTATTACCGGTTGCACCACGGTTTCTTTTTTCTCGTATCCGCGGGGAACGACATAGTCGGTGCGCGGGGGTAACGATGCCCTTACGGGGACTTCGGGCAAAGAGACCGCGGGTATCGCGGGAGTACTTTTGGAAGACAAATCGCGCACCATGATTTTCAATTTTTCTATTTCTGCTTTCATGTCCGACATTTGATTGAGTAAGCCAAAGACCATGTCTCTACTCCAAAACTCGGGTTGCTCTTTGTCTATGGTACGGGGTACGGGCAAACACGAAATGGTGCCTGCTTTGAGGTAGCGTTGCAAGGTTTCGGCACTAATGGTTCGCTCTTTTTCGATGAGCGACATTTGTTCGGTAATATTTTTAAGTTGTCTCACGTTTCCCGGCCACGAGTATTCTTTGAGTTCCCGGGTTGCTTCGGGCGAGAGTTCGAGACGCGGGAAACGGTATTTAACTGCAAAGTCTCCCGCGAATTTGGTAAAGAGCAATACCACATCGTTATCCCTGTCCCGCAGGGGAGGTACCGCGATAGGAATCGTGTTGAGACGGTAGTAAAGATCGGGGCGAAACCTGCCCGAAGCAACCCGTTCCGTGATATTTACATTCGTGGCGGCGACTACCCTAACGCTGCATTTTTGTACTTTTGAAGACCCTACCTTGATGAAGTCCCCGGTTTCGAGCACGCGCAATAAGCGTACTTGTGTGGATAATGGCAAATCGGCAACTTCATCAAGGAATATGGTCCCGTTATGAGCAACTTCAAAATAACCTTTTCTGTGGTCTGTAGCACCGGTAAAAGCCCCCTTCTCGTGTCCAAAGAGTTCCGAATCTATGGTTCCCTCAGGAATTGCCCCGCAATTGACCGTGATATAAGGTCCATGTTTGAATGCACTGAAATCGTGTATGATATGAGCAATATTTTCTTTACCTACCCCACTCTCGCCCAAGATGAGCACAGAGAGGTCGGTAGGGGCAACTTCTACTGCCACGTGCATGGCATAATCCAACGCTACGCTATGCCCAATGATACCGTACCGTTGCTTCAATGCTACCAAATCGGTCATGGATTATCTTTAAAATTTCCAGCCTATCCTGAAAACCGGGGCTAATCCTACGTTAAATACCGTCACAGAAGAAGAATTTTCGCTTGTAGTGCTGACAACATGCCCGTTTGTCTTTATTTTGAGCGTGCTCGGCAAACTATACAAGGCCTCTAAGGATGCACCTATTTCAACCCCACAATACAAGTTTTCAAGCAAATAAATGTCGGTACCGGCAAACAAGGTGCCAATAGGACCCATAAAAGGATCTGATCTTTTTACATAATTGTCATTATCAGATACTATCGAACTTTTTTCCACGGCGTAAGAAAGTCCGATTTCCGCGCCAGCGTAAGGAGACAATCTTTTGGTGCCGGTAAAATGTTGTTCAAACCCGAAATTAAAAATACCCATCGAGGTAGTATTACTTTTCACGCTTAACGCGATTTCCTCATAATCATCATCGGGAACATAGTCCTGCGAAGAGGTTGCAGACACGATGCCCGTGCGAAAACGCAAAGCGAGTTGAGAATTGAGAAAATACCGCACTTTTGCCGAAATGCTGGGTGCATAGCCCATGCTTAAAGCATCGGTGTAAAGGGGCGCGAAAGCCCCAATTTGCGTTTCTACCGTAATCGCGGGGGTAGTGATTTTCAGGTCTTGCCGGTCGCGCTCTTGGGCTTGGGCTGCCACAAATAAACTCATAAAGAGTACTGCCAATAAAACGATTTTCTTTTTCATGATATTTAAATATTTAATGAATAATTAGATGTTGCAAAGATACAATTTTCTTTTAAAACCATAAAAATAATTTACAATTTATCCTTCAACGCGGTGTTGAGTTTAATTAACAAGGTTTGATAATGGACTTTGTCGTTCCCTGAGGCATTATTTACACGGGAGCGGAGCAAGTCGCGCGATTTAATTGCCATGTTTTGCAAGTAACTTTTCGATTGGTCAATGGCAGAGACATTGACTCCGAATTGCCAACCGTACCCGGGTTCTCCAAAATGATTGTCTTCCCACAGCGCGTGTCCGCAGCCGTCATTGTTCAACAAAGGCAACAGATCTTCCACCCTGAGTTTGTCCGCGTGCCGGGAACATATATTCCCGGGTTCCGGCATGTTTTCGCGATAAGCACGCAAATCGTCCGCGGTAGGGATATAGGCTAAAGAAAGGGAATTTTGTCCGGTTCGCGAAAGGTCTAATGACGAGCAAAACAAATCTACCACTGCATTTTGTAAAGCCATGTCTCCCTTGGCGAGAGGCTTGTTTTGCAACAGGTTATTCCATGTCGCGAGGTAGAGGTCGTTGGTGTAATCTTCGATAGTGTAAGGAGACTCTGCATAATAAGAAGACAATATCACGTTATTTGCCAATCCTTTGAGCGCGTTAGCGATGGGTACGCGAATGGCATCTGCCCCATGAATTTCCAGCGGGAAATATTTTTTCAAAGAGGCACGGTCCAACCAATCCATGTTTCTGTATTCATTAAGAACCCATTGCAATGATTTTTGTTGAATTTCTTTGGCAACGGGGACATGTTTTTCCCCCGGGGTTCCTGCTTTTACCTCCGCGAGGCGAATACCTCCCACGTTATAGAGCACGTTGCGCAAATAGCGATAGTATTGGTTTTGAATTTGGCTATACAAGGCACGTCTGTGCGTGTAATCATTGTCATCGTTGATCCAATCTTCGAGGTGGTCGAGAATATATTTCAAGTTTTTAATCCCGTATTCTCCGGCTTTGATGGGGTCATTGCCGAGGTCTTCCTCGATGGCGGTAGGGTCGTAGCGGGCGGCAACTTGCTGTCTTCCATAGCGGTACACGGGGTCCCCCGCGTGAGCATCTACCCATGACTCTGTAATGGGTTGCTCGTCCCATGCCGTTTTCGTGTCGGTGAGGTAGGTATAATTCCATTTCACGAGAAAGTCATCATATTCGCCCAAATCAGGAGGCGTGAGTTTTACCCCAATATCTTCGGGCTGTGCCACGTAGTTAAAACGAGCGTAGTCCATGATACATGGGGTAGTTCCATGTTTTCGGGTAAAAGATACCGAGCGAAGCGAATCCACCGGATATGCCGAAGATGCTCCCATGTTGTGCATGAATCCAAGGCAATGCCCTACCTCGTGTGCAATGACATAGCCCAACGATTCTCGCAAAATGTCGTCCGGCATTTTTTTCGCGCGCACGCGGGGGTCTATTTGAGCCGTTTGCACGAAACGCCAATTGTTAATCAGTTGCACGATATTGCCATACACGATGACCGAAGCGTTGATAATCTCACCGGTAGTAGGGTCTACCCACGAAGGACCCATGGCATTTGCCGTGGGGGATGGTAAATACCGGATACATGAATATTTGAGATTATCGGGGTCGAAAGCCGAATCTTCGATAGCCGTAGGGAAGTCTTTTGCTATCATCACGTTTTTGAATCCTATTTTTTCAAAAGCCCGGTTCCAACGCTCTATGCCTTCTTTTACTGCCCCTTTCCATGTTTCGGGAAAAGCGTTATCTACATAGAAAACAATAGGTTTAACCGGCTCTACGAGTTCGCCTCGCCGATATGCATCCGGGTCCTTAGGCTCTACACGCCAACGGTTTGCCAACGAATAATTCTTTACCTTATCTTCTGTAGTGAGAAAAGCCCTTTTGCGATCATTGAAAACCCCTACCCGCGAATCGCTTACACGAGGCATCATCTTTGTCTCCGGCAGCAAAAGTAAGGAACGGGTTTGCGTTACCGTGTATGGCTCATCCATGTTAAACACGTTACCCATGTACACGACAGAAACGTCATACGAAAATAAAGTTTTCACGCTAAGGTTATCCTCAAAAGACTTCATGGAGAGCAGGGCTACGGCATCTTTATTGAGAGATGCATTGACGCGAATCGCGCCACCTCCTTCGGGAAATAATTTGAAGATTTTAATATCCCCGCAAAAAAGGGTAGTCATGTCTATCACGACAGCCGAACTGTCTTTGTTAAACGCTTTGACAGGGTAAGAAAAAAGTATGGGATCAATCGCGGTACGGCTGAGTGCCCGTTGAATATTGGTGTCGTTGGTTGTTGCGTAACTATTTACACAACAGAGATTTATCGTGCTGTCTCGGCGTGTAAACTTCACGTGCAGGGTGCCGGTTTCTTTAAACCCGATGTCGGCAAAAGAAAGCGATGAAACTTCCGAAGGAGTAGAAGCCAAAAGCATTTCTCTATTCAGGTATTTTAATGGAAATTCGGCATACACTTTGCTCTCTACCTTGTGCAAAGTAATAAAATCGCTTTTCACTGTGGTAGTAACGCCTTTTTTTAGGAGTTTCTCATAGGGGGTTGGCTTTGGTTTCTCATCTTTAATCTCGGTTTTCCCTTTTTTCTTTTTCTTTAAAGTATCGGCTTGTGTTTCAACTGTCAACGCGAACAAGAAAAAGAAAGTCATAAAGAAAATCACTGGTCTTTTCATCGTGTAAAAAATTTTATGTTAAATCATGGGGACAAAGATACGAAAAAGTTTTCAGATTTTAAAAACAAACGGAGGTTTATTTGAGAATTTTTTACTACTTTTGTGCGACAAGACTTTTTAAAAAATATTTGTGAAAATAAGATGATAACCATTGATCGGCATTCGGGGTTTTGTTTTGGAGTGATTCACGCCATTCAAACGGCAGAAGAGTATTTAACCACTCACGATTATTTGTATTGCTTGGGCGACATCGTGCACAACGGGGAGGAGGTAGCACGGCTGACCCGATTGGGGCTACGCATTATTTCACGGGACGATTTTGCAGGGCTGCACGACACTACCGTGCTGATACGGGCACACGGGGAACCCCCTGAGACATATTTCATGGCAAGCCAAAATCGCGTACATCTGATTGACGCTACTTGCCCTGTCGTGCTTCATTTACAAAAAAGAATAAAAAGTCAGTATGAAAATTCCGGGGCAGATTCGCAAATCTTAATTTACGGGAAAAAAGGGCACGCCGAAGTAGAAGGGTTAATTGGGCAAACCGGACAAAAGGGCATCGTCATCTCTTCGGACGAGGACATTTCCCTGATTGATTTCTCCCGTCCCGCGGCATTATACGCGCAAACGACCATGAGCGTGGAAAAATATGCCGTGCTCGTACAACAAATATCGAACCTTTACGCGCGACAAAACAACGAGTCTTTTTTTACTCACCACGACACGATATGCCGCTTGGTAGCAAACCGGTCGCGACAGATTAAAGAATTTGCCCAACAGCACGATACCGTGATCTTCGTATCGGGAGAAAAAAGTTCCAACGGACTTTATCTTTACGACATTTGCAAAAAAGCGAACCCGTCTTCTTTTTTCATTTCCAAGGTAGAACAGGTAGACCTTTTGCCCATTGTTCAAGAAAATAGCAATAGTATAGGTATTTGTGGGGCAACGTCTACCCCGATGTGGCTCATGCAACAAGTAAAAAAACGACTTCATTTGATTTTTTCGTATCTTCGCGCATGATTATTTTTACGTCTTCTATCATGGAATATTTCAATAAAGAAAAAGAAAAAAAGAACACGACATCACGCGGGCAATACAAGAAAAACGCGATGTTAGGGTTACTTTCAGGGCTGTTGATTTTGCTTGCCGTGAACGTGCTGTCCGTTTTTCTCTATTTCAGGCTTGACCTCACCAGTGACCATCGACATTCGCTTTCTTCTTCTACAATACAAATGTTGAAGAACTTAGAAGACAAGGTTTACCTCAAAGTCTATCTCAAGGGGAAAGACTATCCTGCCGACTATCAGTTGTTCGCGAAGAAGGTGAAAGACATGCTGCAAGATTTTCGGTCATATTCTGATCAGGTGAATTTTGAATTTATCGACCCCTTTGAGGACCGGAATAGAGAAGAGATCATGGGTATTTTGGGCGAATTTTCGAAGAAAGGGCTTAAAGCCATCCCGCTGACCCGCGAAAACGAAGCGGGATTTTCTACCAGCAGTCAAGTTGTTGTTCCGGGGGCAATTGTAACTTACAAAGGCAGGGAATGTGCTGCTACCTTAGTGATGGCTAACCCCGGAGACGTTGATATGCTCCTTTCACAACAAAACTTAGAATACAACCTTGTAACGGCAATTCGGCAATTGATTAAGCCTACACGACCAAAGGTGGCTTTTTTGGAAGGACATGGAGAACTTGACTTTTTGCCTACTTCGTGGGTAGCCTATCAATTGAGCCGGTTGTACCAAGTTGGCAGAGTATCTATTGACGGGAAAATTAATGCTTTACGAGAGATTGCCATGGACGATACCGTAAAACAGACTTTAAAGGTCAAGGGCAATAAATACGACTTGCTCATCGTGGCACAACCCACCAAGCCTTTTAGCGAGCACGACAAGTTCATCCTTGACCAGCACGTGATGCGAGGCGGGAAAATCCTGTGGCTCGTGGACGCTACTACTGCCTCCGTGGACAGCCTGCAAACCAGTCAGGAATTTTTCGCTACCCCCAGAGAATTGCATCTCAACGATCTCTTTTTCAAATATGGAGTACGTCTTAACGCGAATTTATTACAAGATATTTCATGTCAAAGTATACCCATTATCGTGGGCATGTTGGGCGACCAACCTCAATACCGGCTTTTCGCGTTTCCTTACGCGCTCAATGTTACACAATTCTGTGCCCACCCGATTACCCGAAGTTTGAAAAGATTGAAAATTGATTTCGCGGGCAGTATTGACCTCGTGGGAGGAGGCGATTTAACCAAAACAGTACTCATGACTACCTCTGTACATACCAAAATGGTACCTATGCCTAACGTGGTAACGCTAAACGTGGTACGGACAAAACCTAACCCTCAGGAATTTGCCTATAGACATTTGCCTCTTGCCGTTTTGGTAGAAGGAACTTTTGAATCGGCATATAACGGCATCTTACCTGTGGAGTTCGACACGCTCAAAGAAGTGGGTTTCTTAAAAGAAAGTGTCCCCACGCGACAGATTTTTGTCTCTGACGGGGATGTTATCCGAAATCATGTGGATTACAAACGAAACCAGCCTTTTCCCGCGGGCTACGATGTGCATACCGGAGAACAATATGATAATAGCAGTTTTATCATGAACTGTGTCAATTATTTATGTGCCGATGAAGATTTATTGCTCTTGCGAGACAAAAATTTCAACACGGGAACATTAGACAGTAGCAAAATCCTGTCTCGACAAAAATGGATTGCTGCCGCGAATGTCTCTATTCCCGTGCTACTTATCATGCTCATAGGTATTGCCGTTTGGATAACCCGTAGGGTAAAAGTTTCCTCGTTAAAAGATTAATGTTTTATTTTAATTATTGCTTTTTGAATATGAAAAGACTATTTTTTCGATGCGGGATCGTGATGCTCGTTTTAGGACTTATAACAAGTTGTAAGCATCGACATGATCAAAAGTACTCGCGTTTGCCGAAAGAATTGTCGGCATTGTGTGAACAAATAGACCGGCATCCCGATGATGTCGATGCCTTATATCGTAGGGCTTCGTATTATTATCGGCAAGGGGAGCCCGAACCCGCGAAGGCAGATATCCTGACGGCAATCAAACTTAAGCCTGCCCAAGCGACTTACTATATTTTGCTTTCAGACATCTATTTTTCGGAAAGAGAAACCGACCTCGCGGAGGAGAATTTGCAAAAAGCCATTGCCTTGTCGCCCGACAATAACGAAGCACGACTAAAACTTGCCGAACTGTATTTTCACCTAAACATGTTGGAGGATTGTTATCGCACGCTCGATGAAGCCATCGCGCGTAGTCCACATAATCCGCGTGCTCACTTGATTCGGGCTTTTTGCCTCAAAGAACAAGGAGACACTACCGGTTATTTGCGTATGCTTTCGCTCGCGATTGACCAAAATCCGAAAGAGATCAAAGCCTATCTGGAATTAGGCTATTTTTACCAACAAAAAAACGACCCGGTGGGCATTGCCTATTACCAAAATGCCTTGAAGGTAGACCCCGAAAACACGGAAATTAACTACAATCTTGCCCTTTTTTATCAAGAGTTGGGGCAGTTGGATAAAGCCTTAGAGCAATATAATATTTTATTGCAAATCAACCCCAACAACCCGGGGGCATTCAATGGGATTGGTTATATCAAACTCAATTACAGAGATGAGTTTGAAGATGCCATTCAATATTTTACCCGTGCCATCGCGCAAGATTCTAATTTCGTGATGGCAATATGCAATAGAGGCATTGCTTATACTTATTTGAAAGAATACGACAAGGCAAGAACTGATTTTAAGACCTGTCAAAAAATAGATCCTGATTTTGAGCCTGCCGCGAAAGAATTACGGGCGTTAGACCACCTGAAAAAATAGTTATTTACAATGAACACGAATTTAGATCCTACAACCAAAAGGCTCTCGACATCGGAAAAAGAATTCGAACAAGCCATTAGACCTTGTGATTTTGATAATTTTTTTGGACAAGAACAAGTAATAGAGAATATTATCATTTTTGTACGGGCGGCTCGGCAACGCGGAGAAGCATTAGACCACACGCTTTTGCATGGTCCTCCGGGTTTGGGTAAGACCACGCTTTCGCATATTATCGCTAACGAGATGGGGGTGAACATGAAAATTACCTCCGGTCCGGTGATAGATAAACCCGGTGAGTTAGCAGGATTGCTTACCAATCTCGACGCGAACGACGTGCTTTTTATTGATGAAATTCATCGCCTTTCTCCTGTCGTGGAAGAGTACTTGTATTCGGCAATGGAAGACTATAAAATAGACATCATGATTGACACGGGACCCAATGCACGTAGCGTGCAAATTTCGCTCAATCCTTTCACGTTGGTAGGAGCCACTACCCGGTCAGGCTTACTGACAGCCCCTCTACGCTCGCGTTTTGGCATTAACTTGCGTTTGCAATATTATGACACTCAAACGTTGTCGCGCATTATCAACCGGGCAGCGGGAATTCTCAAAATTGCCATTCACCCCGAAGCCGCCGTGGAAATTGCCCGTCGTAGCAGAGGAACCCCCCGTATCGCGAATCTTTTGTTGAGACGGGTACGCGACTTTGCTCAAATCAAAGGAGATGGCACTATCACGCTCGACATTACGCGTGTCGCGCTCACCGCCCTAAATGTAGATCAGCACGGCTTAGACGAGATGGATAACCGGATTTTAAGTACCATTATCGATAAATTCAAAGGCGGTCCCGTGGGACTGACTACCATAGCGACCGCCGTGGGAGAAGACCCCGGCACCATAGAAGAAGTATACGAACCCTTCCTCATACAAGAAGGATACCTCGCCCGAACCCCACGCGGTAGAGAAACCACAGATGCCGCCTACAAACACCTCGGAAAAACAAAATTAACCGACATCCCTCACTTGTTTTAAAAAAACAAAACTTAATTTGTTGTAATATCATAAATCACTTATAATAAAACGAGTGAACGGTCTTAGTTTTGTTATTTTTTTACATTTTATCTTTTTTTTACAACGAAATCATACAAAAAAACACTTTTTAAGAACGAGAAAAAGTGGGCTGTATCATTTTTTTTTCTTTTCTTTGCTTTATCAATTTTTTCAATAAAATTATTAAAAATTTTTATAGTATGAAAAAACATCTTTTCTTTAGTTTGGTAGGGGTTATCATGATGATTTGCCTGCCATTGTCAGCACAAGAACCTGCCGAGGGAGACACGCCCGATTACGAATACGGGGTATCTCTTGATTTTCAGTCGCGTTATATTTGGCGCGGTCAGGCATTGGGAGGCAGTGCCCCGTGCTTGCAACCTGCCATGTATTTCAATTGGAAAGGGTTAGAAATTGGCGCGTGGGGTTCGTACTCGTTTAGCACACACCCGTATGCCGAACTCGACCTCTACCTGTCTTACACCTTCTGGGACGACCGTTTCACGGTGATTTTTACCGACTATGGTTTTCCCAACGAGGCAGATGGTGACTTTAACTTTTTCGATTATAGCAAACACGGGGCGCACACGTGCGAATTGGGATTTAGTTATAACGGGGAGAAAAAAGTGCCCATCTCGTTTGGCATTTACGTGAACTTGTTCGGAAATGATGCCAAAAACGAGAACGACAAAAATGTATTTTCCACTTATGCCGAGTTGGCATACAATCCTACAATTAGCCGGATTGGAGTAGACTTAAGCGTGTTCGTGGGTTGCGCCATCAATGGGGTAAAACGCGTGGTCAATGCCGTAGACGAGAACGGTCTCTTCATTTTTGACGAAAATAATCAATTAGTAACCGATGAGATTGCCGGGGGTTTTTATGGCAATAAAGGATTTGCCTGCGTGAATACCGGACTAAAAGCAACCAAAACCTTTTCGTTAACCAAAAAATTGTCATTGCCCGTTTCTACGGCATTAATTTACAATCCATTGTCTAAAAAAGCCTATTTTACAGCAGGCGTAGGTATTGCCTTATAATAAAAAATCATTTAATCATTTATATTCACCAATTTAATTATAAAAAGTATGTTTGAATCAGGTTCAACAGGTTTTATGCTGGTGTGCACGAGTTTGGTCATGTTGATGACCCCGGCACTGGCTTGTTTCTATGGTGGGTTGGCTACCAAGAGAAACATTTTAGGAATTATGGTACAGAGTTTTGTTTCTCTGGGCTGGTCTACAATCTTGTGGTTTTGCATAGGCTATTCGCTTTGTTTTAGCGGCAATATGGCTGATGGTAGCGACTGGATGGGCATTTTTGGTAATCTGAAAAAAGTTTTTCTCAACGGGGTAACCGTTGATTCGGTATTTAGCGGTAACGGAGCGATACCCGAATATGTTTTTGTTGCTTTCCAAATGATGTTTGCCATTCTCACGCCGGCGTTAATCACGGGAGCCTTCGTGAACAGGGTAAGTTTTAAGGCGTATTTTATTTTTCTCACGGCATGGCAATTTTTGGTATACTATCCTTTCTGCCACATGGTTTGGGGCGGCGGTTTGCTTGCCGAATGGGGAGTGCTTGACTTTGCCGGAGGTATCGTGGTGCATGCCACAGCAGGTTTCGCGGCACTGGCGGCGGTCTTCTTCGTGGGTGCCCGGGTGGACAAAAACTCTACCCCTAACAGTATCCCGTTAGTTGCTATTGGCACCGGATTGCTTTGGTTTGGCTGGTATGGTTTCAATGCCGGGAGCGAATTGAAAGTAGATGGAGTTACTGCCAATGCTTTTCTCAACACAGACGTTGCCGCCTCTTTCGCGCTATTCACGTGGATGATTATTGAATGGATACGGCACCGTACCCCCAAATTCGTAGGTATTCTTACCGGTTCCATCGCGGGTTTAGCCACGATTACCCCCTGCGCGGGCTTTATTCCTCTTTGGGCAGCACCTATCGTGGGCATCGCCGCCGGCGGTTTTTGCTACCTTGCCGTGGAGTTGAAAAACAAACGGAAATGGGACGATGCTCTTGACGTGTGGGGCGTACATGGTATTGGCGGACTCGTGGGAACGATACTGCTGGGTGTCTTTGCCTCAAAAGCAGTGAATCCCGCCGGAAGCGACGGCTTAATCTTTGGAGACTCCGCCTTCTTTGGTAAAGAAGTTGTGGCTGTACTCATTTCTTGTATCTATGCCTTCGTATTTACCTATATCATGCTCTGGATTATTAACAAAATTACCCCTGTACGGGTAAGTGAAAAAACCGAAATCGAAGGTATTGATATCGCTATTCATGGCGAGAAAGCCTACGACGAAGGAGTACTATAGAGAATCGCGTTTTTAGGAAAAAATCAAGTAGGAGGAAAACGAAATCGTTTTCTTCCTACTTTCTTTTTCCAACCTCTCACACTACCGTATATGCCTCAGTACACGGCGGTTCTCTAATAAACAAGAGCCCGCGACTTAGGCATTAAAAAGTCTGTCTCAAAAGTAAAAAAGCCGCGTCATTCCGGCTTTCGCTGGAATCCCATTCTAATCGTTAAAGATTAATCTACAATCATTTAGCATTTGACGGTCTTCGGGAGATGGCGGAGAGATCCCGTGTCGCGGCACGGGACGCCAT
>JAISUP010000079.1 GCA_031272025.1 Bacteroidales bacterium
GATTTTGATTTTTGTTTTCATCCGGCGAATATGTACCGCTGTAAGCAGGATCTTTTCGCGTATGGTCAGCATCGAGGCGTTTTCAAGATCTGTCCCCGCGAAGGCTATCTGTTTTATAGACAACAAGATAACATAAAATTGTTCTTTGTTCCAATCCATCAGCTCGTGGCAGCAAAAATGGCTGTCTCCCCTGACAATAATTTGAGTATGTTTCCAAACTCTGCGCAGACGGTTTATCAGCCGCAGCAAGATTTTGTAAACATTGGTCGATTTATTCCTGCGCCCGGGACGGAGCATCGGGAGTATCATTTTGCCGCTAAGTCCCTCAAAAACAAACAGTGGCATATAACAGTATTCGCCGTAATAGTCGTTGAAGAGTGTGCCTTTCTGATTGCCGTAGGTGTTAAAATTGCTGTCATCAAGGTCTAATATGATAACTTTGGATTAACTGGTTACGATGGTCTTTTATGCAAGCAGAAAGTTTTGCCAAGAAACTGTTCCGCGTTTCATACTCTTTCATCAGAAGCAGTCCGCCCTGCGAAGACAAAACAAGTGCGGTGAAACTTACCTCTATTTTAGTGGTTGCAACCGGAGAAAGTGAAAATAATTCTCCTTGAGGGTTGTCGTGTAGTTTTTTTTACTATTTTCGCACATAGGAAAATTTTTCCTTTTTGTTATGAATAATGCAGGTTAAAAAAAAGATGAAGAGTATTTTTAGAATTTTGCCCGTGGTGGTTTTCTTATGGGCGATTTGTGACGCTGTTGTGGCGCAAGATGCACCGGCAAAAAAGATGCAGGTGTTGCGAGACGGGGTAGTGGTTTTCGAGCGAAGCGTTGCCCTTATTGATAGCATTTTTGTTACCGGTGGGGTAACCATCGACGGGGTAACTTGGGCTACGTGCAACGTGGATGCCCCCGGTACTTTTGCCGCGAATCCTACCGACTACGGCATGTTTTACCAGTGGAACCGTAAAGTGGGGTGGTCGTCTTCTAACCCGATGGTTAATTCTGACGGGGGCACAACATGGGATAGCAGTATCCCTACCGGCACGACATGGGAGGCTACTAACGATCCTTGCCCCGCGGGGTGGCGCGTGCCCACGTTAGCCGAGTTACAGGGTTTGGTAAATTCAGTGAGCGAATTGGTAACAAATTATAATGGCACGGGGGTTAACGGTCGTGTTTTTGGCAGCGGGGCAAACAGCATTTTCCTCCCGGCTGCCGGTTACCGCAGCCTCTTCGACGGCTCGCTCCTCAGTCAGTCCTACGGCGGCTACTACTGGAGCAGTACTCCCTACGAGAGCGACAGCAGCGACGCCTACAGCTTGCACTTCTACGGCAGCTACGCCGACTGGTACAACGACATCCGGGCTCACGGGCAGTCCATTCGTTGTGTAGCAGACAACACCACCGGCATCGACGACGTGAAAGCAGAGAAACATATTCGCGTTTATCCCAACCCCGTCAAAGATGAACTGTACATAGATATTCCATCATTTGAGAAAACGAAATATTTGAACACGCAAATCATTGACATTTCCGGTCGCGCGGTAGAGACGGGGCATGCCACGTCTCTACAAAATGGAGAGGGGCAAGGGGTGAGGATAAATGTTTCGCGTTTGCCCTGCGGCGTGTATTTCTTGAGAATCGGGGATAAAACGGCGAGGTTCGTGAAGAAATAACCAGGGGATCGCGGGGCGTTGCCCGCGATGACGGGTAATACGAAAAGACAGCGGTAAGAGAAATTTTGCCGCTGTCTTTTTCTTTTCATTTTTATTTGTTTGTGTGTAATTGAAAATTTTATGCTACCTTTGCAACCAAAATAAAATAAATTATGAAAACACGTTTTTTAGGATTGTTATCATTTTTCCTGTTTGTTTTATTCGGTTGTCAGCAAGGACAAGACAAGCAAGAAAAGGATATTGTAACAAGCAAAATAGAAATTAATGTTAATGACACAAGCACCAGATTTATGAAAGTACTTTTGATTAACGGGAGTCCTCACGAGAAAGGCTGTACCTACACGGCTTTGAGTGAAGTAGCCAAGGCATTGAATGCCGATGGTATTGAAACCGAAATTATTCACGTGGGTAACGAAAGCCTGCAAGGTTGTCGCGCTTGTAAAGGGTGCAAAGAAAACGGCGAATGCGTGCATATAGACATCGTCAATGTAGTGATAGAGAAAGCCAAATCCGCAGACGGCTTTATCTTTGGCAGTCCCGTGCACTATTCGGGGATTAGCGGCACCATGAAATTGTTTTTAGACCGACTGTTTTACGCGGGGTCCAAAGAACTTGCCTATAAGCCCGGCGCGGGCGTGGTCTCTGCCAGACGTGCAGGTACCACTGCTTCTTTGCAACAATTAAATCAATATTTTACCATTAACAATATGCCGGTTGTATCTTCACAATATTGGAATATGGTACATGGAAACAAGCCCGAAGATGTACTCAAAGACAAGGAAGGATTGCAGATTATGCGCACGCTTGGTCATAACATGACGTGGCTACTCAAATCTATCGAAGCAGGAAAAAAAGCAGGAATTAGTCCCCCCGAAACAGAACCGCGCGAAAGGACTAATTTTATAGAACCTACTCGTTAAATTTATTCTTCCTTATTAAAGAAAGAGAATTTGCCGTCTTCAAAAGAGTCGACCATGATTACTTTGTCTTTGTTGAGAGTGCCTGACAGGATAATTTTAGATAACTCGTTGAGAATTTCTCGTTGAATAACCCTTTTGAGCGGGCGTGCCCCGTAAACAGGGTCGTACCCCATGTCGGAAAGCAGTTGTATGGCGTATGGACTAAACTCTATCTTAATTTGCTGTTGGGCTAATATATCATTTAATTGACTTATTTGTAACAAGATAATATTTTCAATTTCTTGTTTTGACAGGGGACGGAACATCACGATCTCGTCCACGCGATTGATAAACTCGGGACGTAAAGTTCTTTTGAGCAAATCGGTAACTTCGCTTTTGGTACGTTCGAATAGTTCTTCGTCCGGATAATTTTTGCTGTTGCTATAATTACTTTGAATAATATCCGAACCCATGTTAGAAGTCATGATGATGATGGTATTTTTGAAATCGGCGGTACGTCCTTTATTGTCAGTTAGCCGACCGTCGTCGAGGACTTGTAGCAGGATATTGAACACATCGGGGTGTGCTTTTTCTATCTCGTCGAAGAGCACCACGGCGTATGGTTTTCTACGTACTTTTTCGGTCAGTTGACCGCCTTCGTCATATCCCACGTATCCCGGGGGTGAGCCAATGAGTCTTGACACGGAATGGGCTTCTTGAAATTCGCTCATGTCGAATCGTATCATAGCATCTTCGGTATTAAAGAGATAGTCTGCAAGGGTTTTGGCGAGTTCGGTTTTTCCCACGCCGGTGGTGCCCATAAATATAAACGAACCAATGGGGCGTTTGCTGTCTTGCAGTCCGGCACGACTGCGTCTAATGGCATCGGCAATGGCTTGTATGGCTTCGTCTTGTCCTACCACTCGTTTGTGTAATTCGCTTTCTAATGACAATAATTTTATTTTTTCGTTTTGCATCATTTTGCTCACGGGGATACCTGTCCAACGGGCAACGACTTCGGCGATGTCGTCCGAGCCTACTTCCTCGTCTATGAGTGCTTGGTCTCCTTGGGTTTGAGCGAGTTCTGTTTGCAATTGCTCGATCTCGTTCTCGGTACTTTTGATAAGCCCGTAGCGTAATTCGGCAACCCTGCCGTAGTTGCCTGCCCGTTCTTCGTTCACGGCTTCTAATTTATAATCTTCTATGAGTTTGCGTTTTTGTTGTATCTTATCGGCAACCTCTTTTTCGGCACGCCATTTTGCCGCGAAGATGTCCCTTTTTTCCCTATACTCGGCAAGTTGTTTGTTGAGACTGTCTATTTTTTCCTTGTCGTTTTCGCGCTTTATGGCTTCCCGCTCTATTTCTAATTGTCTTATTTTATGTTCAATCTCGTCTAACTCTTCCGGCACGGAATTGATTTCTAATTTCAATTTAGAAGCCGCTTCGTCAATAAGGTCAATGGCTTTGTCGGGCAAAAAACGGTCGGTGATATATCTTTGCGAGAAATCCACGGCGGCGATAATTGCCTCGTCGAGTATTCTTACATTATGATGAGTCTCGTAACGCTCTTTAAGTCCGCGCAAGATAGAAATGGCATCATAACGGTCAGGCTCTTCTATTTTCACGGGTTGAAACCTTCGTTCGAGTGCTTTATCTTTCTCGAAGAATTTTTGGTATTCGTTGAGTGTTGTTGCTCCTATGGCACGGAGTTCGCCCCTGGCGAGTGCCGGTTTTAAGATATTAGCGGCATCCATTGCCCCGTCTCCGGATGCCCCGGCGCCTACCAAAGTGTGTATTTCATCTATAAAAAGGATAATCTCCCCGTTTGCATCAATCACTTCTTTTACAACACTTTTCAATCGCTCTTCAAATTCTCCCTTGTATTTTGCACCCGCGATTAACGCTCCCATGTCAAGAGAATATATTTGTTTGGTTTTTAAGTTTTCGGGAATGTCTCCATTGACTACGCGTGCGGCAAGTCCTTCGGCAATTGCCGTTTTACCTACCCCCGGCTCGCCTATAAGGATAGGGTTATTTTTGGTGCGACGCGACAATATTTGTAATACACGTCTAATCTCTTCATCGCGTCCTATCACAGGGTCGAGTTTGCCCTTGCGCGCAGCTTCATTTAAGTTATTCGCGTATTTATTGAGCGCGTTATACGTATCTTCACTGCTCGCGCTGTTTGCCTTACTCCCTTTACGAAGTTCTTGAATTGCAGCCCTAATCCCTTTCTCGCTAAGTCCTGCATCTTTCAAAATTTTAGACCCTTGATCGTTGGTCATGAAAATGCCATAAAAAAGATGTTCGAGCGACAGAAATTCATCCCCTAATTCTTGAGAAAAGATAAGGGCTTTTTGTATCGCGGTTTGCATACTTGAAGCAAGGTAGGTCTCGCCGCCATCTACTTTGGGCAAGCGGGCAAGTGCACGGTCCACACTTTGACCTATCACTTTCGTATCGGCTCCGTTTTTCTTTATTAAAAAAGGAATCACGTTAGTGTCATTCTCCAATATGGATTTCAAAACATGAAGGGTTTCTACTTGTTGATTGCGATTTTTCATCGCGAGCAATTGTGCGTTCGCGATGACTTCTTGTGATTTAATGGTGAAATTATTCAGATTCATTTTTGTATAATAATTTAAGGTGAATGTTATTTTTTACCTTTTACTGCAAAAACATTGCCAAGTCGCGTTAGACTGACAAAATGTCAGATATTTTAATCCTGAGATCTGAACCATTATTTTGAAACACCATCGGGATATCAATTTGTCATTGCCTGCATCATTTTATCAATTTCTTTGTATAGGGTTTCTTTGTCGGCGCTATTGTAGAAAGAAAAGTCGGCGCGGGCGATGCAGGCAGCGAGATTCTGTTTCGCGGGGTTGTCAGAGTGCATTTCCCGTTTTTCGTTTTCGAGAAAGTCTTGATACGACACACGGTCGGTTTCCGACTGTCGGCACAAGATGCGTTGGTAGCGGGTTTCAGGGGGAGCATCTACAGATAAAAGGATAAAGTTGCCTTTATTTTTGAGTGAATCAATTTCTCCGGGTGTACGAATACTTTCTATAATCGCGGGGCAATGATGCGCGAGGGCGGTTTTGTATAACTCATCCACGATAAACGAATTTCCGTATTTTTCTCTTAAATCATTGGCAACGATAACCATGCTGTCTCTATTTTCGGGAAGATTTCGTTGTCGTATGTTTTCTAACAGATATGCCCGCACCGAATAATGCCGGAAATGATACCGTTCTATCATATACTCTACCACGGTACCTTTTCCTGCCCCTAAGGTACCGGTAATGCCAAAGATTTTCATTTGAGATTTTAGGGTAATATCCACGCGATAGATTTCTTTTTCTGGGGTTTTGGTAATAGACAATACGCGGAAGCCTTGTTCTTCCACGGCACGCGGGATATTGTTTAAGGGCTCGCCCTCCTTTAAGGTTACGCTTAAAATGTCGCCATGAGACAAACGCGATAAAGCAAGTTTGGTCTTCACGAGAGTCATGGGACAATGTTCGTGTGTGATATCCAAATCAATGATAGCCATAATATTATATTTTTTGAAAAACTAAATAAACAAGGTTTGTCCATTTTCCGACAAGTGCAGGAAAGAGGCTACCCCTAATATTTCTTTTACTTCCGGGAGCAGGTCGTTTTTATCGAGACCGAGCACGTTCATTGCCATTTCGCAGGCGTAGAAGTTCACGCCCAACGCGATAGAGGCTTGTAATAAGTCTTCGGGGGTAGGGGTATTTTGCTTTTTCATCATGTAACGAAAAATAGTAGGGCTTATGCCACAGAAATTGAGACGACTCACTGGGGCAACACGTAAACCGCCCATGAAAAATCCAAAGATTTTAGCGAGTATGCTTTTTCCCACGGGAGCACGTTTCTTTTCGCGCTTAATGGCATTTAATCCCCAAAAAGTAAAAAAAAGATTGACTTCATAGCCCACCGAAGCCGCTCCCGAAGCCAAAGTAAAAACAGCGGTCAATTTATCAAAATCACCGCTAAAGGCAATGATGGACAGTTTTTTATTTATCTTGTTATCTTGCATAAAAAATGAGTATTTATTTTCCGGATAATCGCAGCATGATGATACAAATGGCAAAAAAGATAAGGTTGGGAATCCACGAGCCGAGCACGGGAGGTATACTTCCCGATTCCGCGAACACGTCTGACACTTGTTGCAGAAACACGAAAGTAAAGGCTAATCCCATGCCTATAAACAGGTGCACGCCTACACCTCTATTTGTTTTTCGCGAAGCCACGCTTAGCCCTAAAAGGGTCATGATGATAGTACCCAAGGGGTTTGCCATCCGTTTGGCTTGCTCTATTTGATAGTATTTGGCAAAGCCCGTACCCTTGGCACGCTCTTCTTTAATATATCTCCGTAATTGCTTGTAAGACATCGTTTCTTTGACCGTTACATCTTGACTGAAATCTTGTGGGGTAATATTAAAAACCGTATCTTTGCGCTCCCCGCGAGTAAAAAACTCTTTCCCGTTCTTGATTCTCCTTTCCACGTAATTTTCAAGAATCCATTGTTGCAACGAATCGTTATAGCGTAGCCGCTGTGCCTCTATCTTATATAAAATACTTTCTCTACCAAGCCTTTCGTAAGTAAATCGTTCCCCACAAGTATCTTTCGCGCTCCAGTGTTCAAGATAAATGTAGGTATCGGTGGCTATTTTCAGGTGAATATTAGAAGAACCAAACACGGTTTTGTGAAAATATTCTTGCTTAAAACGATTTAAACGTTTGTTGGTTTGCGGGATATAAAAATTAGACATGACAAATGACAGCATCGCGATAATGAAAGCTCCTGTAATATAAGGCAATAGCAAACGATAGAAATTGACCCCGCTACTCAAAATTGCCACGATTTCATTCTTCTGCGAGAGTTTTGCCGTGAACCAAATCACGCTAATAAACGTGAACAAGGGAATAAATAAGTTAATAAAATAAGGGATAAAATTAAAATAATATCCCACCACGATTTTGTCGAAGGGTACTTTATTACTTAAAAAACGCTGTATGTTTTCAGATACGTCAAATACCACGATAATAGACATCAACAAAGCGATGGAATAGAAGAAAGACCCCAAAAACTTCTGCAAGATATAAGTATCTAACAGTCGCCATTTGAAGACCTTTTTGAGAAACGATAGCCCTAATGTCAGAGAAAATTTCATGAAAGATAATCACGTGTTTCTTTGATAATTTTTTTTGCAAAAATAAATAAAAAAATCAAATCGGCAAGCACTAACCGTATTTTATTTTGTTTCAATACAAAATTTTTGTCGAGAATACAGCAAAAAATACTATCTTTGCATTCAATTTATGTATCATTATTGTAGATAAAAAACGAGATGAAGAGAAAGTTTTCTTTTATTTTAGGGGTAATGAGTTTGTTTTTTTTGTCGTGTGAAACACGTGAACAGCAACAAGAAGCGGGTTTTACCCACTATGTAAATCCTTTGGTTGGGACAGATTTCACGGGGCATACGTACCCCGGGGCTATCGTGCCGTTTGGCATGATACAGGTTAGCCCTGATACCAAATTAGAAGGTTGGAACGGGTGTTCGGGCTACCATTATGCCGATTCTGTCATTTACGGTTTTAGCCATACCCACTTGAGTGGAACCGGTTGTGGTGACTATTGCGATGTTATGCTCATGCCTTTTGCAGGGCACGCGAGCATTAAAGATGAAGAATATCGAAGCACGTTCTCGCATCAAAACGAATTTGCCGCACCGGGGTATTATTCTGTTTTGCTCGACAAAGACCAGATTGAAGTGCAACTGACCGCGACAAAGCGAGTGGCTCTGCAAAAATATATCTTCCCCGACAACGTTGGTCAAAAAGGGGTTATTCTTGACTTAAAACATCGAAAAGATATCGTGTTAGGCAGTAGTATTATATACGACACTGCCCTGCAAATACTATCCGGTACTCGTCATTCTCGCGAATGGAACGAGGACCAACGGCTATCATACGTCATGCAGTTCTCGTGCCCCATAACAAAAATAGAGTTTTTTGCCAACGACAGTCTGCAAAACCCCGCCCCTAACCAAGAAGTGTCCGGTATTTCGGGGACAAATTGTAAAGCCCTAATTTATTTTGCAGAAGATGTAAAAGATGTCGTAGTTAAGGTTAGCATTTCCCCTGATTTTGAAGAGAAGAACGCGTTAACGTCTCTATTGAAAAACATGGAAGAGGTTACTGATTTTGATTTTGAGAAAGTAAGAACGGCGGCAACGGAAACATGGAACAGCGTTTTGGGAAAAATTGTGGTAGAAACTCAAGATGTAGAAAAAAAGAAAGTATTCTACACGGCTATGTATCATGTTTTTACATCTCCCTATCTTTATACCAATGCCGATGGTACTTATTTAGGACGGGACGGAAAGATGCATGTAGCCGATGAGGGACATGACATATATACGGTTTTTTCGCTTTGGGATACCTATCGTGCTTTACACCCCTTATTAAATCTTATCGACCGGAAACATTCCGAAGATTTTTTGTACACGTTTCTTAAACAATACGAGCAGGGGGGCAGGTTACCCGTGTGGGAACTTTCAGCGGGCGAGACCGACTGTATGATAGGCTATCATTCTATTCCCGTGATTTATGACGCTTTCGTGAAAGGCATGACAGACTACAATACCGAAAAGATGCTTGAAGCCATGATACACAGCGCGAAAACGGGCAAACGAGGGCTTGCCGAATTTGAAAAATATGGCTATATACCTGCGGAATACGAAAGCGAAAATATTTCAAAGACACTCGAATATGCTTACGATGACTGGTGCATAGCCATGTATGCCAAAGCCTTAAACCACGAGGATGTTTATCGCGAATTTATTGAACGTAGCCAATATTATAAAAACATATTAGACCCGCGCGGTTTTATGCACGCGAAAACGAACGGTTCTTTTATAGAGCCTTTTGACCCCGCCGAAGTAAACACGCACCTTACCGAAGCCAACTCGTGGCAATATTCTACCTACGTGCCACACGATGCCGCGAACTATATTGCCTTGTTGGGAGGTGCAAAAGTAGCAGAGCAACTCTTTGATTCGCTGTTTTACACTCGCACCGCCCTTTCAGGCAGAAATCAGGCAGATATTACCGGACTGATAGGGCAATACGCGCATGGAAACGAACCCAGTCATCATGCTATCTATTGGTACAACTTCATAGGAAAACCTTGGAAAACCGCCGAACTTGCCCGACAGATTATGAGTCATTTTTATACTTCGAAACCTGATGGTTTGTGTGGAAACGAAGATTGTGGACAAATGTCGGCATGGTACGTGCTTTGTGCCATGGGGTTCTACTCTTTCTGCCCGGGTACCAATATCTACACCCTCGGTTCTCCCATTTTTGATAAGATTTCAATAAACCTCGAAAACGGGAAAACCTTCACTATTATTTGCAAAAATCAAAGCGACAAGAATATGTACATTAAATCTGCCCAACTCAACGGGCAAAATTATACTAAATCTTATTTTACTTTTGATGATTTTAAAAATGGTGGAGAACTCGTGCTTGACATGAGTAGCAAACCCAACGAGGCTTTTGGACAAAAAGAAGACGACCGTCCGCGTACCGGTGTGGAAAGTAGCATCACCATCGTGCCTTATCTGTCTTCGTCTCATTTCACTTTTCCCGGTACGATGACCTTGTCGATGAACTTATTTCAACCGGAGCGGGTAAGCAAAGATTTTCACTATCCTTATCCTGCCCAAACCGATGCCATTTATTATACCCTTGACGGCACTACCCCTACCATAGCCTCAACCCGCTACACTATCCCGCTTACCTTCACTACCGAAACCCGTGTAAAAGCAGTGTCTTTTAACGAAAAAACAGGATACAGCAAAGTGGTAGAAGCCCATTACCAACAGTATACCAAAGACAAAGATATTCTCAGTCAAACCCCGTGCAATCCCATGTATAATGGCGGTGGCGATGAGGCATTGATAGACCTGCTCCGCGGGAATAACAAGTATAACCTTGGTCATTGGAAAGGATACGAAGGCAAAGATTTTGATGCTATTCTTGATTTACGGGCTATAAAACCCGTGAAAGAAATAGGCATGGGCTGCTTGCAAGACGTGGGTCCGTGGATTGTATTTCCCAAAGAAGTCGTTTTTGAGGTTTCTGACGACAATGTACATTATCGTTTGTATGGCAAAGTAAAAGCGCCCGTTGGAGTTGAAGATTTGACCGCCCAAACCTTCGACTTCATGGTAAAGAAACCCGAAAAAGCACGTTACGTGAAAGTACATGCCACCGGTTTTGGGCTTCTCCCCGTGTGGCACGCCGGTGCAGGAGGCAACTCGCACCTGTTTATTGACGAAATCTTCGTGAGATAAAATCATTTCTCCAATAAACAAATCACGACCATAAAATGCAGTCTATCATTATCGAAAAATTAAAAAATCGGAAAATTATCATTTTAGGATTTGGCAGGGAAGGTTACTCCTCGTATCGCTTTATTCGTCGCTGTCTCCCGGAACAGGAACTCACCATAGCCGATGAGAGCGAGGTATTGAATACAGACCTACTCGTGGGCGACACGCGCGTGAATGTCATTACCGGACCCCGTTATTGTGAGCATTTGAATGATTACGACCTCATCTTTAAAACCCCCGGTATCAATCTTAACCACATCTCGTATTTCGTGCCTCATGATAAAATAGTGTCCCAAACCGACCTTTTCCTTGCCGCGTTTGGCAGGCAAGTTACCGGCGTTACCGGCACCAAAGGGAAAAGCACTACCGCCTCTTTGATTACCCACTTGTTGCAAAAGGCAGGAAAACTTGTAATATTAGCAGGAAATATCGGGGTGCCTTTTTTTGACATCATAGAGCAAATAACTCCTGACACCTTAGTCGTTGCCGAACTCTCTGCTCACCAATTGGAATACACGAAACATTCCCCGCACGTGTCGATATTGCTCAACTTGTATCAAGAGCACTTAGACCATTTCTCGTCCTTTAGTCATTACATGGAAGCCAAAGCCAACATTGCCGTTTATCAGTCACCCCGCGACATTTTTATTTATAATTTAGAAAATACACATATTGAAAAGATGATAGAAGCACATCATTTTCGGCAACGATGTTATGCTTTTGGGGGTACCCTGATGCCTGAAAATGGAACGTGGTTGGTGGGCGACAATGTTGTTTTTTTAGAAAACAAAGAAAAAATAGGAGAAATTTCTATTGCAGGCTTAGACAATCTACCCGGCAGGCACAACATGCACAACGTGATGGCATCGATGTTAGCCTGCCGGACATGGGACGTTTCTATTCCCGACATAGAAAAGGCATTGCCTTCGTTTAAAGGGTTGGAGCACCGCATGGAAAAGGTGGGAATAAGAGATGGCATTTTGTTTTATAATGATAGCATTTCCACGATACCCGAAGCCACCATCGCGGCAATAAACACGTTGAAAAAAGTAGATACGCTCATTTTGGGCGGCTTCGACAGGGGCATCTCTTACCATGCCTTAATAGATTTCTTGCCTGATTCCGGGGTGCGCAATATTATCTTTACCGGACCCGCGGGAAAACGTATTCTAACCGAATGGGAAAAATTGGGAAATCCTTTACCCCAGTGGTTTGTTGTAGAAAATAATTACGAAGAAATCGTGAAGTTGGCACTCTTGCATACTCTTCCCGGAAAAATATGCCTGCTCTCACCCGCCGCCTCCAGTTACGACCAATTCAAAAACTTTGAAGAACGAGGATGTCTTTTTAAAGGGTTGATAGCAAAAAAATAGATTTGTAGAAATGTAGGACAACTTGCGAATTAAATTTATTCAATTGAAATCTGTACAAACAATTATTTATTAAGAACATTAGCCATTCCTTTCACGTGTCGTTCTATTTTATGCTCGTATATATCAGGAATAGTTACGATAATGCAGGTGTCATCTACCGGACCGAATCCGGGGTTACGCGAAGGTCCATAGTAGCGCAATGATGGGGACAACGAGATATAGGTTTTTACTAATGGAGGTAGTGTAACTTTTAATTCGCGAATGCGTTTGGTTAGCAGTTTAAAATCTTCTTTACAAGAGGCATTAGGGTCGTGGAAAAAGGCAACAGCATCTTTGTATCCATCAATAATTAAAGAAGATTGAAAGGGACACAATAGACCGTCTGTGGCTTTATGGTGTTTTTCGAGATATGCCAAGATGAGATTTCGGGCTTCTCTGTTATAAGAGTCATAAATAGTCATTTTTCCGATAAAATACTTTATTTCAGGGTATTTGACTATCAGTGCGCCCAACCCGTCCCACACGTTGTCAAGGGCATACATGCCGGTGCGCAAGTTATTTGTTGCTTGATATTTAGGTTGTACAAAACTGCGTCCTAATTCAATAGATTCTTGCCATTGTCCTTTCACAAATTCTGGAGAGTGATAAAATATTTCGGAATTAGATGTAAAGGGGTAGCCATTTTTGTCTAACGCGGCTTCTTTTCCAAGAATATAACGATAGGCACTGATAATTTCTTCGGTTTCGTTGTTCCAGACGATGAGTTGTCGGAACGGGTGGTCGCAGAGGTCGTACTCGTCTATGTCGCAGGCTTTTCCTGTACCTGCACCTGCCGCACGAAAAGTGTATTCACGTAGCCGTCCAATTTCACGCATAGTATTTGGAGCCTCGTGGGCGGTAACCGAATAAATGGAGTGCCCTCCTACGTTGGTTTCGCGCAACAATCGCTCTGTCGTGAGTTCCGCCTTTATTAACGCTTTATCTACCGGAGAAATAATGGTTTCTAACATATTGAATCAGTTTTAATATTGAATAGGGTGGTTTAATGCATACGTTTTTTCTTTCAACCATGTTGCCCACATTTTGTCATTTTTGCTTTTATCAAAAAAAGTGGAAGGAATAGGGTCGCCAAAAGTAACCGTAACGGTTTTTCCTTTTTGTCTGAATGCTTCGTCTGGCAAGAGTAGCATTTCTATATTGGTTTTGATTTTTAATTTTCTACGACAATTTGCTATGGTATAAAAATGGGCACTATTTTGACAATCCACGTACGCGGGGATAATGTCTCGTTGATAATCGCGAGCTTTCGCGATGATTGTTTTTTTCCATTCGAGGTCTTGTATTTTTCCCTGTTGTTTTCGAGAGCACATGCCCGCGGGAAAATAGAGTACTATGCCGTCAGAGGCAAAGACATCATTCAGTTGTTTCACGGCATTTTGAGTCGTTGCCCCGTGTTTGTTAAGGGGAATAAAAATTTCGTGCATGGGTTTTAATTGCATAAGCAAGTCATTCACTGGAAAATACATGTCTTGACGGCGGTAACCCACGAGACTGATAAGAGCAAGCCCGTCAAGACCTCCTAAGGGGTGATTTGCTACTATGATATAACGACCGGTTTCCGGTACTTTATCTAAGTTTACCGCACGTGCTTTAACTTGAAAAAAGTCCATCGCGTAGCGGGCAAAACCCAACGAAGAATCCGAAGGGTCATTATCTAACGCCTGATTCATCTCGTTTTGATGAATCAGCCGTTCTATCCAATGTATCACGAACCGGGGAATACGGCGGGCTAACTTCGGATTTTTATCGTTTAAGGCACTTTGTACGTCAATATGCATTTTCTGGCGAATTGTGGCGACAAAAATACAAAAAAATATTCTAAATACAAAAAAATACTCAAAAAAAGTTAAAAAAAATTTTTTATGAATGAGCAATGACCAATTTTTTGGTACGACTTTTCCCGTTAGTAGATATAACTCGCACGAAATAAACGCCATTTTGTAGTTGTGAAATATCTATCGCGAGGTGCATGGAAACGGGCGAACATAAGGTCTCTACCTGTTTTTTCCCGCTGCCGTCATATATCTCCACGCTTTTTATCTCTATATTTTCATTTTTTATATTCAAAAACTCACGCGTAGCGGGGTTGGGGAAAAGCGAAAAGTTGGGAATTGTTTCATGTTCGGGTATGATCACGGGCACGGTGGTACGTGTAACAACGGCTTTGGCTGGCACCCAATGTTTCGGGTCAAAAATCACGGAATCAATTTGTGCATTTTTTATGACAAGAGTTATAGGCAGGTTAGGGGCGGTTTGTTGTACACGTACTTCCTGTATTTCTCCGTCTTTATCATATAGGGCGAGGTCGAATGGTATGTTAAAAAATGGAGTAACATTTTCGGCAGAACCGGTTTGTACACTCAACAACCGCAGGGTATCGCCAATTTGTTCCCAACGAATATCAAAAATGGGGTAGCCTTCGCCCAAAAACCATTGCTCGAAAAATGGGGTATAATTGTTCTGAGTTTTTTCTTCTATGATTTGTTTAAAATTTTCCGTTACAGTATTTTGAAACGCGTATTTTTGTAAATAAGTTTGCAAGATATCAAAAAAGACGAGGTCGTCATCGAGCATAAACCGAAGTAAATGTATCAAACATGCCCCTTTATTATATGTTAGTCTGCTATTGAAAATTCGGTATTCGTCGTTTGTATCTTCCGCGGGCACGTGCACGCTACCGTCCGGCAAAGCAAAGACAGAATTTCTCGCGTTTTCAAAATTTTCACGGGCAAAAGTTTCCCCGTACTCGTGTTCGTTCCACAAGTATTCGCAATAAGAGGCAAAACCTTCGTTGAGCCATATATGTTCCCAAGAGGCACAAGTTACGTAGTCACCAAACCATTGATGCGCGAGTTCGTGTGCTACTACCTCTTCCCAATCGGCAAATTGTCCGATAGTGGTCATCGTTTGATGTTCCATCCCGCCCGACAAAGGGGCTAAGGCATGCCCGTATTTTTCAAAAGGATACTGTCCGAAAAGGGTTGAAAAATAAGAAAGCATGCTGCCGGTTTTATCTATCACCGTTTTATTTTCGTTCAAACAAGCGGGAGTATTGTAGATAAAATTTTGTACCAACACGGAATCCCCATCGGGCAACGGGGTATAGAATGAATAGTCTTGATAATCTGCCACAGCAAAAGATATCAGGTAATAAGCAATAGGAAATAGACTCTTCCATTCGTATCGTGATTGCTGATTGGGCAAATTTACAATATTGGTTAATAATCCATTAGATGCGACTTTATTAAAATTAGAGGTGGTAACAAACATCCACGAAGAGTCTATCTTGTCGGTCAAATCTTGTTTCATGGGCAACCACGAGTAAGCGTTGTTTGGCTCAGACAATGTCCACGTAACGTGGAAGTCTTTCCCGTATTTTGAAATTTGTTTTGTAAAAATGCCACAAAAGAAATCCGATTCTGCCTCTACGCTCCCGTGATAGGCAATTTTTATCGCGAGCAGGGTTCCTCGTGTTTGTCCTGACAAGGGAATGAGCAGGTCGTGTTGCCTCCGGATAGATGAATGTTTTTGTCCATTAACAAATATAGAATCTATGGTATAGTTGTGATGAAGTTGCAGGGCAAAGGTATCTAACACGGGAACGGTAATTTCCGCGTGTAGCGTAACCGTACCTTCGATATATGTGGTATGATTTTCCGCGTGCAAGTCGGCAAAGAACCATTTCATGTCGTATCCCGACATATCAAGAGTTTTGTTTGTCTTTTCATGACCTTTTACAGGGAGACAAAACAAGAATGAAACAACGATAGCGAGAATATTTTGTTTAAAAAATAGGTTCATGATCTTTATGATTTAATGTTTTAGTATTTTGTCGATGGCTTGTGCGGCATTTTTTCCGGCACCCATCGCGAGGATGACGGTAGCGGCACCACTCACGGCATCTCCCCCTGCAAAAATGCGCGGTAAAGAGGTCTGTCCCGTGTTTTCGTCCGCCACGATACATTTCCATTTATTAACCTCTAACCCTTGGGTGGTATTACTGATAAGCGGGTTAGGGGAGGTGCCGATTGCCATGATGACAAAGTCGGTATCAAGGGTAAAGTCGGCATCCGGGATTACCTCAGGTCGTCTTCGTCCTGAGGCATCGGGTGTTCCTAATTGCATACGCGCACAACGAATGGCTTTGACGCTACCATCTTTTTCACCCAAAATTTCCACGGGGTTTGAGAGCAGGTGAAATTGCAGACCTTCTTCTTTGGCGTGATGTACTTCTTCGGCACGAGCGGGCAATTCGGATTCGCCGCGGCGATAGACAAGGTGGGTCTCTGCCCCTAAGCGTATGGCGGTGCGGGCGGCATCCATTGCCACGTTGCCCCCTCCTACAACCACGACTTTATGCCCTATTTTCACGGGGGTATCGTAGTCTTCTTTATAGGCTTGCAGTAGATTATTTCGTGTAAGAAATTCGTTTGCCGACACGACCCCATTCAGGTTTTCCCCCGGTATATTCATGAAATTGGGTAATCCGGCTCCCGACCCGATAAAAACAGCATCATAGCCTTCGTTTTCGAGTAAATCATTGACAGTAACAGTTTTTCCTATAATACAATCTCGTTCAAAACGTGCTCCTAATCCTATAAGTTGTTGAATTTCGTATTGTACCACACTTTCTTTGGGCAATCGGAATGGAGGAATTCCGTAGACAAGTACGCCGCCGAGTTCATGCAGGGCTTCAAATATTGTCACGGCATGTCCGCGCGACAATAATTCCCGTGCACAAGTTAGCCCCGCGGGACCGCTACCGACTATGGCTACTTTTTTGCCGGTAGCATTTTGGGGAACTTGTTGCATGTTGCAGCCTTTTTCTCTTGCCCAATCCGCGGCAAAGCGTTCTAATTTTCCAATAGCAATAGCATCTCCTTTTTTTCCCGCGATACAAAGTTGTTCGCATTGCGTTTCTTGCGGGCACACGCGACCGCATACCGCGGGCAATGCCGTGTCGCGGGAAAGCGCGCGTGCCGCTGCCTCGTATTGTCCTTCGGCAATAAACTTTATAAAATCAGGGATATTGACTTTTACAGGACACCCGTTCACGCAGGGTGGTTTTTTGCATTGAAAACAGCGTAGCGCTTCCCGTTGGGCTTCTTCGGCGTTGTAGCCCAAACAAACTTCGTCAAAGTTAGAGATTCGTGTCGCGGGAGACTGTTCGCGCACGGGGACACGGGAAAAACGGGAATGGGCATGTGCCGACGTATCTATGTCGGGCAAACATTCGCACGAGGTGTGAGTGTGGGTATCTTTATGAAGGGTAGGGGAGCACGCTATTTCTTTTTGACGTAGCAATAAGGTTTCAAAGTCTACTTTATAACCGTCAAATTCGGGACCGTCTACACAAGTAAATCGAGTTTGACCATCTACGCGTACCCTACAAGCCCCACACATGCCGGTACCGTCAAGCATGATGGAATTGAGACTAACGATAGAAGGTAGTCGATGTTTTTTTGCCACCTCTACCACCGCTTTCATCATGACGAGGGGACCGATAGCCACGAGTTGGTCATATTGTTTCCCTTCGCGAATGATAAGGTCATCAAGAATGTCAGAAACTAATCCTTGTCTTTCGCCGGAGCCGTCATCGGTTGTAACATAGAGTTTTGAAACCCACTTACGCGATTCTTTTTCCAAGATAAGAAGTTGCCGGGTACGGGCACCTATGATCATTTCTGCTTGTATCCCGTGTTCGTACAACCATTTGATTTGCGGGTACACCGGGGCAATGCCTACCCCCCCTCCCACGAAAACAAACTGTTTTTGACGCAAAGTATCCAAGGGTTCTTTGAGCCATTCGCACGGGTTGCCCAATGGACCTACAATGTCTCTAAAATATTCACCTTCTTGAAATTCTGAAATTTTGCGCGTGGAAAATCCTATGGATTTAATAACCAAGGTAATTGTTCCTTTTGCAGGGCAACAATCACAAATGGTTAGCGGGATACGCTCGCTTTTTTGGTCAGCGATCACGATAACAAATTGCCCCGGCAAAGTTACTTTTGCCACACGAGTAGCCTCTACTTCCAATAGGATAGTATCGGGGGCTAAACACTCTTTCCTGACAATACGGTACATTGACATTTATTTCAAATATCCTTTCAGCATTTCTGCTGTTTGCGGACTTTGTTTTCCTATATCCGCGAGATGTTTTTCTATGCTTTGGTTTATTTTACCGGTTAGGGTTTCGTTCCCCGTGAGTTCGGCGATTTTGCCATAAGCATTTTGCAATAAATGCAGATCGTTGTAAATACTTTGCATGTTGTCATCTCTCAGTTTGCTTATCATTGGGGTGAGTTCGCTATTGATATGATCTACCATATAACCTACGGCTTTCGTGGTTGGAATTTGCTTAAACAGAGGGGTGAGTTCTGTTTTCTGTTGTTCGGTTAGGATTTGTAGCAGTTGATCCAAGAAAGCACAAGATACTTCTATCATATTATTTTGAATATCAAGAGTATGATTGTCTACATTATCTAACCATGTAAAATCTTCTACTAAATGTTCGGTAAAACGTCGCGCCATTGCCATGCCTTTTTCTGCTCCCGAGGGGGTGCCGAGTCTGAAATAGGTTTGCATGTATTGTATGCAACTGTACGAGTAGCCCTGACCAAGGTAGTCGCCCCAAGAACACTTATAGGGGTATATTTCATCGGGGAATATCATGTTCCCGTGGTCGAGCACGGCTTCTGCCTTATCCAATTTTTCTTCGTTAATCAGGCTACCGGCGAGCCGCGAAAATAGTCTACGGGTGCTACCTGTAAGGCGAATATTGTCTTCATTTTGGTAAACCCGAGGGTCATTATAGCCTCCCCACGCGTATGGGTATGGTTCATGTTGTGCCAACAATTCGGGATGTTTTATCCGGTCAGGGCGAGTATGGTCGTCAAAGATATTCATCAATTTGTCGTACAAAATTTCTGTATCCACCCGTCCGTAGTCGTAATTTTGCGACCTTGGGGTACGAATAGGCACCAAACGGTAAGCCATACCTTCTAATTGAAAATATTCTTCGAGTCCGAGATAGGCTTCCGGACCGGTAGTCGTGGCGTAATAAACAGGACGCTCCCAATGGTTATTGACTAAGATATCCATCATAACCAAATATGCACGGCTCGTGAAATTATTGGTCAGGTTCCACGTGAGTTTATCCACGATTTGTGATTCTAATTCCGGTTTGACGGTTCCTGTGGATAGTACTTTTTCTTTATCCACGGGCAAAGAGAAACTCCCCGGTATGGTTTTGGCGGGATTGCCCTCGCCCATGCGTCTCGCCCCGTCCATAAAGATAGCCCGATTTTTGTCAAAAGAAGGAGATTTAATATATTCTATTACATCGGCAAGATTAAGATATTGTCCTGTTCCTTTGGCAAATACCGCGTAGTCGCGGGTGCCGTCTTTGTATTGTTCCCATGTTAGCGAGATGGGCAACGGTTCTGAGTTATACATTTTGCGTTTCATTTGGTCCACGTACCAACTGGCTCCCAAGAGGCTTAAATTGCACACGCGCACGTCTGTGCGGTAGCCTTCTACTTCTTGCGCGTACCAAAGGGGGAAAGTGTCGTTGTCGCCAAGAGTGAATAAAATAGCGTTGGGGGCACACGAATCTAAATAATTTTTGGCGATTCCCAATGCCGTGTAACGGTGGTCGCGGTTATGGTCGTCCCAGTTTTCTTTTGCCATAATACAAGGAACGAGTGCCAAACAAATGAGCGTGGTCAGTATGGCTCCCGCGACTTGTATTTTGTTATTTTTTATCTTTTCAAACAGCGAATAAATGCCGAACACGCCAAAACCTACCCATATCGCGAAGGCATAAAACGAAGCGGCATAAGCATAGTCTCTTTCACGGGGTTGAAAAACGTAATCATTGAGATATAATGAAATTGCCAATCCGGTCATTAAGAACAGCATGAGCACGATAAACGAGTTTTTGCCGTCTTTGCGGGAGTAGAAGATAATACCGATAATGCCAAGTAGGAGCGGTAAGAGATAGTAAGTGTTGTGCCCGGGGCGTTCCATGGACGAGGGTAAATTGTTTTGGCTCCCTACCCGCGGATTGTCGATAAAGGGGATACCGGTAATCCAGTTGCCACTGGTCAGGTCTCCGCGACCTTGTATGTCGTTTTGTCGCCCCGAAAAATTCCACATGAAATATCTAAAATACATGTATCCAAATTGATAGGTACGCATAAATTTCATGTTAATTTCGTGAGTAATAATTCCTGCCCGGCGGTTATTGCTTTTGCTTTTTTCGATAATTCTTTCAAGATAGCGTAAATTTTCTTTGTCGTCGGGGACAGAGGGGTTATATTGACCGCGCATCCACGAGAGATAGGTATCTTTGTGGTTTGCATCCCACATACGCGGTAAAAACATTTGGTCTTCCGGGGCATATTCGTATTCTGTGCCCTTTTTCTGGTCAGACACCACGTATTTACCTGCTTTATCGTCTCTCACGTAAGTTGGTTTTCCATCGTGCATCCCTATAACCGAAGAGGTCATGGTATAACCGTAAAGGAAGGGGTGCGTGCCGTATTGTTCGCGATTGAGGTACGACAACAAGGATACGGCATCTTCGGGGTTGTTCTCGTCAATAGTAGGATTCGCGTTAGAACGAATAACCAACGTGATAAAAGTAGAATAACCAAACACGAGAAATAGAAAACTGAATACTCCCGCGAGTAATACTTTTTTGTCTTTTTTATAGCCATAGTATAAACCGTATGCTACCAACCCGAAAAGTAAGAGAAAGAAGATAATGGTACCCGAATTGAAGGGCATGCCCGCGGAATTGACAAAAAAGATTTCAAATTTTCCTGACAAACTAACGATGCCGGGTATAATCCCGTAGAGGATAATTCCCAATAACAGGAAAGAAAGTAAAAGCGAGAGAAATACCCCCCATTCTGCCCAAGATGTCAGTGCTTTTTTCATACCGCAAAGAATAAACAAAGGCACCGTGATAAAAAGCCATATCAATAACATTTGCCCTACGGAAAAGATAAAGCCCGCGAAAAAAGACATGATGGCTAACGAGAGTACTACTCCCATGACCGATGCTTTTTTCGAGAGTTTGAAATAGATAATGAGTACGATAGCAGGCAGGGTGAGTAAGTTAAGCAAATGAACACCAATAGATAATCCCACGAGATAGGCTATCAGGATGATCCAACGATGCGGGTTTACTCCCTCCATTTGATGGTCGTACTCGTATTCCCATTTTAAAATGCACCAGAATACTAAGGCGGTAAAGAAAGAGGACATGGCATATACCTCCCCTTCTACGGCAGAGAACCAGAAAGAGTCGGTGAAGGTATAGGCTAAGGCTCCTACTAATGCCGATCCGAAAAGCGCGATTTGTCTGCCTGTAGTTATTTCACCCATCTTGGCAACCATTTTTCGCCCCAAAGCCGTGATAGTCCAAAACAAAAACATGATGGTCGCCCCACTGCATATTGCCGACATGACATTCATGCACAACGCGACTTTTGTAACATCATTTCCTGCAAAAAGGGTAAAGATATGCCCTATAATTTGAAAAGTAGGCGCGCCGGGGGGATGCCCTACTAACATCTTGTACGTGGTCGCGATGTACTCGCCACAATCCCACCACGAAGCCGTTGGCTCGGCGGTAATAATGTAGATTGACGAGGCAAAAATTCCTAATATCCAACCTAAAATGTTGTTCGTGATTTTAAAATGTTTTGTCATTCTTTTGTTGTTAAAATAATGAAATAAAAAAGAGAGTGCAAATGTACATAAAAATTTTGACATGTACATTTGTATAATCAGTTTGGGGGATAGTATGAATCATGCAGGTTAGATTCTAAATTCTAAATTCTAAATTTTTATCACTCCTTTTGGGGTGCGTTTATATGTTTCACCACTTTCGGGACAGGTAGCCATTCCTTGGGTATTGAATATCAATTTATGTCCAAATTCGCTCATCCAACCGGTTTGTCGGGCGGGATTTCCTATGACCAACGCGTAGTCGGGCACGGGGCGAGTAACGACAGCCCCGGCTCCTATGAAGGCATAGTTTCCTATATCATTGCCACATACAATCGTGGCATTTGCCCCAATAGTAGCCCCTTTTCCCACACGCGTAGGCAAATATTGGGTTTTGCGACACACGGCACTGCGCGGGTTGAATACATTGGTGAACACCATCGAAGGTCCGAGAAAGACATCATCTTCACAAATTACCCCCGTGTATATGGAAACATTATTCTGTACTTTTACCCCGTTGCCAAGCACTACCTCAGGCGACACTACCACGTTTTGCCCAATATTGCAATTTTTTCCAATACGGCAACCCGACATGATGTGTGCGAAATGCCAAACGCGGGTGCCGTCTCCTATCTCGCAAGGCTCGTCTATCACTGCCGTAGGATGTGCAAAATAACTCATATCTTTTTTATTATTTTTAAAAATATATCCGTGATGTAATCTAATTGTTGATTGTCTAATTCGGGACAAATGGGCAAAGAAAGCACTGTCTGACATAACTGTTCTGCCACAGGGAAATCTCCTTGACGGTAGCCATAGTTGGCAAAGACTTTTTGCAAATGCAGAGGTACGGGGTAGTATATCATGGCAGGGATACCTGCTTCGTTCAACGCTTGTATGCAGGCTTCTCTATTTTTTCCTTGTAGTCGAAGTGTATATTGATGAAAAACGTGCGACCTGTCTTCGGGCATGTTGGGCAATAACAAGTGTTCGTTGTGAGCAAAAGCCTCGTTATAAGCAGTGGCAATTTTTCTTCTCCTTTCATTAAATATATCTAAATAAGGGAGTTTTATGTCTAAAATAGTGGCTTGCAATGAATCCAAACGGGAATTCATGCCTATACGGTCATGCCGGTAACGCGTAGATTGTCCATGCGAGGCAATACTTTTCGCGGTATCGGCTAACAAAGTGTCGCGAGTAAAAATCGCTCCCCCGTCCCCGTAACAGCCCAAATTCTTGGACGGGAAAAAAGAAGTACACCCGATGTTTCCCATCGTGCCGGCGTGATATTCTTCTCCCGATGACATTCGGTAACGAGCCCCCAAAGATTGACAGGCATCTTCTATCACGTGAAGGTGGTATGTGCCTGCAAAGGAAAGTAAGGATTGCATATTACAACATTGCCCAAAAAGATGCACGGGCAGTAGCACCTTTGTACGGGAAGTTATCTTTTGCTCTATTCGCGAAATGTCGATATTAAAAGTATCTGCCTCCACGTCGACAAAAACAGGGGTAAGGTTTAGCAGTGCGATAGCCTCTGCCGCCGCGATGAAACTGAAAGGGGTAGTAATAACCTCATCTCCGGGAGATAAGTGTAGTGACATGAGTGAAATTTGTAGTGCATCTGTCCCGTTTCCACAAGGAATCACGTAAGGCACGTTAAGATATGCTGCTAAATGAGCAGCGAACTGTTTCACCGGTTCCCCGTTGATAAATTGACCCGAACAGAGTACTGCCTTTATGCCCTTGTCTATTTCTGTCTCCAAACGATGGTATTGACTCTGTAAATCAACCATTTGTATTCTTCTCCGTGAAATCATCCTTTTAAAAAATAACTTTGTGCGGCAAAAATAATAAAAAATTATGTATTTTTGCAGTTTATAAATATATTATTTTATGACTATACATAAAGAAGGGATATTCTCCATTGTAGTAGCGGGATTGTTTTTGAGTGTGTTGTTGTTTTTATTTTTTCGGTATTGTCCTTATTCTCGAAAATTTCCCGGGGTCATTATGCCTGTTTTGGTAGTAATGACCTCCTTGTGCCTGTTTTTTTTGGTGGTACGTTTTTTTCGTGTCCCGGACAGGGTCATCAATAAAGTAGAAAACGGGATACTCTCCCCTGCCGATGGGACTATCGTTGCCATTGAAGAAATTTTTGAAGACGAGTATTTTAAGAATAAGAGACTTAAAATATCTGTATTTATGTCTATTACTAACGTGCACGTGAATTATTTTCCTATTGATGGGGAGGTAATTTATGTATGCTATCACCCCGGCAAACATCTCGTTGCCCGTTACCCGAAATCATCGGTATATAACGAGCATCAATCGGTGGTCGTCTCTAAAAATGAGCATGAAACGGTTTTATTTCGTCAAATTGCCGGATTGATTGCCCGCCGTATCGCGCAACAAGTGAAAACCGGAGACATTGCCGTGCAAGGTCATGAAATGGGAATCATCAAATTCGGCTCGCGGGTAGATGTTTTTCTACCCTTAGATTGCGAACCTTCCGTGAAAATAGGTGATAAAGTATGGGCACAAAAAAGTGTTCTCGCGTATTTTTAAGAATTTTAATGCTTTTTCTGATATTTATGAATAGAAAAATTTTATTGTTATTTTTGTTGTCGTTTTTTTTTACTCTATCCCACTTGTCGGGACAAGAAATAAAACAAGGAAAAAAAACGGCATCTTCTGCTAAAAATCTCAAAGAATCAGACTGTTTTATGGAATTTGGGGTGCGCTACGGGTCGACTTTATACCATCCTAAAAGTGCTATTTATCTTAAAGATTTGTACTTTGGAAGTTTGGAAGTGCGTTTTGGCAAACAGTCGAGCGGCAAAGCACAATGGGAGCAAATGCTCAATTTCCCGGTTTATGGGGTAGCCTTACGGTATACCGATTACACGGATTTTTTCGATACTAAGTCGGAAAATAGGGAAAGGAACAAAGTGATTGGCAAAAATATCGCCTTGTTTGGCTATTTACAAGGTGCTATTGTACGTTACCGATGTTTCGCGTGGCATTATCAAATTGGCATGGGAGCCGTGTATTTCACGAAGATATACAAGAAAGAAAACGTGTATCAGCCCGAAACACTTACCCCTGACCCCAACAATCCCGATCGTTATATCAATCAAGGAGAAAATACAGACGCGGACATTGGAGAGAGTCTGGAATATCCTTCTAATAATTTAATTTCTTTATATTTAACACCGTATATCAATTTTCAAATGGGTTTCGATTTTCGGGTAAGTAGGCAGATAGACTTGTGTTTTAATGCTAATTTTTGTCATGCCTCCAATGCCAATATCAACATGCCTAATTTTGGCATCAACGAAGTGCAAGGCATCGCGAGTGTGAGGTATCATTTTAATCCCGAACATAAGATAGAGAAGAAAAACAATTTTCCGAAATTTGAGGCAAAGAATGCCCTGTTTTTCACGGTAGATCCCGGTTTTTTGTATGCACGTTACGATGATAATTATTACTTCAAAACAGGGATTAGCGTGGGTTATGCGCGACAAGTTTTACCGATATTAAACGTGGGCGCCTCGTTTGAAGTATGCTACGCGCGTTATCTTGCTCATTCTTGGGATTATAATTATACCGAATGGGAGCGGGAGGGGTCGCCTCGCGTAAAAATGCCACACAATATTCATTCGGAAGCCTTTTACGGGTTCGCCGAATTGGCATTTAGCCGTTTCGCGCTACAAGTAGGGATTGGGGCTTACGTGAACAAGGGACCGGGACAAGCCAAAAACATGGACCTCGCGCAAAATTGGAACAATGGCGGCACCCTAACCAAATATCCCGTGGTATATGAAAAAGTAGGCTTCCGAATTTATCTTGGCAAAGAATATCATCATTTTGTAGGTGCCTCTATCCGTGCCCACGCTCCCGTTGCCGATTACCTCGCCTTTACTTACGGCTATAAATTTTATCGCTTTTCTGACATCAAACGACATAAAAATGAAAAATAAACCCCTATGCAGGCTTATTGTCGATGGCGGGGCTACCACTGTTAAATGGAGTTGTCTGAACGAAGACCGCATCTTTCGCGGGCAAACCAATGGCTTAAACCTGACCTATTGTTCCGATGAACAGTTAATTATATCTACGCGCTCATGGATAAGTCAGGTAAAACAACAATGCCGATTTTTAGAAAATTTACGTATTTTTTTTCACGGAGCAGGTCTCGGGTCATTCTCCGCGGGCGAGAAGGTGAAACACGGGCTACAAGTTGCCTGCGAAATGGAAAACGTGCAACTCGATAGCATAGACATACACTCTGACCTTGACGGCGCGGGAAAGGCTCTATTTGGACAGAAGGGAACAGGCTACGCGGCTATCTTGGGCACAGGCTCCAACATCGGCTATGTTCGCGAAGGTAAAATAGAAGATACTGTCCCTTCGTTAGGTTATATGCTTGGAGATGAAGGAAGTGGAACATATTTGGGCAAATGTTTGATAACCGCTTATTTAAGAAATCGGTTGCCGCGAGAATTGCACGAAAACATGGAAAACACGTTCTTGCTTACCCCACAAAAAGTGAAAAATGCAGTCTATCAATCCCCCTGTCCTCATACTTTTTTCTCAAATTTTGCCCCATTTCTCGAAAAAAAAATGCAACACCCTTTTGTTATTCAATTGTGCGCGAATGCTTTTCATGATTTTTTCGAACAACAAATTTTGCCCCTTGCACGTCCCGACCGTTTGCCCAACATAGCATTTTCGGGATCGGTAGCGATGCACTTTGCCGACATTTTAACCAAAGTATTAGAACAGCACGGGTTCGAGGTTACAGAAATCATACCTAACCCCATGCAAAGATTGGAAGAATACTATGGAAAATATTAAAAAATATTATCCATTTACAAATTTGTTATGGAACAACGGCGCGTCTGATTTCTGAAAAAAATGTTGTACTTTCGCGTTTTCAAATTTGCAATAAAAAAATAGAGAGTAATGCACGTAGACGTGATTCTTTTTTCGGCGTTAATCCTTGGGGGACTTGCTTTATTGTCCGCGGGGATACTTTTTTGGGTATCGAAGGTTTTTCATGTATATGAAGATCCTCGTATTGCATTGGTAATTCATGAATTACCGGGTGCAAATTGTGGGGGCTGCGGTTTCGCGGGTTGTAGAGGATTAGCCGAAGCCATGGTGAGGTCAGCCTCTCTATCAGGATTACGTTGCCCTGTTGGCGGCACCGGGACAAACACGCGTATCGCCACCATCTTGGGAGTTAAAAACGAGGCAACCCGTCCTACCATAGCGGTATCGCGCTGTCAAGGGTCATGTGCGCACGCTCCCGCGAAATCGCGATACGAAGGTGCCCCCTCTTGTGCCTTCGCCGCCTCGCTTTTTGCCGGTGAAAGTGCCTGCCCAAACGGGTGTCTGGGATTAGGAGACTGCCAAAACGCCTGCTCTTTTAATGCTATTTCCATAAATCAGGAAACAAGATTGCCCGAAATTAATGAACTCAAATGCGTGTCTTGCGGGGCATGTGCCAAAAATTGTCCCCGCCTTCTGATTGAAATGAGATACAAAGACACCCCGACCGGACGTTTTTACGTGGCTTGTCGAAATACAGAAAAAGGTGCCGTTGCCAAGAAAAATTGCAGCGTAACTTGTATCGGGTGCGGGAAGTGCGCGAAAACATGCCCGCACCAAGCCATTACCATAGAAAATAACCTCGCTTATATTAACGATAAAAAATGCATCGGTTGCGGCAGTTGCCTCGAAGCCTGCCCCACGCGTGCCATACGACGAGACATGCCGCACGCGTAACGCGTGAAGATTATTTATATTTACTCATTCTCGCACTTTTACAGGTTCAAATATCCCCGCGGCAATGAAAAAATCGAAACACGAATCGGCATGATGTGTACAAGAAATCCGACAGTGATTATTGCTAATGGCGAGCCGCCCGTTCACGCGGAGGCTTTACAACGGTTAAGGTCCGCCCAAATCCTTGTCTGCTGCGATGGAGCCATAGCCATACTCGACAAGTTGGGGCTCATGCCTTCGGTAGTCGTGGGCGACATGGATTCTATCACGCCGGGCGTTGCTACTCGTTTTGGTCATTGCCTGCAAATGGACACGAACCCAAACTATAACGACTTGACCAAGGCATTGCGTTATTGCCTGTCTCGCGACCTTCGTGAGGTTACGATTTTGGGAGCCACGGGCTTACGCGAAGACCATACGCTCGGTAATATTGGGGTAATGCTTCAATACGCGAAGGAATACAAGATGAAATTAGAAATGCTTACCAATCATGGCATATTTACACCTGCTTTTCAAAGCATTACTTTGCCATCGTTTCAGGGACAACAAGTTTCGGTATTTAGTATTACTTCTCATACCCTTCTCTCGTACAAGGGACTTAAATATCCCGTGCTATCGCGAACATTTCACTATTGGAGCGAAGGTTGTCTTAACGAAGCCTTATCCGATGAGTTTTCCGTGCTATTTGAGGATGGAGAAGTATTGATATTCAGGATGTTTTAATTTTCGCAGGTATTTTTTTGAGCACGAGGGGGCACGGGGTCGTAGCCGGAGCCGCCCCACGGGTTACACGAGAGTATTCTCTTAATCGTGAGCCAACCGCCGCGCCACGGTCCATGCACCCGAATTGCCTCTATCCCGTATCGCGAACAAGTAGGCTCGTACCGACAATGACCGCCAAGCCACGGGGATAGTAATATTTGATAGCCTCGAATGATACCAATAAAGCATAAAGAAACAAACGCGCGAAGTAAAGTTAAGAGTTTCATTGCTCAATGTCCGGATGAGGGTTCGTATCAGTCAATACTTTACCGGAGGTAGATATTTTATGCAAACAATCTTTCACCCCTTTTTCTATCACAGCATAAGGCTGTAATTCTTTGGTAACAAACACGAAGAGGAGATGCCAATATGCAGGTAGGGCATCCGGGGGTAGCGGAACCGGTAAAATATGCTTCTGTTTTCTGTAAACGTCTCTGAATATTCGCTTTACCCGATTTCTGTTCACGGCTTTTTTAAGCAGTCGTTTGGGGACGCTCACGGCAACAGCATGGCAATGATGTCCCCCTTCTTCTTGAGAAATAGCCTCGAAATAACATTTAAACGGGAAAGCATAACACCATTGGTGTCCAAAAAATAGTCGTTCGAAGATTTTTCGGGAAGTGATGCGTTCGTGCTTCGCGAAAGTGTACGAACCGGTTTTAGCGGCGTTTGTTGGCATGTGTTTTAAGAAAAAGAGCCAATGCCGCCGTGATAGAAGGTGCCTCCGCGGTAGGTGCTTCTATTTGCAGGGTGTATCCCGCTTCTAAAATTGCCTGCGCCGTATTTTGTCCCAATGCCCCGAAAAAGACTTCCCCTTGCTGGTAATCGGGAAAATTTTGCTTCCAAGCATCTATCCCATAAGGACTGAAAAAAATCACCAAGTCGTATTTAGATACGTCTATGTCTTCTTTAATATTAGAAGGAATTACGCGAAAAACTATCGCCGTAGTGTATTTAATCTCGTGTTTGTCCAAAAAATCGGTATATTGAGACCCCATGAAATCCGACCCGCAAGGAATAAGATAGCGGAATTCTTTATTTCGGGTAAAAAGTTCAAGAAAACCCTTTATCGAATTATTTTTGCCAAACAGGATTTTGCGTTTCCGGTAGGTAATGTATTTTTGTAAATAATGTCCTATGGCATCCGTGGCACAAAAATATTTCATGGATTCAGGAATAGTAACCCGCAAATCTTTCGCGAGTTCGAAAAAATGATCTATCGTGTTTTTACTAGTAAAAACAATGGCATCATGGTCTATAATATTGATCTTGGTTTTTCGAAACTCGGATGCAGTCAAAGCCTCTACCTTGAAAAATTTGTAAAAATCCAAATTTACGCTATATTTTTTATAAATGTCGTAATAAGGTGTTTTTTCAAATTCAGCAGGTTTATACTGTGAAATCAGGATATTTTTTACCTTCGCCATACTTGTTATTTTTTATTTAAACTAATTGTTTATCAAATATTAACAATACTTTTATTCCCACGAAATAGGGTAAAATTTCGAGTGTGCAAAGGTACACAAAAAAATGGAACGGGTGACGTTTCATGGAGTTTAATTTGAACAATTTTATGGCTTTTGCTATAAATAAAACCCCTAAGAATGGAAGATAAAGTCCTAAAATTAAAGGGTATCCCGTGTACAACGCGAGCACGAGCAATACAAACAAGCACGTGCCACTCGCGAACCGGTAAGAAGTCTTGCAGTATTGCTCCGGTATACTTTTCCACGACATATCGTAAAGAAAACAATGCCAACGCAATAAAGCATTCTTAACAAAGAAATCAAACATCACAACTCCTAAAATAAACAAATACAAGATATAGGGAGATTGTAACGCGAATATTCGCGGGAAAAAGTATTTCAACACGAGATAACAAAACAGAGACTGTCCCAACCCGTATACTAATGACCCTATGACTGACATGGGATCAAGATATCTATTCCGTTTGACCAACAATTGTGAAAAATTGCGACGCGAAAACAATGCCGTGAGTTGTAAAAAATATCTTTGTCGATAAAAAAAACAGAGTATACTAATAAGCACGAATATCAATAGTAAAAGCAAGGTAATTCCTTCCATTTCACCAAATTTGCCTCCCGAGGTAGGATAACACAACGGGTTATTGACACCGTACATGAGAACAAGAAGATCTATTGTATTGACAACTTTTTCGTTATCAATATTTTATTGTCTAATTCGAGCGAATAAAAATACAATCCGGAAGAGTAAGGACTAACATCTATCGACAAAAGACCTTCGCTTGATTGCAGTGGAAATTCTTTAAGCACGTTTCCCGACAACCCGCGTAATACCAATTTGCAATCCCCCAACAACGGGGTATTTAAGTTGTATTGTAAGGACACTTTTCCCCCGGCTACGGGGTTGGGATAGGCACTCACTTGAACAAGTCCGGTTTTGTCGTACTTTCTCGTGCCTGACGTAACCTCTTCTTCCATAACCAAAACAAAACTTGCCTTGTTTGTCGTGTCAAATGTATCGTTGAAAAGAAAACGAACTACGGATTTGCCTCCTTGTGTAACGTTAGGGTGTATATAATCAATATACATGTAAACGTCGTCATGATCAAATTCGGAAGCCGTGTCTCCCGCTTGTATGGACATCGTTGTGCCAAGCCCTTGTCGATTCAAATCCATACATGTCCCGCTACAAAAAGAAAGAAGGGAATTGGCTAACAAAGAGTAAGATGTATCGTTTTTCACGTAGAGGGTTAGCACACTGTCCGATGAATTATAAATATCAATAGGGATGTGTTTTGCCCCTGTGGTTCCATAAGGGGTAACTGTTTTTATGGTTAAGGTGTCTCCATCTCGAATGGGTTTCCTAACAATTTCACCATTGTTACTAACAGGGTAGAACAATTGAAACGATTGCGCGAATATACTCACCACGGGAAAAATAATCGCGCAAAAAGTGATTATCTTTTTCATCATACTTATACCTTTTAAATTAAATTTCAATATATTATATTATTTTTTACTCAACTTATATTTGATGGACAAAGATAAAATAAAAAAGTTTAAAAATGAGCGTGTTTGTAAAAAAAATATTAACAACAAAATGCTGAAAAAAATAAGGTGATAGATTTATAAATTTTATGTACATTTGCACTCGAAAAAATATTAAGATATTAAGTAAAACAACTAAAAAGCAGATGAAGATTTCATATCAATGGTTGAAGGAGTACGTTAGGTTTGACTTAACGCCCGATGAGGTAGGACGTTATCTCACGGGTGTGGGTTTGGAAGTAGAAGATATAGAACGATTTGAAACCATCAAAGGGGGGTTGGTAGGCTTAGTTATCGGGGAGGTACTTACATGTGAGCCTCACCCAGATTCCGACCATTTGCACGTTACTACCGTGAACACGGGTAGTGATATTTTAAATATCGTGTGTGGAGCCTCTAACGTTGCCGCCGGACAAAAAGTCGTGGTAGCGACGCTCGGCACCACGCTCTATCAAGGGGAAGATTCTTTTACCATAAAAAAATCGAAAATACGCGGGGTAGTGTCGGAAGGGATGCTTTGCGCGGAGGACGAGATTGGGGTGGGGGCTTCGCATGACGGCATCATGGTTTTGCCGCCCGAGGCAGTACCCGGTACCCCTGCCTATCGTTATTTTAACGTGGAAACGGACTATATTTTTGAAATTGGGCTTACCCCTAATCGTAGCGATGCCATTTCGCACTATGGGGTAGCGAGAGAATTGTGCGCGGCTCTTAAAGTAAATAAAGTGCCTTGTTCGGAATTGCATTTCCCGCATGGTTCACATTTGCTCGCGATGTCTACGCGGGAACCCATAGATGTAACCGTGGAAAACACACATGCCTGCCCCCGTTATACGGGATGCACTTTTAGCAATATCACGGTTCGCGAATCCCCTCTATGGCTACAAAACAGGCTCCGCTCTATTGGCGTGCGCCCGGTGAATAACGTGGTAGACATCACGCAACTCGTGATGTTCGAGTTAGGACAACCGTTGCACGCTTTCGACATCGCCGCTATCGAAGACCATAAAATTATCGTGAAAAACATGCCCGAAGGGACTCCCTTTATTACGTTAGACGGTAACGAATTGAAATTGAGTAGCGAAGATTTGATGATATGCAACGCGAAAACGGGCATGTGCATCGCGGGAGTATACGGGGGGCTGCATTCCGGCGTAACAGAAAAAACAACCGATATTTTTTTAGAAAGTGCTTATTTTAATCCCGTTACAGTTAGAAAGACCTCCAAGAGGCATCATTTAAAGACCGATGCCGCGTTTCGTTACGAGCGCGGCTGCGATCCTACTACGACTTTGCCCGCGCTGAGACGAGCCGCACATCTCTTGCAAGAAATTGCTAATGCTTCGGTATCTTCCGACATTGTAGACATATACCCCACCAGAATAGAACCCTGCAAAATTGCCGTTTCTTTTGAACAAATTAATGCCGTGGCAGGACAAGAGTTAGACAAAAGTGTCATCTCTACCATTTTGCTTGCCTTAGGCATGAAAATAGAACATGCCGATGGGGAACAAATGCAAGTAACGATTCCTTTGCATAGGGTAGATGTTACTCGCCCGATAGACTTAATAGAAGAAATTTTGCGATTGTACGGCTATGATAATATCGAAATTCCTGAAAATCTAACGTATACATTAAACGAGAGACATGGTCCCTCGTGGGGTAAGAAAAAGAAGACCATCTCTGTCGGCTTAGCAGAACGCGGTTTTCACGAACTCATTACCCCCCCGCTTACCAAAAATACTTATGCCGAAAAATATCATTTCCTGAACGAGAAAGAAACCGTGAAATTGCTCAACCCGTTAAGCAGGGACCTAAATGTTGCCCGACAAACTTTGCTTTTTTCAGGATTGGAAGCCATCGTGCACAATTTGAATAATAAAAACCATGATTTACGATTGTTCGAGTTCGGGAATATCTATTTGAAAACAGAAACCACAAACAAAGATGCCGCGGGAACTTACACGGAGTTTCCCCGACTTTCGCTCTTCCTTACCGGTCAAAATAACGAGAAACAGTGGAATTGTCCTTCTCGGAGTTTGACTTTTTTTGACTTAAAAGCAACTATAGAGCACATATTCACTTTATCACGTATCGAAAGGAAAAAAATTCAAGTAGACCCGCTACACGATGATTGCTTCGTGCAAGGGTTGTTGTATAGCGATGAGGGTACCGTGCTTGTTCGCGCGGGCGAGGTACACCCCGCGATATTGAAAGAAGCAGGCATAAAGCAGCCGGTATACTACGCGGAAGTGTCGTGGGACAAAGTAGTAAATCTACAGCCCGACTATTCCGTGATCTATACGCCCGTTCCTCAATATCCTGCCGTGAAACGCGACCTGTCAATTATTGTCAATGAGCAAATTCCTTACATGCGAATAGAAGATACCGTCAAAAAATACGGGACGAAATTACTATCCGGACTATCGTTATTTGATGTTTATGAAGGGGCACAAGTTGCTAAAGGCAAACGGTCTTACGCGCTAAATATCGTGTTGCAACATCAAAATAAAACATTGACAGAAGAAGAAATAAATAAAGTAATGAATAAAATTATCAAAGGGTTGGAACAGGAAACCGGGGCAACAATTCGGTAATTTTTATTTTAAAAGAAGACATGCAAAATAACCGTTATGGAAGTTATTAGAAAATTAGAAGATATAAGAGAATTGGGGTTGCCTTCGCTAAAGCCGGTGGTAACTATAGGCTCTTTTGATGGGGTACATTTGGGGCATCAGCATTTGTTGAGCGTGGTCAAAGAGAAAGCCGCGGCTATTGGGGGCGTGAGCGTGGTGATTACTTTTCACCCGCACCCGCAACAATTGTTGCGTCCCGGAGCCTTTGATTTTTTCGCCATCAACTCCGTAGATGAAAAAATTAAGTTAATAGAAGAAGCCGGTATTGATTACCTGATTATTATTCCTTTCACGTGGGAATTTGCTTCGCTTTCTTTCGCCCAGTTTATCAAAGATATTTTGGTTTCCATTATCGGTATTAAGATGTTGGTTATGGGTCCAAACAATACCTTTGGAAAAGGGCGACAAGGAAACGCGCAAACCATACAACAAATATGCTGTGAAGAAAATATCATTATCGTGGTAGTATCAGAATTAAAAATCGAGGGAAAACCGGTACGTTCACAACGCATCCGGCAATTGATCCGCCAACAAAACAGTAAAGGAGTAGAAGAACTATTGGGGCACGACTAAACATGATTCATGAATAAAAAACGGATTTCTTTAAAAGAATTTATGGCAAATTTACATTTCAAAACAGGAAATTTAACGGTAAAAATATTTCATTTTAATTTTATTCAGGTTAATACTTATATTGTTTATGATGATACCCGCGAGGCGGTGATTATTGATCCCGGGAATTATGACGAGCAAGAAAACGAACGGTTAGAGCGTTTTATCATTAAAGAGAAATTAAGCATCAAATATATCATCAACACGCATCCACATATTGACCATATTTTGGGCAATCATTTTTGCAAACAAAAATATGGAGTACCTTTATGGGTACACCCCGCGGGCATGTCGGTTTACCAGTCTGCTTCTTCGTATGGTGCTTTGTTTCATATGCCCATGCCCTCATTTCCTAATCCTGACTGTTTTTTTGGCGAGGACGATAAAGTGTTGTTTGGCAGGCAGCAATGGGACGTACTTTATACTCCCGGTCATTGTGATGGGAGTATCTGTTTGCACGACACGTTCAATAAATTGGTTTTCACGGGAGATGTTCTCTTTGAAGGCACTATCGGGCGTACCGATTTGCCAACGGGCGATCTCGTGTTATTATTACGCTCTATCAACGAGCATTTAATCCCGTTAGAAGATAAGACTTTGGTTTTATCAGGACATGGAGCCTCTACGACTATCGGGAACGAGAAGAAAAATAATCCTTATTTTTATAATTCAAAATGAAGAATAAAGAAGAGTTTGAAGAAATAGAATCCGGCTACGAACGTCGTGATTGTTATAATCCCGAAAGTTTGGATTTGTTGGCACAAGGTTACGCGAATATGATTACTGTTACGGGGGAAGATATGGAACGGGAAGGTCTTCAAAAAACGCCTGTGCGCGCAGCGAAAGCATTTCAGTTTCTTACGCATGGCTACCATCTTAGTCCCGAAGATATTTTGCGGGGTGCTTTATTTGAAGAAACATACAAGCAACCGGTGATAGTGAAAGATATTGAGATATTTTCATTGTGCGAACATCATTTACTTCCATTTTATGGTAAAGCGCATGTGGGTTATATTCCTAATGGTAAAATTGTGGGGTTGAGTAAAATCCCGCGTATGGTAGAAGCCTTATCGCGACGGTTGCAGTTACAAGAGCGGTTGACCATGCAGATACAGCAATGTATGGAAAATGTGCTATCGCCATTAGGAGTCGCGGTAGTTATAGAAGCCCGACACTTATGCGTGGCAATGCGCGGGGTACAGAAAGGAGAATCGAAAACCTTCACGTCCGCGTTCACGGGGATATTTCACGAAAAAGCATTTTTGCAACAGCAATTTCTATATGAGGTACGGGATAACGATGGAGTAGGTTGGTAATTTCGGGTTAGAACCTGCCACTGGCACCGCCGCCGCCGAAGCCGCCGCTACCACCGAAACCGCCAAAGCCTCCAAAACTACCACCACCGCGCGAGAATCCCCCCCCTTGTCCCCCCGACAAGAGCGACCCCAACCAAATGCCTTTCCATAGATTGCCACTGTTGCTACCGCTATTTCCTTTGCCACCTTTGCCTTTCTTGTTGACAATATAGGGCAAAACAAAAAAGATAAATATCAATACCGCGAACACGATCACGGGAACAATCGTTTCTTTTTGTCGTTGGGTTTCGTATTTTTGATATGAAATTTCTCCCGCGATAATAGGTTTCATGATAGATAGTGCTTTTTCTATTCCTTCAAAAAAAAGATTTTCCCTAAAAGAAGGAATTATTTCATTATCAATGATATGTTTTACGGTAATATCAGGGAGTACGCCTTCCAGATCGTATCCGGTGGCAATAGCAATATCTCCGGCGGTTTCGGTTCGAGGTTTTATAAGAATGACTATCCCGTTGCGGGACTTTTGGTCGCGCACACCCCATTTGTCGCCAATTTCTATTGCCATTTGCATGGCAGAATAATTTGCTAAATCTTTGAGCGTTACAATACAGATAACGTTAGAGGTGCTATCGTTAAAGGCAACTAATTCTTGTTCAAGGCAGGCAGTTTCTTGGGGAGAAAAAATGCCCGCGAAATCATTGACTAATCGAGGCGGTACCGGTGGAGCCGGGACTTGTGCCCGAGACAATAGCAAGGTACAGGAAAAAAACGCGAAAAGGAGAACCTTTTTCATTTGCCGAAATTAAAATCCACGTCAGGAGCCTTGTCTGCCCCTTCTTCGGCTTTAAAGAAGGCTTTCTGTTCAAAGGAAAACATGCCCGCGATAAGATTAGCGGGAAATTTGCGTACCGAAGTATTGTATTCTTTTACCGTTTGATTAAATTTCTGTCTTTCAACGTTAATTCTGTTTTCGGTTCCTTCGAGTTGGGCTTGTAAGTCGCGAAAATTTTCAGTGGCTTTCAGTTCGGGGTAGCGTTCTACCACGACCATAAGACGGCTTAATGCTCCGGAAAGGTTGTCTTGTGCCTGTTGAAATTTTGCCATATTTTCTGGGGTGAGGTCTTTGGCATCTATTTGTACGGAAGTTGCCGCAGAACGGGCTTCGATAACCGATTCCAAGGTACCTTTCTCAAAGTCGGCTGCCCCTTGCACCGTTTTTACCAAATTAGGAATCAGGTCAGCACGCCTTTGGTATACGCTTTCCACGTTTGCCCACGCATCCGATACACTCACTTCTTTTTTTACCAGCCCGTTGTAGGCACTTACTGCCCATACAATTAGAATGACAATGATCCCTACGATAATCAGGGTATTTCGGTTTTTACTATTTATCATCGTTATTTATTGATTAAATGATTGAACAAAAAAATTATCTTCGCGAAGATACAATTATTTTTTCGATTAATTTTTGTTTGTAGTGAAAATAATTCCGAACCATGATTTCCAAAAAAGTTCGTATTTTCGCGAAAAAATAGCCAAAATGAAGTTATTTATTACTACCGTTGCATTTTTCATGTGTTTTCATGCTATTTTCGCGCAAATTCCGGAAGGATATTATCGTGAAATAGAAGGTAAATGGGGTTTTGATTTGCAACTCTCTTTACATGACATTATATCGGGACATTATATCGTATCTTACAATTCTTTATGGACACATTTTAAGAATACTGACTGTAAAGGAGACACTATTATAGACATTTATACAGATCGTCCTGATGGTCAGGCAAATCATTATTTCATACATGGAGTAGAACAATGTGGTAACGTTGGGGTTGGCGAGGGTGTTTGTTATAACAGAGAACATGTGTTTTGCCAAAGTTGGTTTGGCGACAGCAAAGGAGCGCCTTATTCCGATTTGTTTCACATTTATCCGGTGGACGGTTATGTCAATTCGGGACGGAATAATCATCCTTTTGGGGTTGTGCCTTCCCCTACACGAGTATATAGTAACGGTTCTAAATTAGGCGAGAATCGTGCAACCGGGGCACCCGCGAGCACCGCGTTTGAACCCATAGATGCCTACAAAGGTGACATTGCACGCACTTTTTTTTACATGGCAACACGCTACTTGTTAGAAGATGCCGGTTTTGCCGCGTCTTATTCCATGACTACACGGTCGCAACTTACCCCTTGGGCAATAAAAATGCTTCTGCAATGGCATGAAATGGACCCCGTGAGCGCGAAAGAACGTGCCCGCAACCAAGCCATTTTTCAAATACAAAACAATAGAAATCCTTTTATCGACTATCCCGAACTTGTCAAACACATTTGGGGTAGCGATTCGCTCCTTCCTTTTTATGTTCGCGATACGCCTTCGATTTTGTCCTTACATTGTATAAACGCTTATACCATAGGACTCTTATTTTCGCATCCGCTATCAGACACTTCGGCAAACAACCCTACTCACTTTTTACTTGACGGGGCGACTTATGCTAATCGCACTGTATATCAAACAGATACATTGCTATTATTTTTTTCGGAAGCATTTGAAGATGGAGTAACCTATCAATTACACGTGGACCCGCTATGGGGCAGTAACGGGATACGCGGGAATGATACGCTTTTAACTTTCACGTTCGTAATGCCTAAAATGCCGGAAAACTCTCTTTTACTCGCGGCATGGACTTTTGATTCTCTTGTCATATCCCCGAATACGACAAGGACAATCCCTGCAAATATTATGCCATTAGGAGATACGGCAATGTTATATTTTAACGGGTGGGCGGGATCGTCATCTTTTACATGGACATCACAAATGAACTCTTTTACTGGCACCTTGCTTGGAGACCCCCGCGAGCAGGCTTTTGCCGGAAAAGACCTCGCTATCGTAGGCACCGCGGCTAACGAGCACGCCATAGTCTTCGGCTTTTGTCCGCACAATTGTCAATCACTCACGCTTTCTTTTGCCTGCAGACGTACATCTACCGGTTTTGACCGACACACGTGGGAGTGGAGTTACCATAATTTCGCGTACATGCCCTTGCCGGTTGTTTATTCCCTCACAGACGCTACGGCAAAATATCAACTATTTGAGATTCAATTGCCTGAAATTCAATACACGGACAGTATCTCCTACGTGTTTCTAAAACTTACCTTCGCGGGAGCAACCGGAGACATGGGTAACAATCGTTTGGATAACGTGGTTATTCGCGGGACAAGAACTGTCTCGCCCCCGACGCGAATAAAGACATGGGAAACTACTCCCTTCCTGATTTATCCTAATCCTTCGCGACAAACCATAACCATCCAATACGGGGACATGTCATGCCTGAATAATGTAAAAATCAATATATTAAACATTCATGGACAAATGTGCATGTCGCGTGTTTTCATGTCCGTCCCTTTCACGATAGATGTACATACTTTACCGGCAGGCGTTTATATAGTAGAGGCTTTGCTACCGGACGGACAATTGTTGGGTCGTGAAAAATGGGTAAAGCAATAGAGATTTCAGATTTCATGAACGTTTTCAATGAAAATCTTCAATTTGAAAATTTTTATGAGGGTTACGTGTAATTGAAAATTTTATGCTAATTTTGCTGCACGAAAAAGTAAAGACTATGGCAGATTATAACGATATAAGCATTAAGACATTAGAATCATTCGAACATATCCGGCAACGTCCGGGCATGTATATTGGAAAATTAGGAGATGGCTCGGCACACGACGACGGCATCTACGTTTTATTGAAAGAGGTTATTGATAATTCGATAGACGAATTTATGAGTGGTCATGGCAAAACCATTGAAGTTACAATTAAAGAAAATAAGGTTTCGGTGCGAGACTACGGGCGGGGTATTCCTCTTGGAAAAATGGTAGATTGCGTGTCGAGAATCAATACGGGGGGGAAATTTAACGAAGGTACAGGCTATGGTGCTTCTATTGGCATGAATGGCGTGGGAGTGAAAGCCGTAACCGCACTTTCCTCTTATTTTCGGGTACAAAGTGTGGTTGATGGGAAACAAAAAGTAGCAGAATTTGCCCGCGGGCAAAAAACATTAGAAGAAAATATCACCAAAAGTACAGAGCCTAACGGGACATTTATTTCTTTTATTCCCGATAGTACCCTTTTTGAGAATTTTCATTGGTACACCGAATACGTGGAAACCATGATGTGGAACTATGCCTATTTGAATAAAGGGCTTTCTATTGTACTCAACGGGCGAAAATTCGCATCAAAAAATGGACTTTTAGATTTAATTAACAACAAAGTAGGCGATGATGGTTTATATGCCCCCATATATTTGCAAGAAGATGATTTTGAATGTGCGATGGTGCATACTTCGGGGAAATACGGGCAAGAATATTATTCCTTTGTCAATAGCCAAAATACTACACAAGGAGGCACGCACGAACAAGCATTTCGCGAAGCCGTGGTAAAAACCGTGCGCGACTTTTACAAACGCGACTTTGACCCTAACGATGTGCGTAATTCTATTGTGGCTGCTTTTTCTATTAAGGTCAAAGATCCTATTTTTGAATCACAAACCAAGACCAAATTAGGGTCGCAATACATGAGTCCGGGCGGTCAAACCGTGCGCAACTACATTAACGACATGGTAGGACGTTTGTTAGACAAATATTTGCATATTCATAATGATGTGTCCGACAGTTTGTTAAAGAAAATTTTAGAATCGGAAAAAGAGCGCAAAGAAATCGCGAGCATTAAAAAAAGCAGCAAGGAGGTTCAGAAAAAAGTAAGTTTACATAATCGCAAATTACGAGATTGTCGTTATCATTTTAATACTAAAGACGAGCGGCGTTTGGAGACGACCATTTTTATTACCGAAGGTGATTCTGCCTCGGGTTCTATTACCAGTTCGCGCGACCCCGGTACTCAAGCCGTTTTTAGCCTGCGCGGGAAATCGCTCAATGTCTATAAAAATAGAAACAACAAAAGCGTGATTTATGCCAACGAAGAGTTAAGTTTGCTACAAGCCGCGCTCAATATTGAAGATGGCATAGAAGGACTTCGCTACAACAATATCGTGATTGCTACCGATGCCGATGACGATGGGATGCACATTCGTCTGCTACTGCTCACTTTTTTCTTACAATTTTTTCCTGATGTAATCAAAGCCGGACATATTTACATATTGCAAACCCCGTTGTTTCGGGTGCGTAACAAACAAAAAACCATTTATTGTTATACCCCCGAAGAGCGTGTGGAGGCATTGAAAGAATTGGGACAAAAAGCGGAAATTACCCGTTTTAAAGGATTGGGGGAAATTAGCACACACGAATTTAAAGACTTTATCGGGAAATCGATGCGTTTGGATCCCGTCGTGCTCGAAAAAGGGGTAAACGTGAATAAATTGCTCGAGTTTTACATGGGCGACAATACCCCTGACCGGCAGCAGTTTATCATGGAAAACCTGCGCGAAGAAATTGACGAACCCGAAGAAGAGGTGGCATAAGTCTCTCCTATTTCCACTGCATTGTTCGTATCAATTCCATGACATCGTCCCGTAAATATTCGATAACCGGTTGTAGCGAATCGTTGTTCGGGGCAAAAGTAAAATAAAGCGTGGCACGCAAATAGTGTTTCGTACTATCGGTTAACCAAAATTGTAGAGGGGTGGCTGCTCGAAGTCCGTAAATGTCATACAGCCTGCCGTACAATTGCTGCTCTGTATCATCAATATAACTGAATTGGACATCATCAACTTTTCCCTTATCAACATGAAATCGCACCATTTTCTCTTCCTGTACAGCCAAATTGCGCAATAAGGTATCGTGTGTCAGGGGAATATAAGTCATGTTCAGTTCGGCACCCAACGCGGGATAGGAAATATCGAACTTGCACCACCCATCTTCTCGAAACGCGTAATCACAAGTCGCCCAAACCGAATAATTAAACGAAAATGGCAATAAGGTATCTAATTTCCGATACTGATGCTGGGGTAAAGAAATCCGGAAATAGCCCCTTGGTTTCGGGGTGATATCCTGCTCATGCCAACCACAAGCCCCTACCATAAACAAGAAAACGAGAAGAAAAAAAATATTATATCGCATAAAATACACTTTTTCAAAAAATAAACGGTAAATTATTCATACGCGAAAATTTTTTGCAAAAATAATACTTTTTTTGGTAAAAAACTCATGTTTTGTAATTGAAATTTTTATGCTATCTTTGCCGCCTTAAATCATAAAAAGATGAATAAAAGTATTTTGCTATTAGTTTCCTTGCTGTGTGTATTATCCATGAAGGCGCAAGATGATTATTGGAACAAAGAAAAACTGCTCTCTAACGAGGCTTTTTTTGAGAAAGCCGAACTCGTTATCGAGGGCAAACTTATCAAAACTTTTCCCTCGTATGATGCTTTGGGCAACTATGCTACCGAAGACATTTACACGGTTCAGGCAATCTTAGTCGAACGGGTGTATAAAGGCGATAAACGAAAAACAGGTGATACCGTGTATGTTGTGCGGCATTTCGGGATAATAAACCAATGGATAAATCCCGTATCTTTTGATATAATTGCAAGTGTAAGTCAAAGGATAGAACACGATGATGATTATGATTTCTATGATCATGGGGTGGCATTAGGTACGGGAAACTTAAATATTCTTTTTTTGAAAACATCAGATTTTCCAAAAGATCAGGCAAAAACGTCATATAGCCAAAAAACTCAATATCGTTTTTTACAGGATAAGGCAGGCGCGTTGCTCTGTGTTAACAAAAAAATTACCGGGTTAAACCATCTCGTTTTTAACCAAAGAGAAGATTTTTCCACATACATTAAGCAGTTCGAGAAATATGGAGTTAAAGACGATGAAAATTATTATAAAGCAGCAGAGGTATACTATCAAATAAAACAAGTAGAGGTAACCCAATTTTTAACGGCGCATCCTTCCCCAAGCATTTTAGACAGTAATATCAAAAGTTATCAGTATGCATCTTTCAGACAACAATATACTGAATGGAAAAAGAAAAGACCGGTGATAGATAAATTTATGGATTACAGCAAAGTGCAAATATTAGAGAAGCAATTGGCAGATTTTGATGCACTTGTGAATATCAAGAGTCAAGATTATATTGCCCGCAAACAAAAAGCACACGAGCAAAATCTTCGTCCGGATTCTGCCATGCAGGAAAAGCGAGAATATTTCATGTTTCGGTTGGATTCGGCGCGGGATGCCCGCAGACAACAATGGAAAAAAAAACGATAACGAGTAGTACCAAAAGTAGCGAGAATAATCATACCCTAACTTTGCAATTGGCAAATCAACAATTGATTCACGACAATACTACCGGCAAATATCATATAAGGTTTGATGTACTTGTCAACAGCAATCACCCGAATTTGTATCTCGACTATGCCACTTTGTTCATCAATTACGAAGATCAATATTTTAACTCCGAGGCGATAGATAATTTTCCGTCTAATTACGTGCAATCGGTAGATATAGATGGGGTGAGTGTGTGGAAAGGCGAAGCCTTTGGTCAGGAAAACTATAAATTTTGTCTTGCCCGTGCTGAATCAAATGTTATTTGCTTGGAAATAAGTAATTGGATTGACGAAAACAGGACGGTTTTAGATACCGTGCCGGTACCGCTTTTGCATTTTCAATTAGAACTACAAAATAATTTGTCGCAAGTTCAAAGTTTCTTCGCGTTTTCGCCATATTATCATGTTAACCCTACCAATCATTCTCAATATACCACTATTCAAAGTTATGCATCCGGTTATTATGCTTTCAGCAACGTTTTTTTGCTTCCTTCCGACACGCTCACTATTTCTACCCTTGCCGCCCCAATCATCACGGGCTTTGACGCATCTTTAAAAATAGCAGGGATAGGCGATACGTTGAGCATCAATGGTGCTCATTTTGGGACAGGAAGGGGAACGGTTTTATTTAAAAATGCAAATCGAGGTGGGGCAACTTTTCTTAAAGGATTGGATGACCAATATTTTGTGTCATGGAGCGACTCCCTTATCAAAGTTCTTGTTCCCTCTTTGGTGTATCAGGTACATAATTCGAATACTTATGAATATCAAGGTGGTGCCGGTAGTGGTCAGGTTAAAATAAAAACAGCAGCAGGCGACTCTTGTGTCAGCAACACTTCTTTGGATATCCCGGTTTCTGTAATAAATGCCCGACGCTTAAATGGAAATATTATTCGTAGAGTTTATATGTCGAGAAAAAATTGTAACTATGATTTTCAATTCACCTTGCATAGTCATTATCAAAATGATAACACGAAAATTTCGGTCATTGATACGGCTTTACGGCGTTGATCGGCGTTGACCGGACTCGCGATACAATTGGAACGGGATGGGGCAGGTAATTTAGTTTTTGAAAACACGAATACTGTCCCCGGTAAGAATATAATTCACGCTTACAATGATACAACATCTTCAATGATGATAACTACAGGAAGTTATACAGGAACAATTGTAAATGGGGATACTGTAATTTATCGTACTACCGGTTCGAATATTAGAATCAAAGATAGTCCATCGTCCTCTGTAACGTGGAATTATTCTCTTTCAGGCGTAGTGCCTGATGGGCAGGTAAGTTTCTATCAGGTATTTATGCATGAGATCGGACATATTTTATTGATGGACCATGTAATTTATTCCTCTGAGTTGATGCATTACAGCCTGAGTTCAACCGTATCGCGACCCGTGATTAACTTAACCGACAATAGTATTCCTGTTTTGGCAGCCAATCAAAATATTGCTAAAAGCCGCACGATCAATTGGTCTCCAAATAGTGGTTTGAAAAAAATCAAAGTTCCCAAAAAACCGGTCATTACTTCTTTCCCCGTGCCGGTACCTTGTGGAAACACGCTCATGCTCACGAGCAGTTATCCTTCTAATAACTTATGGTCTACCGGGGCAACCCCTCAATCAATACAAGTTTCCACCACGAGTAATTATTTCGTGAAACATTTTGAAGACAACTGCGAGTACATGTCTGATACTGTGTTTGTTGTTGCGGAAAGTTTAAATGCCCAATTTAATGTTACTGATGTTTCTTGTTACGGCAGGAACACGGGAGCTATTATCCCGTCAGTATCAGGCGTGTGTCCCCCGTTCGCCTACCAATGGTCGGGCAATGGCATCAACTCTACTTCGCCAACCCTGTCGAATTTACACGCGGGAGAATACTACCTGCTATTGAGTGACACTTGTGGCTGTTCTCAAAATTATGCCATAACCATAAACGAACCCGAAGAACTGTCTGCTTACTTGACTTTTAACAGTAATACGATAGAAGTGCACGTGTCAGGGGGTACTCCTTTGGGTTTCAATAATTCAGGGGGACCTTTCTATACCTACGTTTGGATTTGGATAGATAATATAGGTTCATTGTCTACTTTACCCTATACTACCCCATCTATCCCCGCAACTTATGGTTCAAATTCCAATTACACACTCTTTTCAATGGTTATTGATGACTGTGGCGATCTGGTATTCAATAGTTGTGCGAAAAGCGGACGGAAGAAATCAACATCTTATATGATATCTGCATTTCCTAACCCCACGAACAACGTCATGAAAATCACGAGTAATAATGCCTCTATCCGTTTTATACAATTATTTGATTTACAAGGTAAAAATGTTTTATCGGAAGAAATAAATGCTTTGAGTGGAACGCTTAACCTCTCGCCCTTGCGAAGTGGCATTTATACGGCAATCATCTATTTGGATAACAATGATATAGAGGTTAAGAAATTCGTGAAACATTAGTCGTATGTAGCGATAAATGACCCTCGATTAACACATTTTTATTGAAAGCCGTGGAGCGTGTCATGGCGAAAATTTTATGTAACTTTGTATTTTTATTTAAAAACGAGAAACTATCATGAGAGAAAGTGTTAAATGTTTGATTATAGGTTCGGGACCGGCTGGATATACTGCCGGGATTTATGCTTCACGGGCAGGTTTAGCCCCATGGCTCATCGCGGGAATGCAACCCGGCGGTCAATTGACTATCACTTCGGAAGTGGAGAATTTTCCAGGGTACCCCAAAGGAGCATCCGGACTCAAAATTATGGAAGATATTAGAGAACAATGTCTTCATGCAGGAACGCGCATCGAAGATGGGCAAGTAACCCGTGTGGATTTTTCTTCCCGTCCTTTTGTATGCGAGATCGATGGGGGTAAAGAGGTGGAAGCCGATACGGTGATCGTTGCTACGGGGGCTACCGCAAAATGGCTGGGCATAGAAAGCGAACAATATTATCGCGGCTACGGGGTTTCTACTTGCGCCACTTGCGACGGGGCTTTCTTTGTTGGCAAAGATGTCGCGGTTATCGGGGGAGGAGATACTGCATTAGAAGAAGCCCTTTACCTGTCACAACGTTGCCGAAAAGTGTATATTGTCCACCGTCGCGACCAACTACGTGCCTGCGAAGCCTATACCCAAAGAATGGCAAAAAAAACAAATATCGAAGTCTGTTGGAATTGCCAACCCGTAGAAATCATGGGAGAAAAAAAAGGATTCTCTCGACAAGTTACCGGCTTGAAAATGAAAAATATCCTGTCGGGAAACGAACAAGTAATTGCCGTAGAAGGAGTATTCGTAGCCATAGGGGTAACTCCTGTAACTCAACTTTTCCAAGACCAATTAGAATTAGACACGCAAGGATATATTGTTACCCGTCCTTGTTCCCAATCCACGAATATAGAAGGTGTCTTTGCCGCGGGAGACGTGCAAGATCCCCATTTTAGACAAGCCATTACTGCCGCAGCCTCAGGCTGTAAAGCCGCCATCGAAGCCGAACGCTTCCTGAACATGTTCTCATAAAAAACAAGTTGTTTCTTTCATTTTTCCCCTTCCGTGCAACTTTTTGCACGGAAGACAACTTATTTTTGCAGCATGAAATCGAAAAATCGTTTTCGCGTGAAAGAAAATCATTATTTTTGCACGGCATTTTCTATTTTTCTGTAATGTAGCGTGCAAGACATAAAAAATTATAACAG
>JAISUP010000066.1 GCA_031272025.1 Bacteroidales bacterium
TATTCGCTCAATTTTGAGTAAAGGGGGGCTTACTTTTAAAAAAATGTATCCTGAATGCCATTTTATCAGCGTTTCGGACGGGTGATTTGTGCAATCTTGAGTTTTAGCGGACAGCAATAATTAATATACAATTATCATTGATAAATGATGGTTTTTCGGGTAGCGGCATAGCCACACCACGCTCCTAATACTTGTTCTCCTTGTTCGCTTTGCACGTTCCCTTCAATTGGAGCGGGACTCATGAATATATTTTGTCCAAAAGTAAGTTCCGACATCGCGGTGGACCAAAAGCGAAAAGTCGTGTAATCTATCTGTGAGTATTTGATATCTATGGTGTCGCCCGGTTTAAACGAAGCCCGATAATATTCTTTTTTTTCTTCATCGGACAACGCGGAGGCATATAAAGTTGAAGGTATCCCGCGCATAATTTCATAATTAAAGGTAAGTCCATTAAAAGGGATGTCATCAAAGACTAAGGGCAACGTGTATACCCACAAGCGGTCGTGCAGGAGTTTTCCCTTTACTTTCACGAAAAAACGATAATAATTTTGCTCGTTGGCATTGTCGTTCATCAATACACGCACGGTAGCATTAGAATCAGCGGGATTGCCTACCGGATTTAGCCATAACGAATCAAGCGTAAAAGTATTAGGAATAAAAGTCGTGGCAGTATATTTTTTGCTATTCCATTCAATTTCAAGTCTGTAAGTCATATTGCATTTTCCTTTGAGTGTTTTTCCCGTATAAGCCACAAACAAGGGAGAATCGGCATGAGGAGACATTTGCAGTACTTCTTCTTCCCCGTCCCCGGCAACAACTTTCACTTTTGCATCATTAATCAAAATCTCGTTTGCTAAGGTTTGAAAATCTATGGTCGAGAAGTAGGGAATACTTTTGGTTAAAAGCACCATGGGCACTTCCCCGTTTTCGATACTGCCCTCCACTACCAATTTATCTTGATACGAAGGCAAAGTCATATCTATTTTCTTTTCGCAGGCTGTAAAACATACCCCTGTCATCAATAAATACAAAACAATGTAGCGTGCCATTTTTCACGTAGGGGTTAAAATTTGCGTTCCGTGTTCAACTCATCTTTTGATTGATAAAGGAAAGTGGGATAATTTCCATCAAAACAAGCAAAACACATTTGGGTTCGTTGTCCGGCTTGCAATAGGGCTTCTTTAGGCAAGAAATACAAAGAATCTGCCCCGATATATTGGCACACCTCGTTTTCATTTTTCGATGCACTGATAAGTTCTTCGTAGGTAGAAGTGTCAATACCGTAGAAACAAGGGTGTTTCATGGGAGGGCTGGCAATACGCACGTGTATCATAGCCGCCCCTGCTTCTCGTACCATTTGCACGATACGCGAAGAGGTAGTACCGCGCACGATAGAGTCATCAATAAGCACGACTCTTTTTCCTTTTAAGAGGGAACGCACGGGGCTAAGTTTCAGCCTCACCCCTTTTTCGCGCATTGCTTGCGAAGGTTGTATAAAAGTACGTCCCACGTATTTGTTTTTAATCAGTCCCATCTCGTAAGGGATTTTACTTTCTTCGGCATATCCAATGGCAGCCGAGGTTGACGAGTCGGGCACGCCAATCACGATATCCGCATCCACGGGGTAAAGTTGTGCCAATAGTCTGCCACATTGTTTGCGAAAAGTATGCACGTTAATATTCTCTATATCACTGTCCGGACGGGCAAAATAAATATATTCCATGGAACACATCAAATGGGTATTTGCTTCCGAGAACGTGTATGAACAAGGCTCTTTACCTGTTTCAAAAACCATGATCTCGCCCGGTTCTATGTCGCGCAGGTAAGTTGCTCCAACGGCTTCAAAGGCACAAGTTTCACTGGAAATCACGTAACCACCATTTAGTGTCGCTATCGAAAGCGGACGCAACCCGTTCTTGTCGCGACAAACATATAGCCGCGTAGGAGTCATGATAAGAAAAACGTATGCCCCTTCAATCATGCTTAATGCTTCCATGATAACCGCGAGGCGGTCCCTGCGGGCATCGCTCTTAATAAGATGTGCCAATATTTCCGTGTCGGAAGTAGATTGAAAAATGGAGCCTTGTTTTTCGAGCATAAGTTTCAGTCCTCTCGAATTGACGATGTTCCCGTTATGACAAAGCGAGAAGTCGCCACTATAATGCCTGAATCGGAAGGGCTGCACGTTGTCAATGCCGCCCCCTCCGGCGGTAGAATAACGCACATGCCCGATAGCACGATTGCCTTTGAGTTTCGACAGTTTGGTCTCGGAAAAAATCTCGGTTACCAAACCCTCACCCCTTTCCCTGTAAATATCTTTCTCATCAGTTGTAGCAATACCACAACCTTCTTGTCCGCGATGTTGTAACGCGTGTAAGCCATAATAAGCCAATTCTGCCGCGTTTTCGCAATCAAACACGCCAAAAACTCCACATTCCTCACTCAATCCTTGTGGAAAGAAACATTTCTTTTCCATAATTATCTTCTTGTTTTATACAATTTAGAAAAAGAGAGCCTCACGAATTAAAGGATGCTCTCTCTTTCTAAATTTTTTTTACCATTTGACTATTCGGGATGAATAGCCTCCATTGGGCATGCATCGGCACACGCGCCACAATCAATACAAAGTTCAGGGTCGATAGAATAAACCGAACCTTCATTAATTGCTTCTTGTGGGCATTCTCCTTGGCAACTGCCACACGCGGAGCATACGTCCGCATCAATTTTGTAAGCCATAATCTGTAAAAATTTAGGGTTATTAATTCGACTGCAAAAGTACATAAAACTTTTTAATTGCAAGCCTCCCAAAACAAACAACTTTTTTTCAGGGTAACCGTCTCCATATTTTGTCTTGTATTTCAAAAAAATCACGTACTTTTGCAGCCTTGTTTTTTAAAAAATCAATGATATGATAGATATACGAAAAATACGTGTAGTACCCGATTTTCCTGATGCAGGGATACAATTTTATGACATTACAACCCTCTTGAATGATGCTAATGCATACGAGCAGGTTTTCTTGTCTCTTTTGGATACGGCAAAGCAAATACAGCCGGACGTGATTGTAGCATTAGAGTCGCGCGGGTACTATTTTGGACCCGCCATTGCCCTAAACCTGCATTTGCCCTTCGTGCCTATTCGCAAAAAGGGAAAATTGCCTTTCACTACCTATCAAGAATGCTACAACCTTGAATACGGGCAGGCAGAAATAGAAATACATACCGATGCCATGAATAAAGGACTATCGGTACTCCTTGTTGACGATGTCTTGGCAACGGGAGGAACGGCGCGGGCAGCATGCAAACTACTGCAACGATTTAAACCGCGTGCGCTTTCCACGCTCTTTTTATTGGAATTAAAAGATTTGCATGGCAGAGAACAATTGTCAGGTTACCCCGTGCATACCTTACTCTCGGTATAGAGCATAATTTAAGAACATAAATTAATCGAAAAGATGAAGAATATAGATTGGAAAAGCCTGACTTTTGGCTATGTAAAAACGAATTACAACGTGCGTTGTTATTATCGCGATGGGAAATGGGGAACGTTGGAGATTAGTTCTTCCGAAGACATACCCATGCATATCGCGGCGACCTGTCTACACTATGGGCAAGCGGCTTTTGAAGGATTGAAAGCCTATCGCGGGAAAGACAACAAAGTACGTCTGTTTCGTTGGGAGGAGAATTGGAAGCGACTACAACTCTCCGCTGAAACAGTACTTATGCAGCCGGTACCTCGCGACATTTTTGAACAGGCATGCCGTTTGGTCGTACAACTCAATCAAGAGTTTATTCCACCATACGGCACGGGAGGTTCGTTATATTTACGCCCGTTATTGGTAGGTAGCGGTGCGCGAGTAGGTGTGCATCCTGCCGATGAATACCTTTTTGCTATTTTTGCCGTGCCTGTAGGTCCTTATTTTAAAGAAGGATTCAAACCGGTAAAAATGCAAATCGTGAAAGATTACGACCGTGCTGCTCCCCTTGGAACAGGACACGCGAAAGTAGGAGGTAACTATGCCGCGAGTTTGCGTGCCGGTGAGCGCGCACACGACGAAGGCTTCTCCGTTACACTCTTTGCCGATGCCAAAACCAAACAATTTATTGACGAAGCAGGTCCGGCAAATTTTTTCGGCATAAGAAACAATACCTATATCACTCCTGATTCTCATTCTATATTACAGTCCATTACAAACATGAGTCTGAGACAAATTGCCGAAGAATTAGGATTAAAAGTAGAGCGAAGACAGGTGCGTATTGATGAATTGGATACATTTGAAGAAGTTGGCGCGTGCGGTACCGCCGCGGTCATCTCGCCCGTAGGTAGTATTCAAGACCGCGAAACCGGTATCTTATTTCAATATTCCAAAAATGGCGAAGCCGGGGAATGGAGTAAAAAACTGTATAACTATCTCGTTGGCGTGCAATATGGTGAGATACCCGATAAATTTGGGTGGTGCACAGAGTTGCCCTGCGAATAATTTGACCTGATAGAAAAAAGTATGACAAAAAAGAACCACTCGCGGGGGAAAAAAATTCTGATACTCCTGCTTTTTGTCTTAAACATCATAAGCGCACTCTTATTATTGGGTGCGTTTTTATCGAGTTTTATAACCCCCGAGTGGACTTCTATTTTTCTGTATTGCGGTTTGATATTTCCTTATATATTGATAATCAATATATTTTTTACCTTGTTTTGGGTTTTCGTACGCTACCGGTATCTTTTTATTTCACTCATAATCATATTATTAAATGTTAATAACGTGGACAGGTATTATCAACTTAATGGGAGAGCAAAACCCGCGAATATTGCCAATAGTATCAAAGTCATGAGTTATAATGTTCAACTTTTCGGGTTATATTCATCAAGCCATCACGCGGAACAATTGCGGGTACGCGATGCCGAGATGTCTTTTTTGCGAGCCCAACAACCGGATATTCTTTGTTTGCAAGAATATTTTTACGATAAAACCGGCACGTTAGATTTTAACACACGTGATTCGCTGTTATCGCTCATGGGCTTGTCGCGTAAAAGCAGTAAGGAACAAAGCAATTACTATGTAACGCTTTTTCCTGCCTCTACACGAAACAATTATCAAGCAGGAGAGGCAATTTTTAGCAAATACAAAATTGTACGCTCCGGTGCCGTTCCCCTGCCCGATACCAATACCTACAATGGTTCACTCTTTGCCGACATTAAATATAAACACGACACGATTCGCGTATATTGCATTCATTTAGAGTCATTTAAAATGAGCGAAGCGGACTACGAGATAGGAAAAGAATGGAGTGAAGGCAATTTTAATGATCCCGCTTTCAATAAGAAAGCCTATCACTTATCGGAAAAAGTTGCCGTTGCCTCTCGCGAAAGGGCAAAACAAGTCAAAATGATTCGAGCACACGTGAAACAAAGCCCTTACCCTGTGATTATATGTGGCGACTTCAACGATACCCCCGTTTCTTACAGTTATTATCAATTATGTAGAGGTTTGGACGACAGTTTTAGGCGAAGCGGCAAAGGGGCAGGAATTACTTACCGGGGCGATGCTTTCCCAAACTACAGGATTGATTATATCTTGCATTCTTCAAAATACAATGCTTACGAGCATACCGTTTGCACCTCAATAGCCACTTCCGACCATTTTCCGGTATATACTTATTTGTCGCTCAAAAAACGCTAACCCGTTTTTATATATTCATTTGCAAATAAGATATTACCCGATTTTCTTTTAGCCACATTTGCTCATAAAATGTTTGTATATCTGTTAGCAAAGGTATAGCGTTGTCCAAATAAATGTTGTCGATTTTCTCTCTGATTTTCCAATGCTGTTCTTGAGCCGTAAGAATAGTATATTGATACAATAAGTCGCTGTCGGTTTTGAGATGAATAATGCCTTCGGGGGTGAGTAATTCGCGGTAACGCGCGATAAATTGTGGAGAGGTGAGACGCTTGCGAGGTTTCTTAGGCTGCGGGTCAGGAAAAGTAATCCATATCTCGTCAATTTCATCGGGTGCAAAATAGTCGACAATAGCCTCAATGTTCACACGCAAAAATGCCACGTTGGGCAATTGCAAATTTTCCACTTTTTTACACCCTTTCCACAAGCGGGCACCTTTCCGGTCGGCACCAATGAAGTTTTTATCAGGAAACCGCTCGGCGAGGGCTACCGTATATTCGCCCCCCCCACAACCTAATTCCAATACTACCGGTCCCTGATTCTTGAAATACAACTCCCGCCACCGACCTTTCATGGGAAAAGGGCTTTGACTTGTGTCGTAATCGGTATACTGAAATAAATGAGCAAAATGCTTGTTCTCCTCAAAACGGGCTAATTTATTCTTTGACATACTCCTATAATATCTAAATTCTAAATTCTAAATTTAATTGTCTAACTCTATTTTTTCGTGCGCGATAGCAAAAAGCGAAGACCCGCTTCCCGACAGGGAGGCATAAACCGCACCTTTCGCGTATAATTGTTCTTTAATTTGTTGTAACAAAGGGTATCGTGCAAAAACTGTTTTTTCAAAATCGTTGTGTACAAAATTTTTCCAATCCTCGACAGGATAACGTGTAATTTGTTTTAAATCAAAAGTAGCAGGTCTCGGTTTGATTTCCGCGAATGCATTTTGGGTAGAAATAGACAGCGGTGGGTGCACGAGACTAATTTTCCACGAAGACAGATCTAAGGAAATAGGCAGTAGACATTCGCCCCTACTCGTTGCAAAAGCGGGAACATCGCGAATAAAAAAGGGCACATCGCTACCTATTTTTAAGGCATATTGTTCCAACACGAGGATAGACAGATTTAATTGAAACAAATGATTGAGCATTTTGAGCGTGAAAGCGGCATCAGCAGAACCGCCCCCTAAACCTGCTCCCACCGGTATATTTTTGTGCAATTTTATCCTTACCGGCGACAATTTGTAGTCGGCACGAAGCAAATTGTAAGCCTTTAAACAGAGATTCAGCGATCCTGATGGCACCGCGATGCCGTTTATTTCTATTCGAGTATCGCCCTGCTTCAAAATGTCTATTTCTAATTTATCTTTCTCATTACAAACAGGATAAAAAATCGTTTCCAAATCATGGTAACCATCTTCTCGAAGACGAGTAATGTATAACCCGATATTTATTTTTGCATGGGGGTAAGTTATCATCTTTTTTTATTACTTTTGTCGCGAAATTACAAAAAATAAAAAGACAAAAAGTCATGCAAGGAATTAATACCATATTGCGATACTATTTTTCGTCCCGTCAAGAACGGTTGTCAAAAATACGCGCAGAGGCAATACATCATCAAAATCAATGGTTTGATTATTTGATGGAGCATGGGGCTCGCACGTTTTTTGGACAAGAACACGGGCTGTCGGCAGATACGAGTTATGATGTCTTCGCACGCGATGTACCCTTGCACGATTATGCCTCTTTGGTTCCATATTTTGAAAAAATCATGCACGGGGAAAATAACGTGTTATGGGATTCCTCGATTCGCTGGATGGCAAAATCATCGGGAACAACCGCGGGAAAGAGTAAATTTATCCCGGTAAGCAAAGAATCGTTGGACGAGAATCATTATCTGGCATCTCGCGATGTTCTTACTTCTTATTGTTTAAATCACCCACAGACCCAACTGTTTGCAGGAAAGGGTTTGGTGTTGGGCGGTTCCATGCAATCGCCGCCGGAAGGGGCTACCGTGCAAGTAGGAGACGTGTCCGCGATATTGTTGAACCAAATGCCCCGGTTGGGCGATTTTCTAAAAGCATCCAGTAGAGAAGTACTGCTCTTACCCTATTGGGAAGAAAAACTAACCCTACTCGCGCAAGATGCGCTCTATAGCGACATCACCTCTTTGTCGGGAGTTCCCTCGTGGATGCTATTAGTCATGAAAAAGGTTTTACAACTATCGGGAAAACAAAGCCTGAATGAAGTATGGCCTCATTTAGAAGTTTTTTTGCACGGGGGCGTGTCTTTTACTCCTTATATTGAAGAATATCAGAAAATTATACCTGATAGCAAGATGTCATACCTGAACATGTACAATGCTTCGGAAGGCTTTTTTGGATTTCAAGATCAAGTAGATAGCGATGAGTTGTTATTGCTGTCCGACCACGGGGTTTTTTACGAGTTATTGCCCATGACACTATCAGGCGAGGTATCTACTTCCGGTGCACTTGTCCAACAGCGCGGGCAAGTCATCCCCTTAGAAGATGCGGTTATAGAACAAAATTACGCTTTAATTATCAGCACATTGTCGGGACTGTGGCGGTACGTGATTGGCGACACGATCATGTTCACCTCTACCCAACCTTATCGTTTTCGTATCACGGGACGGACTACCTGCTATATCAATACCTTTGGGGAAGAACTCATCATGGACAACGCGGAACAGGCATTGCGACAAGCCTGCAACCAAACCGGGGCAACGGTTTTAGATTATACTGTGGCTCCGGTTTTTCTTTCCGGCAATCAATCAAAGGCGTGTCACGAATGGCTCATCGAGTTCGCATCCCCCCCCAACGAAACCGAACATTTTACAAGCATATTAGATACCGCGCTCAAAGCCATCAACTCCGACTACGAAGCCAAACGTTCGGGAGACTTATTGCTACAAATGCCTTTGGTAAAAATTGCACCCAAGGGAACTTTTCATAGTTGGTTATCTTACAAGAACAAATTGGGCGGTCAACATAAAGTACCTCGTCTCCGCAACGACAGAGATATCATTGATGAGATATATCGGGTAACAGCACTTTAAGCCAACCTACTCTATCATTTCTCGAATATTTGCAGACAGTAACTTCATATCGGCATTTCCTTCGGCAAGATTTCGCACTGCCCCCATGAGACTATGTAACTGTGCATCAGGATTCCTGCGCGATCGAGTAAAAATAAATTTTTGTTGCAACACTTTTACCCTATCCATAATTTCAGATAAAGAAACTCTTTTAAATTTCAACAAAACAAGAATAGATTCAAAATCCATACCCGGGTGTTGAAACATTTCTTTGAGCATTTTGGGGGCAATGGCAAAGTTTAACCTCTCTGTTTGTAAAAAAACAAATAAATCATAGAGCCTTTGTCTGTCGAATGGAATTTGTTTAAATTGTCCATGCAGGTGTTTCAGTCGGGTGCCAATAAATGTTGCCACGTATTTAGGATCTATTTTTAAGTCGGCAACTATTTGTTTAATCAGCGGGAAATAGTTCCACGTGAACAAATAGTCGTAAGTATGGTCTGGGACGTTCCAAGCAATCAGTTGCTCGTAACGTCCGGATACCTCATCAGGTACGCGGGCACGCAACTGTTCTATGTATGCCGAATCTAAGGGAATCGGGGCAGAATCGGTGTCGGGGTACATCCGGTCGGCACCGGGCAAAACCCGTTCGAAGATGGTTGTACCATCGACAAACGACTTGCGGGTTTCTTTGGGCACCCCTTCGAAAGCCATGCGAGCACGCTCGTCAATGACTTCTATTGCCGTTTTCATATCTTCTTTTGGTCCCCAAAGCAAAATCTGGGCATCTTCTTCTCCCGCCCCAAACATTTGTTGCAGTTTTTCGAAAACATGACTGCTCACTACATCTTCAATATCCTCACTCGTTACCATATTCGGTTTTTCGAGGCAGGCAATAACTTTGAGACGATGTACAAATTCATCGTAAAAGGGTTTGTCAGGTTGAGTAAAATGCGACAATAGCCCTTTGAAATAAGGCAAATTCACCGCGTATAATTTTTCTCCGCGAGTTAGGGCGTTTTGTATCGCGGGATAGTAAAAATGAAAATCTTTGGGGTCGAGTTCTTGGTATTGTATTTGCCAATCATCAATACGAGTACGCGAAAGCAGGCAGTCGCGAATAGCGAGCAAAGCCCATTGCCGGAAAACCTCCACGTGGGTTAGTTCGGGAATCCATTTCGTGTGAGCCACTCCCTTAATTTCTACTCTGGTCCCCCCTTTGCAACTCACGTTCACATCTTCGCGTCCCGCCCCGATACCGGTGCGCACTTTACCCGTGCTACGATTAAGAAAACGAATGTAATCGCAACCCTCTTTTACCTCATCAGGCGTAGTAAAATCGGGATAGGTTACGGTCTCTATCAAAGGCATTCCCAAACGATCGGTACGATACACGCGAACATGTCCTATATCAGATACCTCGCGACAGGCATCCTCTTCTAAACTCAATTGTATTAAACGAATAACCTTGTTCTTAATTTGTATAGACCCTTCAATACCAATAATGGCTGTGCGTTGAAAACCGGTAGGTATCGAGCCATCAAGATATTGTTTTCGGGTAATATGCACCTCTCCCACGATATTCAATTTGCTCGCGAGGGCAATTTCTATGGCTTTCTCCAATGCCTCTCGGTCAATAGGAAAAGGAGGCGTATCGTCTACTTCATAAGTACACGCCGTTTTATTGGCAATACGATAGATGATTTCTTTGCGAGTTTTAAATTCCATGAGAGCCGTACCATCGTACTCGCCCAATTCCGATAAGGTAGGACGCATGTGCCTGACTACTTCAGCATCAAATTGATCGGGTTTTTGAAAAATGCCCGCCGGACAACGACAAAACAATTTACGCTTCGTTAGTAATTGCTGATGTACCTCCAATCCCGACATGAACCCTACGCGTTCATAATCTGCACGTGTGGCTTTTGCACGTTCTACATACCCTATTTTTTCACGGGTTTCTTCAAAATTTTTACGAGGATTTATGTTACTCACGATATAAAATAATATTACTTTTTATTTTTGCTGTTTCAAGTCGCGAAAGTACAATTTTTTTCATTACCCTTGTACCGCGGTTAACTAAAATATATTTTTCTATCTTTGTCTGTCAGCATAATTTCAGTAGAAATGAAAAATATAAATCGTATTTCGTCAATGTCTCTTTCGTCGCACTCTTCGGTGATGTACTGCACAAACGAGGTTACGCCCTGCTTGTTGCAAAAAAAACTGTGCATCTATTCACAATTTCGTGCCATTGACGTGAATTACAATCAAGTTGCAAAAAGTGTTGAAAACTTTTTTCCTGTGAGTGATTATCGTATTGAAATATTTCGTACCTTTGCCTAATATAACACGATAAAAATGACAGAATTATTAACAATTAAAGAAGCAAGCGAGTGGGCTACAGATTATTTGGGAAAATCTGTAACCCCGTCTAATATCGCGTATCTTATTCAATATGGCAGAGTTAGAAAAATCGGCGAAAACGGTTCAACACAAATTGCATTGAACGACCTTATGAATTATTACAAATCGTTTAATGGGGCGAGGGAGGTAATTTACAAAGAGCGACTTGGCGACGACCTGAATTGGGCTTTGTCTTTCGACCAATATAAGGAAGCAGAAACGACAAAGCACGTGCATCGTTTGCATCCATACAAAGGCAAATTCATTCCGCAACTTGTTGAGTATTTTCTTGATAATCATACGGATAAATTTAAAACAGCATAAAATTATGGAAGACAATATCATATACAAAATTACCGTTGAAGACTTGCAATACGAGGCAATGGAAAGTATCGGAAGAAAATTAACCGATGAAGAAATTGATATTGCCAAAGA
>JAISUP010000083.1 GCA_031272025.1 Bacteroidales bacterium
TCCTCGTGGATGACGGATATCACGGGCACTCCCGTGCTGCATTTGCAGTACCTGCCGTTTGGCGAGCCTTGGGTAAGGCAAATCAACTGGAACTACGCCCTGCTTCACGGCGAGTCGCGTTACACCTTCACGGGAAAAGAAAGGGACGAGGAAACGGGGTTGATGTATTTCGGGGCAAGGTACTACGACCCGGGAAGGGGCATTTTCACGCAGGTGGACCCGCTGCACGCGAAGTACCCGGGGCTATCTTCGTACAACTATTGCGGGAATAACCCGTTGAAATATGTAGATCCGAATGGGAGAGAGCCGATAAAGCCACAAGCAGGAACAGCAAGCAGATTTGTACATACTCTTAATACAATAGGAAGACAATCAGGATTAAAAACAGGAAACGTTGCACATAATGCTATGTTAAATTTTGGTAGAACAGAATGGACATGGAAAGACAAACGTCCAATGCCAGCAAATATAGGAGCAATAAATAAGTATGCCGACAAATATATTTAGTGTCCGTCCATAAAGTCCTCACGCTGCTTTTACCATCGCGTTCATCACTCTGATGTTGTAAGCGATGGTGCTACAAAGGCTGTGCGAAATGTTCCTCACCCTTCCAATTACAACGGTGCAAATGAAAGCCGCGTTTGATGTTGGAAATGATTGCCTCAATCGTACCGCGCCACTTTTTTAGCCGCGTTTCTAAATTTTTGCTCGAACAGACGTTGCGCAAACTGCCAACTATTTTATTGAAAACAATATTCATAATTCCATGTTTTTGAGCGTATTGCTGATTTGCCAAACTCGCGTAACCGCCGTCTGTTGCCCCGTTATGCGGCACGATGCCGTACGTTTTTATCACTTTTTTGGTCATCGGCTGAAACAGCTACTGTCGGCAGGATTACCTTTGTGAGTTTCCACAGCGAGTATCAAATTGCTTTTACCGTTGGCAAAATTGACCTTGTGCCCAAACTTCATCTCGCGACTGCCCTTGACAATCAGGTTGGTATGAAGTTCGTAAATCGAAAAGATTTTATCATGATTATCAACACGTTCCTTCTTTATTTCGTGCCTGTTTGTAACATCATAAACCTGCCGCATCAAGGGCAAAAGTCGTTCAAGTTGCATCAAAATCGCCACCGCGTTTATCGAAGTGCCGTAAGTGTCCTTTTTTTTTCGTGATAATGTTTTATTTCCCTAAAAAATCCTATCTTCGCGTTTTAAAATCAGAAATATAAATCGTGAATACATGGAAATAGAAAAAAGTACCCCCATTGCAGTAGATGTAGTCGATAAGATATTAGAATGCAGTGATATAAAACAAATATCCACGGCATCTATTCGAGAGGTAAAGAAATTGATAAACCGGATAGAAGAAACGTCAGGAATTTCTTTTATTCGCATGGAAATGGGCATACCGGGACTTCCCGCGTGCTCGATAGGTGTTCAGGCACAAATAGAAGCCCTACAACATGGAGTCGCCTCAATTTACCCCGACATAGATGGTATTCCGGAACTCAAAACCGAGATGTCGAAATTTGTCAAGAATTTTCTCAACCTGACGGTATCACCCGAATCGTGTATTCCTACTGTAGGGTCCATGATGGGCGGTATGGCAGGCTTCATGACCTTAGCACGCGCTCACGAACAACGTGATACCACCCTCTTTATTGACCCCGGCTTTCCCGTTCAAAAACAACAACATAGGGTGCTCGGGTTAAAATACGAAACTTTCGATGTTTATCATTACCGACAAGAAAAACTGCGCGACAAATTAGAATCCTATCTCAAACAAGGACATATTCATTCTATCATGTATTCCAACCCTAACAATCCCTCGTGGATTTGTTTTACCGAGCAGGAATTGCAAATTATTGGAGACTTAGCCAATCAATATCAGGTTTTTATTTTTGAAGATTTAGCCTATTTCGGGATGGATTTCAGGGAGGATATTTCTTGTCCGGGTAAGCCGCCATACCAGCCTACGGTTGGACATTATACCGACAATTACCTGCTACTTATTTCGGCATCAAAGGCGTTCAGTTACGCGGGCGAGCGCATCGGGATGATGGTCTTTTCCGACACCTTGTTCCATCGCCGTTTCCCGGATTTGTTGCCTTGCTTTGGCACGGATATTCTTGGCAAAGCCGCGATTTACGGGGCAATTTATGCCATCAGTTCGGGAACTTCTCATTCGGCACAATATGCCTTGGCAGCCATATTGAAGGCTTGTAATACCGGAGAATATAATTACTTGAAAGACGTGAAATTATATGGAGAAAAAGCCGCCCGTATGAAAAAAATGTTTACCGAAAACGGCTTTGTTATCGTTTACGATAAAGATGGGCAACAACCTTTGGCAGACGGTTTTTATTTCACGATTGCTTACCCCGGACTATCGGGCGAGCAATTACTCAAAGAATTGCTTTATTACGGGATTAGCGCGATATCGTTAGCCATTACAGGTAGCGAGCACCACGAAGGATTGCGGGCATGCGTGTCGCTCGTGCCTGCCGAAGCCTTGCCCGAATTGGAAAAACGACTACAATGGTTTAACCATAATCACCAAAAATGAGATACATACAATACATGGGGTAACAAGATATCTTGTAGAGTAAAAAAAAAATCAACAAAATGTATTTGTTACAAAAAAAGTTGTATCTTTGCAAGCCCTAAAAAAAAGGAAAATAAAAATTAAAAATAATTGAATATTAAAAGTTTAATATATTAAATAGTATGCCGACAATACAACAGTTAGTCAGAAAAGGAAGGAAAAAAATCACGGCGCAAAGCAAGTCAAAGGCATTAGATGCGTGTCCGCAAAGGCGGGGCGTTTGCTTGAGAGTATACACGACTACGCCAAAAAAGCCTAATTCCGCGATGCGTAAAGTAGCGAGGGTTCGCATGACCAACGGGAAAGAAGTAAACGCGTATATACCGGGCGAGGGACACAATTTACAGGAACACTCTATCGTGCTCGTGCGCGGGGGACGTGTAAAAGACTTGCCGGGGGTTCGTTATCACGTAGTTCGCGGAGCCTTAGATTCTGCCGGGGTAGAAGGACGCCTGCAAGGACGCTCTAAATACGGAGCCAAACGTCCAAAGAAAAAAGCCAATTAAAAGTAAATTATAAACAAAAAAAACATAATAGTAAATCGGGGTTCAAAATGGATACCCGAGAGTAAATAAATTTTTATTGAAGTTACAAAATGAGAAAATCGAAACCAAGAAAAAGAATCATCTTACCCGACCCGAAGTTTAATGACGTGATGGTAACTAAATTTGTGAATAACCTCATGCTCAAGGGAAAGAAAAGCACTGCTTTTGAAATTTTTTATGACAGTCTTGACATCATCAAATCTAAGATGAGCGACCAAGATCCGGTAGAAGTTTGGAAACAAGCATTGGCAAATGTTACTCCTGCGTTAGAGGTGAAAAGTCGACGTATTGGAGGTGCTACATTTCAAATTCCTACAGAATTGCGCCCCGAAAGAAAACAATCGGTAGGCATGAAAAATTTAATTAATTTTGCCCGCAAAAGACACGAGAAAACGATGGCTAATAAATTGTCGGCAGAAATTATGGCAGCCTATAAAGAAGAAGGACAAGCCTATAAACGTAAAGAAGATACTCATAGAATGGCAGAAGCCAATAAGGCATTTTCTCATTTCAGATTTTAATACAAACACAGGTTATTTAGAAAATAACTTGTGTTAATCGTTCTTTTATTATTAAACATTTGTTGCAACCATGACAGAAGATTTGTTGAATGTAAGGAATATAGGAATCATGGCACATATTGATGCCGGAAAAACTACAACAACCGAGCGGATTCTCTACTACACCGGGAAGAATTATAAAATTGGTGAAGTGCATGAGGGGACGGCAACAATGGATTGGATGATACAGGAACAGGAAAGAGGTATCACGATTACCAGCGCGGCAACGACTGTTTCGTGGCAGTGTAGAGGCAAAGAATATAAAATCAATATTATTGACACTCCCGGGCATGTTGACTTCACGGTAGAAGTAGAACGTTCTCTTCGTATTTTAGATGGAGCCGTTGCCGTTTTCTGTGCGGTAGGCGGCGTTCAACCCCAATCGGAAACCGTGTGGAGGCAAGCCGACAAATACCATTTGCCGCGTCTTTGTTTCGTGAACAAAATGGACCGCGTAGGGGCAGATTTCCAATCCGTAGTATCCCAAATCAAGGAAAAATTAGGGGCGAATCCTCTACCCATACAATTGCCCATAGGCGCGGAAGATAGTTTTAGAGGTTTGGTCGACCTGATTGAACGCAAAGCCTACGTGTGGAACGAAGGCGATAAAGGAAATACTTACGAAGAGATAGAAATACCGGAAGATTTAAAACAGGAAGTGGAAGAAGCGCGACTGTTTATGCTCGAATCTTTGGCTGAACGCGATGAAAAACTCATGGTCAAATATTTTGAAGACCCTGAAAGTATTACTAACGAAGAAATATTTGCAGCCCTTCGTGAAGCCACGTTAAGTACTGACCTTACTCCTGTTTTGTGTGGTGCATCGTTTAAGAACAAAGGGGTACAGCCTCTTATTGATGCCATAGTACAATATTTACCATCTCCGCTTGATGTTCCGGCAATTAAGGGCAAAAACCCGCATACGGATAAAGAGGAAACCCGCGAGCCAGACCCGCGAGCCAGTTTTTCAGCATTGGTGTTTAAAATCGCAACCGACCCTTTCGTGGGAAAATTGATTTTTATCAAAATTTATTCCGGCACACTCAAAGCCGGAGAAATGGTATATAACGTGGCTACCGGTAAAAGGGAGCGTATTTCTAAGATATTACAAATGCACTCTAATAAGCAACAGCAAATAGAGGCTGCCTCCGCGGGAAATATCGTGGCATTGGTAGGCATGAAAAACGTGCGCACAGGCGATAGCCTCACCGATGAAAAGCACCCTATCGTACTCGAAAATATCGTTTTTCCTGCCCCGGTTATCTCTATCGCCATTGAGCCCAAAACCAAAGAAGATGAAGACCGGCTCATGATAGCCTTGGGCAAACTTGCCGAAGAAGATCCCACTTTCGTGGTGAAAGTAGACGAGGAATCTAATCAAACCGTGATTAGCGGTATGGGCGAGTTGCACCTTGAAATCTTATTAGACCGTCTCAGTCGCGAATTTCACGTAGATTGTAATCATGGAAAACCTAAGGTTGCTTATAAAGAAGCCTTTGTGTCCCCGTTCACGCATAGGGAGATATACAAACGGCAAACCGGCGGTCGCGGGGCTTTTGCAGATATGACTTTTGAAATTACCCCCGTTCCTTTCGACCAAAAAGGGCTATTGCTTGAAAATAAAGTGAAGGGAGGACTTATTCCCGCCGAATTTGCCCGCGGGGCAGAAAAGGGATTCTTAATGGCAATGTCTAACGGTAAATATGGATTTCCCGTGGAAGGACTACATATTACCTTAATTGATGGCAATACACACGTGGTAGACTCCGATGCCTATTCTTTTGAAGTATGCGCGAAAATTGCCTTCCGCGAAGTATGCAAAAAAGTACAAACAGTAATATTGGAACCCTTGATGAAAGTAGAAGTTACTACCCCGGATGATTATATCGGGATTGTTACAGGAGATTTGAACCGCAAACGTGCCATACTCGATCATATAGAAGCCAAAACCGGAGGCGTGCAAGAAATTGTTGCCAAAGTACCCCTTGCTGAAATGTTTGGATACGTTACACACCTTCGCTCGCTTACCTCCGGAAGGGCAAGTTACAGCATGGAGTTTCTCGAATATGCCGAAGTACCCAAAGACGTGAAAGAGCAACTCATCAAAACAGATAATAAATACACGAAATAACCTTAAAAAATGAAATTATAAGTATAATTATTAAAAATAAAATAACGTGAGTCAGAGAATTAGAATTAAATTAAAATCATTCGACCACACTTTGGTGGACAAATCCGCGGAAAAAATTGTTAAGGCAGTCAATTCCTCTAAAGACAATAAAGCAGTCTTAATAGGACCTATCCCGTTGCCTACCCACAAAAAGATTTTCACGGTAAATCGTTCTACTTTCGTGAACAAAAAATCGAGGGAACAATTTGAACTCTCAACCTACAAACGATTGTTAGACATTTACGGGGCAACAACCAACACCATTGAAGCCTTAATGAAGTTGGAATTGCCCAGCGGGGTCGACGTGGAGATAAAATAAGACAACGACTTTTCCGGTCGTGCACTTGTACCCGTGTTCCCAATACAAACATTGGGAAACATGGGTATTTTGGCATGGAGCCAGAACAATTGTCCTAACTTTGAAGCAATACTGTAATTTCTTTTAGACGATCTCGAAGTTGGGCGGCAAGTATAAATTCTAAAGACTTCACGGCTTTATCTAACTCTTTTCGTACTTGTTTTTGTTGTTCTTGCAATTGTTTTTTATCTAATAGCCGGAGAGGAATTTCTTCGGCTACTTGTAAAGACGGGCTGTCAGCGATATGGTAAGTTGCAGGTTTTGATGTTTTTCCATCTATAGAACCGACAAGGTACATGTCATCAGATTTTACCACGCTCCTTGGGATAATATGATGCTCAATATTGTACTGTATTTGTTTGTTGCGTCTGCGCAGGGTTTCGTCTATCGCGGCTTGCATGGAGGCGGTTATTTTGTCGGCATAAAAAATCACGTGCCCGTTGATATGCCTTGCCGCTCGTCCCGCCGTTTGGGTAAGAGACCTTTCGTCTCGCAAGAACCCTTCTTTGTCGGCATCCATGATAGCGACAAGAGAAACCTCCGGTAAATCCAAACCCTCGCGCAACAAATTGACCCCTACCAAAACATCAATGGTACCGCAACGCAAATCTTTAAGTATTTCAACCCTATCAAGCGTGTGCACATCAGAGTGGATGTAGCGGGTTTTTATCCCTATATTTACTAAATAATCGGTTAACTCTTCTGCCATTCTTTTGGTCAGGGTAGTAACGAGTACTCTTTCGTGCTTTGCTACTACACGGGCGATTTCTTCAAGTAAGTCATCTACTTGATTGAGTGCCGGTCTTACTTCAATTTCCGGGTCAAGCAAACCGGTAGGTCTCACAACTTGTTCCACGACTACCCCCCCGCTTTTTTCCAACTCGTAACGTGCAGGGGTAGCACTCATGTAAATAGTTTGCCCTATCATGGCTTCAAATTCGTCAAACTTCAACGGGCGGTTGTCTAAAGCGGCGGGTAGACGAAAGCCATAGTCTACCAAATTTTGTTTTCGTGCACGGTCTCCCCAATACATGGCTCCTATTTGCGGAACAGTGGCATGGCTCTCGTCTACGACCAAAATAAAATCATCGGGAAAAAAATCAATAATACAGAAAGGACGTTGCCCGGTTTCCCGCCTGTCAAAATATCGGGAGTAATTTTCTATCCCTTTACAATACCCTAATTCCTTCATCATTTCTACATCATAAATTACCCGTTCTTCCAATCGCTTAGATTCTACATGTTTACCTATAGATTTAAAATAAGCCGTATGTACCCCTATATCTAACTGTATTTGTTGTATAGCCTCGTTCATCACGTCTTGTGAAGTAACAAAAATATTGGCAGGATATATGGTGAGACTATTCATGTCCGAGATTTTGTCCCCCGAAAGCGGGTCTATCTCCCGAATGTCTTCTATTTCATTATCCCAAAAGATAATACGATAGGCATAATCGTGATAAGGGGGAAAAACGTCTATAGTATCTCCTTTCACCCTGAAACGGGCGGGTTCGAGATTTAATTCGGTACGCGAATACAGACTTCGCATGAGCGCGTGAAGCAATTGATCGCGGTTAATAATCATACCCGAATAAATATTGATGACATTTTTGGCAAATTCTTCGGGATTGCCAATACCATAGATGCACGACACCGAAGCCACCACTATCACATCGCGTCTGCCAGACAAAAGAGAAGACGTTGCCCGAAGTCGCATTTTTTCTATCTCGGTATTGATGGCTAAATCTTTTTCAATATAAGTATTTGTTACCGGCAAATAGGCTTCCGGCTGATAGTAGTCGTAATAAGAAACAAAATACTCTACTGCATTTTTTGGGAAAAACTGTTTAAATTCGCTATACAATTGCGCGGCGAGAGTTTTGTTGTGACTAAGTATCAAGGCAGGTCGTTGTACCTCTTGCAAAACATTGGCAATAGTGAAAGTCTTTCCCGAACCGGTAACACCAAGTAATACCTGAGACATATCGCCCTCGCGAAGTCCGCGTGTCAATTCCTGAATGGCGGTAGGCTGATCGCCCGCCGGAGAAAAGGGAGATTCTAATTGAAATTTCATGTTTGTATTTTGTTATTTTTTTAGAAGTGACAAAATAATAATGCAAAGGTAAAAAAATATTTTTTTTTATTGTATTTTCGCGGTATATAATTTTATTGCCAAAACATCATGAACACAACAAGAGAAATGCCGGTTGGCATACAGGATTTTGAGAAACTGCGACGCGGCGGATACGTTTACGTTGACAAAACAAAATATGTTTATGACCTGACGCGCACCGAGCGACCGTATTTTCTCGGTCGCCCGCGACGGTTTGGCAAGAGTCTATTCCTGTCCACGCTCAAAGCCTATTTTGAAGGCAAACGCGAATTGTTTGAGGAACTTGCAATAGCCGAACTCGAAA
>JAISUP010000020.1 GCA_031272025.1 Bacteroidales bacterium
GACAAATCAGGTGCGGTGAAACTTACCTCTATTTTAGTGGTTGCAACCGGAGAAAGTGAAAATAATTCTCCTTGGGACCTGTCGTGTCGTTTTTTTTACTATTTTCGCGCATGGGAAAATTTTTTTCTTTTTAAAATAATGCAGGTTAGAACTTAGAATTGATGAAACATTTCTACTATTTGCTGATATTTTTGGGTTTAGGGATGTTGTTCTTGTCGAGTTGGGAATACCCCGGTGAATCCCGCGCTGTCTCCCATCCTTCCCAAGTTGTTTCTCTTCTTTTCCATGCTATTTCTCCCGTCCTTTCCGTGCTGTTTCCCGTCCTTCCCTCGGAAGCGGGAATCTCCTGAATAACAGTGGTATTGTCGGGAGTCCCGTTGCGGTGCGGTGGCATTTGCCGGGAGTTAGGGCAAGATATTGCTGATTATCCGATTTCGGGTTATTTACAGAATATAATATGAAGACACAGCCTCGCCAATATTTTTATTCGTTTGTGTGTATTGAAAATTTTATGCTACCTTTGCGAGATAATCTTTAAACAAAAGAAAAAGAATTATGGCAAATGAATCAATATTTAATTTTGAACTGTCCGAAGGAGAAAAAAGACGGTTTAATATCTTAAAACCAGAATTATACGAATAAGTACCCATTGTTTATGTATTGCCTTTCCTGTCAAACGGTTGTAAGTGTTCCGAGCGACAAGTTGATTGATTGTTTCCATAGCCGCACGTTGGAATCCGGTATTAACAGTTTCTATCGCAGGTAATATCTCGTTTTCCGAGCAGTTCGGCTGTTTTGCGGATTTTGCATATAGGTACGGTCGGCATCAAGGATATTTTTGAAGGCATCAATCATAGCAATCGTGCCGAAAGTGTGGGATTTCTCGTGAAATTTTTCAATCGAATAATCCTGAACCCCATTTTCTACGCGGCTCAGAGAATCTTTTTCTTTTCCATATTCTTTAAATATGGAGCATACATATCAATAGAATAATTATTTGCATTTTATCTAAAAAAACAGGATGCCTAAGTTCTGGCATCCTGTTTTTTTTTACAAATAATAAATTTTAAACATGTGGATGTTTAATATGCAATACCTTGCGCGATCATGGCATCGGCGACTTTGATGAAGCCTGCAATATTGGCACCTTTCACGTAATTGATATAGCCGTTAGGTTCTTTACCATATTTCACGCAATTATCATGAATGCTGTTCATGATGCCATTTAGTTTCTCGTCCACTTCTGCTGCGGTCCAAGATAGTTTCATTGCATTTTGCGACATTTCTAATCCTGAGGTAGCGACACCGCCGGCGTTGGCGGCTTTACCCGGGGCAAAGGCTACTTGTGCTTGTTGTAACACGGTTACCGCCTCGGCAGTACAGCCCATGTTCGATACTTCTACCACGTATTTTGCACCATTGGCAATTAAGGTTTTGGCATCTTCTTCTGTCAATTCGTTTTGAATGGCACAAGGCATGGCAATGTCTACTTTTGCCTCCCACGGTTTTTTGCCCGCGATAAATTTCGCTGACGGGAATTTTTGGGCAAAAGGTGCTACTACGTTGTTGCGGGTTTGCAGTAATTCGTCCATGTACGCGATTTTTTCTGTCGTAGAAATACCATCTTCGTCTATAATATAACCATCAGGACCGGAAATCGTAACTACTTTTGCTCCAAGTTCGGCTAATTTGAGCGCGGCACCCCAAGCCACGTTTCCAAAGCCGGAAAGGGCAACTCTTTTTCCCTTAATGCTGTCTCCTTTTTGAGCCAACATTCCTTGCAGGAAATAAGTTGCACCAAAGCCGGTGGCTTCTGGGCGGATAAGCGATCCTCCCCATTCGAGACCTTTGCCTGTGAGTACGCCTACGTGTTCTCCACGCAGTCTTTTGTACTGCCCGTACATGAATCCGATTTCACGACCGCCCACGCCAATGTCGCCCGCGGGGACATCTGTTTCGGGTCCAATGTATTTTTGCAATTCCGTCATAAATGCCTGACAGAACCGCATCACTTCGGCTTCCGATTTGCCTGTTGGGTCAAAGTCAGAACCGCCTTTGCCACCCCCCATGGGCAACGTGGTTAACGAGTTTTTAAACGTCTGCTCGAAAGCGAGAAATTTCATGGTATCTTCTGTTACTGTTTTGTGAAACCGTAAGCCCCCTTTATAGGGACCGATTGCCATGTTGTGTTGTACCCGATAACCGCGATTGATTTGAATCTCTCCGCGGTCATTGACCCAGGTTACTTTAAATTTCACGATTCTTTCCGGTTCGAGAACGCGTTCCACGATGGCATATTTGTCATACTTGGGATTCGCGTTTACAAAATCCGCGATCGTTTCTAAAACTTCTTTGGCAGCCTGAATATACAACGGCTGCGCAGGATTTTTTGCCTCTAATTCGGCAACTAATTTTTTCAAATCCATAATTTATCTTTTATTTTAGAGATGAATATGTATCTATATTTTGACGGTGCAAAATTAGAATTTTTATTTGAAATAATAGCCTTTTTTTTATTTTGTATCGCGTTTTTTTTTAAATTGATTATCAGTGTTATTAAAAATTACAACACGATTTTCTCTTCATATTCTTCAAATGCTTCGATAATATCGCCGACTTTTACGTCATTATAGTTTTCAAAATTAAGTCCGCAGTCTTGTCCCGCGAAGACTTCTTTCACGTCATCTTTAAAGCGTTTGAGCGATCCCAATTTTCCTGTATAAACTACGATGCCGTCGCGAATGAGGTGCACCTTATTCCCGCGTTGCAGTTTACCGTCAAGTACCATACAACCTGCCACGTTCCCCACTTTCGAGATTTTGAAGACTTCTTTAACTTCGAGATTACATAATGTTTTTTCCTTAATTTCAGGGGTATGCATTCCTGCGATAGCATCTTTAATCTCATTAATAGCATTGTATATAACCGAATACGTGCGAATATCAATTTGTTCTTGTTCGGCTTGTTTGCGGGCACCGGGCGAAGGACGTACCTGAAATGCCACGATAATCGCGTTAGAGGCAGAGGCAAGAATTACATCGCTCTCGTTCACGGCTCCCACAGATTTATGAATCACGTTTACCTGTACTTGTTCGGTAGACAGTTTAAGTAGCGAATCCGATAAGGCTTCTACCGAGCCGTCAACGTCTCCTTTCACGATAATATTCAATTCTTTGAAATCGCCAATGGCGATACGGCGTCCTATTTCGTCTAAGGTGATATGTTTTTGGGTTCTCAATCCCATCTCGCGTACCAATTGAGCACGCTTGGTCGCGGCAACTCGTGCCTCGGAATCGGATGCACATACTTTGAACAATTCACCTGCTTGTGGGGCACCATCTAATCCCATGAGCAGTACAGGTGTCGCGGGACCGGCTTCTTTAATTTGCTGCCCCCGTTCGTTGTAGAGTGTACGTACTTTACCATGAAAACTTCCTGACCAAACGGGGTCCCCCACGTGTATGGTCCCGTTTTGCACGAGTATCTTTGCCACATAACCTTTTCCTTTGTCTAACGCGGATTCTATCACGGTTCCCACGCCTGGTCGGTGAGGATTGGCTTTCAATTCAAGCAAATCGGCTTCTAATAGTACTTTGTCGAGTAACTCGTCCACGTGAACACCATGTTTGGCATCAATTTCCTGACATTGGTATTTGCCGCCCCACTCTTCTACTAAGATGTTCATATTTGCCAAACCTTCCCTAATTTTGTCTGGGGCGGCATTGGCTTTATCTATTTTAGTAATCGCGAACACCATAGGTACGCCTGCCGCTTGCGCGTGATTGATGGCTTCTATGGTTTGCGGCATGATGGCATCATCGGCGGCAATAACAATGATACAGAGGTCAGTAACTTTTGCACCCCGTGCACGCATGGCGGTAAATGCTTCGTGCCCCGGTGTGTCAAGAAACGTGATTTTGCGACCGTCTGCCATCTTGTGCTCGTAGGCACCGATATGTTGGGTAATGCCCCCTGCTTCGCCTGCTATCACGTTTGCCTTCCGGATATAATCAAGCAAAGACGTTTTCCCGTGGTCCACGTGTCCCATAACAGTAACAATGGGGTGTCGAGGCAATAAATCTTCCAAACGATCTTCCTCTTCTACTTTATCTTCATCTTCTTCTGCTCCTACAAATTTTACTTCAAATTCAAATTCATCGGCTAAAAGCGAGATAGTCTCTGCATCTAATCGTTGATTGATAGACACGAATAACCCTATGCTCATACAAGTCGCGATAATCTTGTTTACCGGTATGTTCATGAGCGTTGCAAGTTCATTAGCGGTAATAAATTCGGTTACTTGCAATTTCTTTTGCGAGGCGAGTTCTTGTTGCTCTACCTCCAGCATTTCTTGGTGAATTAAATGTCTCTTTTCCCGTTTTCGTTTCGAAGTCTTTGATTTTCCTAAGGGTTCGAGCCGTTGCATGGTCTCTTTAATTTGCTTATCAATGTCTTCCTGAGAAATTTCGGGACGATGTGGCTCGTTTTTTTTCTTGTGCGCAGTTCCTTGTCCATGTCCTTGTCCTTGTTTTTGCCCCTGTCCATGACCATAAGATTGCCCTTGTCCGCGAGGTTTTACCCCACCCTCTTTGTTGTCAGAATCTTTCCCTTGTGTAGCATTGGGTTTGCGAACAATACGTTGTCGTTTTTTGTTTTTTCTGTCGGCTTCGTGGTCTTTCTTCCCTTGTTTTCTTTCCACGGGTAAATCAATCTTACCCAATATCTTAGGACCTTGCAGTTGTTCTACTTTGGTTTCCATGTGTTCTATAACACGTGGTTGTTCAGGTAACACGATAGGAGTTGTCGGTTTTGCCGAAGCAACAGGCACGTTATCAGAACCCTTCGAAGAATTGGCTCGCGTGTCCGCGTGTGGCTCGCCAAATTCTTTTTTCTTCTTTTTCTTCTTTTTCTTCTTCTTCTTGATGTCTGTTTCCGATAAATCTATTTTACCCACGACATTAAATTGCAAAGTAGGAACTACTGTAGCCACATGTTCGGGAACCTTTGTCGGTTCGGCAATCTCGGGAGTGGGTTTGGACACCGGCAAAATTTCAGGAGTAGGTACAACTGTTTCCTGTTCTTTGATATCAAATTCCTTGGGTGCTGTTGTATCTACAACAGGGGGTTCGGCTACTGTTGTAGGGACTTCTTTTATATCCAACGGCTTGGTATGAATAGATTGTGGCTCTAATACCTTCTTTTTTTCTTTTTCTTTCTTTGATTTTTTGGGTTTGTCAAGCGTGCTAAGGTCTATTTTACCCAATATTTTAGGACCGTATGAAGGTAAATCAACCCCGGTTTGTTTGATAATTAACATATCCTTAAAGCCACCTTCTTCCGGTTCTTTTTCTTGAGAAGGGTAATTTTCGGATATGTCTTCCTGTTTTTCGGTTACTTTTTCCGGTGCGGGTTTATTGTCTTTACTTTGTTCTTTTACGCCTTTAACACTTTGATGTTTTTCTTCTTTTAAGGCTTGTTTTTGTGCTTCGGCAAAGTATCCTAATTTTACCCTGTTCGCCTCGGCTTTTTTGGCTTTTTCTGGGGCGTATTCACGCATGAGTACTTCATACATCTCTTCCGAGAGTCTCGAATTGATAGAATCTTCTACGTCGAAACCCATCGATTTCAACAATGACACGATAGAGGAAGTTGCTACGTTAAACTCCCTTGCTGCTCCTCCTAATCTCGGTATTTTCTTCTCTATTGCCATGTATATTTTTAATTTTAAAGAGTTACATTTTTTGATAATTGATGATTTGAGAGATGTAAAATACACTGTGCCAATTTCTTAATTAATCCAATTCCAATTCTTTCTTTATTGACAATAACAATGCTTCTACCGTTTCTTCTTCCAAATCGGTACGCTGTATCAATTCTTCACGGGTCAGTTTCAACACGCTTTTTGCAGTGTCGCAACCAATCTGTTTGAACGCATCAATGACCCACTGGTCAAATTCATCTATAAATTCTTGCAAATCAACATCTTCATCTTCGACATCATCGTTGCGGAACACATCAATGGCATAGCCTACCAATTTACTTGCCAACTTAATATTGTATCCCCCTTTTCCGATGGCTAACGATACTTGATCGGGGTTCATGAAGACTTTCGCGGTTTTGTTTGCCTCGTCAATTTCTATGGTAGAGATTTTGGCGGGACTTAATGTTCGTGCCACGAGCAGACTATTGTTTGTAGTATAGTTAATCACGTCTATGCTCTCGCCTCTAAGTTCGCGAACAATGCTATGAATACGGCTACCTTTGATACCCACGCAGGCTCCTACGGGGTCAATACGATCATCGTAAGATTCTACCAATACTTTAGCACGTTCACCCGGTGCACGCACCACATTTTTTATCGTGATTAAGCCATCATAGACTTCGGGGATTTCTGTTTCCATGAGTCTTTCTAAAAAGGCGGGTGCGGTACGGGAGACTATAATATTAGGTGCAGACCCTTTGACCTCCACGCGCAGTACTACTGCCGAAAGGGTATCGCCTTTCTTGTACTTGTCGGACGGGATTTGTTCATTTTTGGGTAAAATCAGTTCAACCTCGTCCTCGTCTTTTACCAATATCTCTTTACGCCATACCTGAGTTACCTCCCCTGAAACAAGTTCTCCTACGCGACCTTCGTATTTGGCATAGATCATGTCTTTCTCGTATTCCATGATTTTAGTTACCAAATTTTGACGCAAAGACAATATCTCGCGGCGCTGAAAATCGGTCATGCGAATATAGTCGGTAACTTCTTCTCCTACTTCAAAATCGGGTTCTATTTTAATGGCATCCGACAGTTTGATTTGTTTTGCAGGATATTTAAGAGCATCGTCTTCTACTATTTCACGATAACGCTGTATTTCAAGGTCTCCTCTATCCACGTTCACGATAACCTCAAAACGAGCATCCGACCCGTATTTTCTGGCTAACGCGGTACGAAAAACATCCTCCACGATACGCATTAACGTCTCGCGTTCAATATTTTTCGACTCCTTAAACTCCTGAAAAGTGTCAATCAGTCGTTGATTTTCCTCCGTCTTTTTAACTGCTTTCGCCATGACTCCTTATTCATTTACACTAAATTACACAATTCTTTTTTTACCATAACAAAAAAGGGGTAATTTGCCCCCCTCTAATCTCTCTTTATCTTTACAAAAATCTCTCACCATAATAAAAAGTAGTGAGAGATCCCATGCCTGTTGTCCAACCAGGATTCGAACCTAGACAGACAGTACCAAAAACTGTAGTGCTACCGTTACACCATTGGACAATTTTTTTGTTGTTTTTTGAGACTGCAAAGATACAACTTTTTTTTTAAAAAAAAACTGTTTTTATTTTTTTTTGAATATATTATAATTTATTGATTATAAGTATAATGTACTTTTAAGGCTGTATTTTCTCCCATAATTCGCGTATAGAAGGGTACGATTTTTTCAAAAAATTACGCACGTTTTCGCGTACAACCCACCTGGCGCGAAGAATATCTTCCTCGTGTTGGGGTACTAATTTCGCGTGGCTATGGGTAAGCATCTCGTACCAGAAGGTTTGTTTTAACACGGGAGTATCGTTAAGATGGTAGGTATGAAACGTGGAAGGGAGTGTTTTCGTGATAATTAAAGGAGTAGCACCGGTTTCTTCTTCTACCTCGCGCAGGGCGGTTTCTTCATGGTTTTCATGGGGTTCCATTTTTCCTTTGGGAAAATCCCAATAACCCAACCGATAAATCAGGAGTACATGTCCTTTTTCGTCATACACGATACCGCCTGCCGCCTGAATATGTTGGTAAGAGTTTGCAAAACGATGAAATTCAATATCAGAATACAGATCTACGAAATGGTTGTCTGAAAATACGCGAATAGGATATTGCATGTTGTTTTAAATATTCATAAATTCAAAATAGCGTTTGCCTCTTTCCATCAATTCATCGTGGGTACCATATTCCACGATTTCTCCATTTTCTATCACGATAATTTTATCGGCATGACGGATGGTAGAGAGGCGGTGCGCGATGATGAAAGCGGTACGATTTTGGGTTGCTTGTTCTATGGCTTGTTGTAATGCTTTTTCCGATTCGGCATCTAATGCCGAGGTGGCTTCATCTAACAGTAAAATAGGGGATTCGCGAAGTAGGGCACGGGCAATGCTAATTCTTTGTCGCTGACCGCCGGAAAGGGTTAGCCCGCGCTCGCCCACCTCGGTTTGAAACCCCTGAGGCATCGCCATGATAAAATCATAAGCCCCTGCTATCTTTGCCGATTCGTATACTGCATCCTGAGACACCCCGGACAACCCGAATGCGATATTATTAAATATCGTGTCATTAAACAAGATTACTTCTTGCGGGACAAGGGCAAAAAGAGCACGCAAATCATTGAGCCCGTATTCTTTAATATTTATGTGGTTAAGACATATTTCGCCGGACATCACATCGTAAAAACGAGGCATGAGATCAGCGATAGTCGATTTTCCCGCGCCGGAGGCTCCTACCAACGCGAGAGTCTCGCCTGCATGTAAAACAAACGACACGTTTTTCAATACCTCTTTTTTCTCATACGCGAAGGATACGTTTTTAAAGGCAATCTCCTTAAATTTTCCTATGTTTTGAGGACATTTTGTTTCTAAAATAACCGCATCGGCTTCTAAAACATCTTCCACCCGTGCTAAAATAGATTTGCCCCTACGATAATTGGCATATGCAGTAGCAATATTCTTGGCAGGATTAATAATTTGTATGAAAAGGACAATATATGTAATAAATAAAGCGGGAGAGAGTGCACTATGCCCCGACAAAATCATGATGCCACCCGTGACCAAAATAATCATGACTACCGCGATACCTAACACTTCGCTCAACGGAGACGCGATATCTACCGTGCGCTGAATTTTTTTCTGTTCTCGGGTAAAAGTATCTAAATGTTGCTGAAACAAACGACCCGCGAACCTCTCTGCTGCAAAACTCTTGATGACTTTCACTCCTTGAATACTCTCTTCCACGTGTGCCATTAAATTACCCAACAAGACTTTGGAACGATACGAACGTTTGCGCAACGAGCGTGCGGTAAGCCCGATAAGGGTACCCGATACCGGTAACAAGAGTAACAAGAAAAACGTGAACGACATATCAAGATAGAACAATACAATTAAATAAAGTATAACCGTCAAAGGCTCGGAAATAAATTGCTGAACCGATTTGAGTACGGTAGCCTCTACCTCTTGTACATCGTTTACTGAGCGGGAAATCAAATCTCCTTTTCGCTGTTCCGTGAAATAAGATACCGGCAAAGATAAAATCTTGTTGTACAATTGTTCGCGCATTTTTTGCATCACCCCTGCCCGTGCCGGCGCGAAAACCCATGCTGAGGCATATTGGAAAAACAGTTTGCCAAAATATAACGCGATAAACAAGGCAACAAATGAAAAGAGTCGGTCTTGTTCGAAAGAAAAAGGTATTAAACGATTTATCAGTTGCAGAAAAAAAGAAGACATGGGCGACAACCCTGCACCGATGCTACCCGGGAAGAGCAGTTGTACTAACGGTTCTATTAGGACTACACTTCCTATCGTGAAAATCACCATGAGTACATTAAAAAGCAGCATGACCGATAAAATACCCGTGTATGGTAAAAGTAGTGCCCGAAGCGAGAACGTTTTTTTCTGTTGTGATTTCGTCATTTTGTAAAAAAAATGCAAAAGTACGTCATTTTTTTTACAAAGCAGGCTTTCAAATAAATTTTTTCATGTATTTTTGTACCTCATTTTTTTCATTAAAAAAATAATAGCAAAACATGAAAAGTTATCAGCAGTTTATCAATGGTTCGTTAGTGAACTCACGCTCGACGGAGTGGATTGAAGTAGAAAATCCTTACACGGGGGAAATCATTTCTCGTGTTCCCAATGGTGATGCAGCAGATGCCCACGCGGCATTGGAAGCCGCCCGAAACGCGCAATCGGCGTGGGCTTCGCGGTCGGCTGCGGACCGGGCAGGATACTTAAAACAAATGGCGGCATTAATTCGCGCGAATAGGGTTAATTTAGCCCGAACATTGGCTTCAGAACAAGCCAAAATTTTGCCCTTAGCACAAGTAGAGATAGACTTTACCGCCGACTATTTTGACTATTACGCGGGGTGGGCACGCGTCTACGAGGGCGAAATTATCAACAGCGACAGCCCCCGCGAGAATATTCTTCTCTTTCGCAAACCCATCGGGGTCGTCGTGGGCATTTGTCCATGGAATTTTCCCTTCTTTGTCATGGCTCGTAAAGTAGCCCCTGCTCTGCTTACCGGTTGTACTATTGTATTGAAACCCAGTAGTAACACGCCAAATACAACTTTCGAGTTCGCGAAAATGGTTGCAGAACTCAATTTGCCCAAAGGGGTACTTAATTTCGTGTCAGGAAGTGGTAAAACGTTAGGAAACGCGTTAGTAACCAGTCCCCTAACAGATATGGTAACGCTCACCGGTAGCGTGGAGGCAGGACAAGACATTATCAGGGCATCCGCGAATAACGTAACCAAGGTATCGCTTGAATTAGGAGGTAAAGCACCCGCTATTATCTTTGACGATGCCGACATCGACCTTGCCGTGAAAGGCGTACTCGATTCACGAGTCATTTTTAGCGGACAAGTATGCAATTGCGCGGAAAGAGCATACGTGCACAAGAATATCTACGAACAATTCGTGGAAAAATTATCTCATGCCATGAAAAACGTGAAATATGGGGATCCCTTCGCGGCGGATGTGGTCATGAGTTCGCAAATCGATAAGGCACAACAACTCAAGATAGACGAGATGGTAACACGTGCCAAAGCCGATGGGGCACAAGTCGTTACCGGCGGCAAAAAAGCCGATATGCCCACGGGCTACTTCTACGAACCGACCTTGCTCACCGCTTGCCGACAAGACATGGAAATAGTTCAAAAAGAAGTGTTTGGTCCCGTGCTACCCGTCTTACCTTTCTCCGAATACGAAGAAGCCATAGCCCTTGCCAATGACTGCGAATACGGGCTAACTTCATCTGTATTTACCAAAAATATCAATACCGTGATGCAGTCTATCAAAGATTTAAAATTTGGAGAGACCTATGTGAACCGTGAACATTTTGAAGGGATGCAGGGATTTCATGCAGGCTGGCGTAAATCGGGTATTGGCGGTGCCGATGGAAAACACGGTCTAATGGAATACTTACAAACACAAGTGGCTTACATACGTTATTAAAATAGTTATATGCGCGTTTTTAAGGCAGCCTCACGCGTGTGTGGGGTGCTGTTATTGCTCAACGGGTTATTTTTTTCTGTAACTCACGCGGGAATTTTGTTGTCGAGGGAGTTCCTTCCTATATGCTTATTTCCTCCTGATAGCACAAACTCGGACCCAGACACCGTGTCGACAATGTTTACCGACACGGTGTCTTTACCCGCGGACAGTCTCGCGAAAACAGATAGCATTGCCGTGAAGAATTTGAAAAACAGAGAAAATCGCCGAAGAATACAAGTGGTAAATTTACCCGACAGCACGAGCAATACAACAGACCCCATTGAACCCAAAAAACATGTGCATAGCCCTACCAAAGCACTTCTTTGGTCTATCATACCGGGAGGTGGACAAATTTACAATCGCAAATGGTGGAAACTCCCGATTATTTACGCGGGATTGAGCGTGGGCGGCTATTTTATTGTTACACAAGCCATGAAAACACAAATATACAGTAATGAGTTTTTCTTTAGAGAATACGGGGCTACAGAATATTATAACCCTGATTTGCAAAATTACAGTTCTAAAGAAAATATCGTTTCCATGCGAAATTATTACCGAAGAAACATGGAAATCGCTATCGGCATATCGGCAATTTTTTATGCACTAAATCTTATTGATGCCTTAGTAGACGCGCATCTTTATGATTTCGACATCTCTGATGACTTGTCTTTGAGGGTACTGCCTTTTGCCACGACATTGCCGGTATCAGGCTTTGCCTACTATACCTCCCCGGTGAAAATACCATGCACGGGAATTTCTTTGCAACTGCATTTTTGATTTTTTTTTCCGACAAACAGTATAAAAATAGAATTTAAGTAAAAATACGGTCTTTTTCAAAAAAAATATGTACCTTTGCCCCCTGAATTTTTATTCAGGTATTCATAAGGGACACCTTTGAAGTTATTAAGATTATTAATTTAAAAAAGTATTAGATATGAGTTCATTAAGAAATTTAAAACCGGAGAATGTTTTTTATTATTTTGGAGAAATTTGCAAGATACCTCGTCCGTCCAAGAAGGAAGGTGAGATACGCGAGTGGTTGTTGAATAAAGGTAAAGAATTGGGTTTGGCAACAAAGCAAGATGCCGTGGGCAACGTACTCATCTCTAAACCGGCAACCCCGGGTAGAGAAGCCGTAACCCCCGTGATTTTTCAAAGCCACATGGACATGGTATGCGAAAAAAATACAGATACACAATTCGATTTCTCTAAGGATAGCATTCAAACAGAAATAGAAGGAGACTGGCTCACGGCTAAAGGTACTACATTGGGTGCGGACGATGGCATAGGCATGGCTATAGCCTTGGCAATATTGGCAGATAAAAGCATAGAGCATGGTCCAATAGAATGTCTGTTCACGGTAGACGAAGAGACAGGATTAACCGGAGCCGCCGCGATAGAACCGGGCTTCATGACAGGAAAAATACTGCTCAACTTAGATTCGGAAGAATGGGGCGAATTTTGTATAGGTTGTGCCGGAGGCAAAGACACGATTGTCTTCTTGGATATAGAGCATGAAAATATTCCTGAAAATTCGGTGGCATATAAATTGATACTGAAAGGATTGAAAGGAGGACATTCGGGTTGCGACATTCATTTGGGCAGGGGCAATTCTATCAAACTACTTAATAGGGTGCTATGGAATGCCTATCAAGATTTTGATGTACGGGTTGCCCACTTTGACGCGGGTAATTTGCACAACGCTATCCCCCGCGAAGGCTACGCCGTGATTACCGTACCCCAAGATTTCGCTAAAGATTTTGAAAACTACGTGCAAGCCATGAATCTCGTGTTTAAAGAAGAATTTCACACCACTGACCCTGAGGTGGAATTGACCTTGGAACCCGCGACTATGCCGGGTAAAATATGGGAAGAGTTTTTACAAATAGACTTCATGAATGCCGTGTATGTTTGTCCTCATGGCGTACAAGCCATGTCGCAAGATATCCCCGGTTTCGTGGAAAGTTCAACCAACCTTGCCTCAGTTAAAATTGTGGATAACAAAGTTATAAAAATCGTAACCTCGCAACGCAGTTCGGTAGAATCCAAAAAACAGGCAGTTGTAGATAGAGTAACCGCGACATTCTCGCTCATAGGCGCGCAAATAGAGCATGGAGACGGCTACCCCGGATGGACACCTAACCCCAAATCAAAAGCATTGGCTTTGCTCAAAGAAACATACGAAAGATTATTTAACCAAGTACCGGAAGTAAAAGCCATTCACGCGGGTTTGGAATGTGGGTTATTTTCAACAAAATACCCCGATATGGACATGGTATCCTATGGTCCCACGCTCTTTGGCGTACATTCTCCCGACGAAAAAATGCTAATCCCTACCGTGCAAAAATGCTGGGATTTGACCGTAGAATTTCTTAAGTCTTTAAAATAATCAAATCATGGTAGACTTGTCGGTAAAATACATGGGCATGTCATTGCCATCTCCCCTAATTTTAGGCAGTTGCAGTTTGAGCAATACAGTCAAAAACTTGCAAGAAGCCGAAAAAGCAGGGTTCGGGGCTATCGTGCTTAAATCGGTATTTGAAGAAGAGATAAAAACAGAAATCGCATCTTCTTTTCAACAGGTGGACACGCACGCTCACGCGCAGGCAATAGACTACGTTTCTCGATACCAAGAAATTGCATGTTTGGAAAAACACGCGAAACAAGTGCGGGAAGCCTGTCAAGCCGTGAATATCCCTATCATCGCGAGCATCAATTGTTTCTCTGCCGAAGGCTGGACTTCTTATGCTAAAATGTTAGAGGAAGCCGGGGCGAATGCTTTGGAAATCAACTATTTCTTATTACCATCGGATTTTGATAAAACCGCGGACGAATATACCGCCCCTTGTTTTAAATTGGTAGAGAACTTAAAAAAAGAAATTAAGATACCAGTGGCATTGAAAACCTCGTTTTATTTTACCGACCTCGCGCGTATTATGCAGAAACTGTCGTACGCGGGTTGGGATGCGCTCGTGCTTTTCAACCGGTTTTATTTGCCCGACATTGATTTGAAAAACATGAAGTTTTTTCTATCGGGACATTTGAGTACCCCCGATGACTTGCTGAATACTTTGCGTTGGGTAGGCTTACTAAGCGAGCACCTGACTTGCGACATCGCCGCGACTACCGGTTGCCACGATGCCAACGGGTTGATCAAACTATTGCTTGCCGGTGCCGACAGCGTGCAAGCGGCTTCCGTATTCTATCAAAAAGGGTTGTCTTATGCCTCCGAGATGCTTAATGAATTGAAAAAATGGATGGAAGAAAATGAATATCAATCCATTGATGCCTTTAAAGCGAAAATGAACTATACCCGCGTTGAAAATCCTGCGGCATATTTCAGAGTGCAATTTATGAAATATGTATCAGAATTATAATATGAGAAAAAAGAATAAATGTCGCTCGCGAAGAAAATAAATTGGCTATCGATCCCATTCTTGTCTACCGTATTATTGATGTCATGCGTTAAAAAATGCGAGTGCACACGATTAGACGAGAACGGGGAAAGTACCGAAGAAGTCATGGACAGGGAGATGCCAAGAAATTTACATTTAGACTGTTCTTTTTTTGACCATAGATTAGATACAACCAAATTATATAGATGTGAATAAGGTAATTTTTAATATGATGAAATTGAAAAATTATTTTTCGTGTATTTTTGTATTTATTTTGTTTTTCATGATGAGTGGATCCTGCCATAGAGTGGGCAAGGCATCGAAGTCATTTGACGACAATACCCCCGGTAAAGTTGTATTATCGCTCAACCCCGACAGTACCCCGCGCGATGTTATTTATTATAAAGTAGACCCATCAGGAAACATTACCGATGAGGCAATTCATGAGATACATTATTTTCCCAACAAGAAAAAATACGTGGAAGGAGACCTCAAAGAAGGAAAACGCGAAGGGACTTGGTATGCTTATTTTGAAAACGGGAAAGTCAATACAGAGGCTACATACGAAGAAGGGAAAGAAATTGGAAGTTATAAAGTATATCGTGAAAATGGCAAACTGCTGTTTTCGGGGCAATTTGATAAAGGTATTTGCACGGGGACATGGCTGTTTTATAACCCCGATGGATTGGTATCAAAAAAAATAGAGGCAACTCCTACCACGATTGCCTGTGGGTGGTGCCCTAAATGCAGATCATTACAACACAATCACTAACATTGTATCACCATGAAAAAACGCTGGATATTTCCCATACTCTTTATCTTATCTTTAACCACGGTATTTTTACTCATGGCGATTTTTCAACTATACACGGAGGCAGAGAAAGTGCAAAAGAGCATTTTTGCCAACGAAGTACTTACCGCGGGAGAAACCATCGTGCAAAAGATAGAGGCTATTTTGCAAGGCGACACCTTAGACAAGATACAAGGAGATACCTTGTCCGAAGAGTTCGTTCGCAGTACCCCATCTTCTTTTACTAAATACGCTCGACAGTTTATCATGGATTCAGCGTCTCAAAAGCCCATAGGAGTTATCCGGAGTTTGATTTCTTACACATCAAATAATATCACGGTCATAAAATACGATACAACATATTTTGACACGAATTATCGCAATCAATTTCGTTACATACCAACCGAATGGGAAAGTGATGCGGCAACGGGGAGACATCTTGAAAACACGACAAGAGGCAGGAAACACGGGCACGGGCGTTTGAACATGGATAAATTGGAAATGGATTCTAATACCATCAATTTGCTTAATCGCGAACTTTTGAACAGGTTAGTCATGGAAGCCTTAGGAGACGTGGCACGACACTACACGCACGATTTCGCGCTATATAACGCCATTACCACCAATTTCGTGGTGCCCCCCGCGCAAAATACCCCCGAACAACTGCTCAAGAGCGACTATGTTTTTCGTCTCAAAGAAAATAACCATTTCTCTGCCCCCCACTATTTCATTATCTATTTTCCCGCCGAACGAGGCATCTATTTTCACATGATGAAAAATATCGCCTTCCTGATACTGATCTTCCTTGGACTTATTTTCTTTATATCCGGCATGACCTTAATTTATCTTTACCGGCAAAAAAAATGGTCAGATATTCGCGACGACTTTGTTAATAACATTACCCACGAGTTTAAAACTCCTATTGCCACGATTGCCTTAGCCTCGGAAGCCATGAGCGACCAAAGCATAGAAGAAAATCCTGTCCTGCGAAAATCATACATCTCAATTATCAAAGACGAGAACGAGCGTTTGCAAAAGATGGTACACGACATATTGCAGTTGGCGCAACTGAAAAAAGGACAATTGAAAATGAACGTGGAGAAAATCAATATTCACGACATGATTAAATGGGTAGTAGAAAGTGTCGCGTTGCAAATATCTTCCCGCGAGGGGACACTCGTTTTGAAATTGGCTGCAACACGTCCCGTGATTTATGGCGATAGTACCCATATCGGGAACGTACTCATCAATCTCGTGGAAAACGCGATAAAATACTCGAAAGAAATCCCCGACATAGAAATTAGCACACACGATGAGCACGGGCAACTCGTGATTGCCGTCCGCGATCATGGAATTGGTATTTCTAAACAAAATATCAAACGTGTTTTTCAAGAATTTTATCGAGTATCGAAAGGAAACATACACGATACCAAAGGATTTGGACTGGGATTAGATTATGTAAAAAAAATTATATCTTTGCATGGTGGAAATATTACCGTGAAAAGCGAATTAAATAAAGGAAGTGTTTTTACATTGTATTTACCGAATAAAAAATAACGTACATGAATACAGCAATAAAAATTTTACTTGCCGAGGACGATGTGAACCTGGGAAAAGTGTTATCTACTTACCTTGAAGCCAAAGGTTATTCCGTCAAACATGCCAATAACGGGGAAATGGCTTTCGAACTTTTTTGTACTAACGAGTTCGATATTTGCCTCGTGGACGTGATGATGCCCCTAAAAGATGGCTTCACGCTCACCCGGGAAATACGAAAAATGGACAAAAATATCCCGATTATATTTCTCACGGCGAAAAATTTTCAAGAAGATATGATCGAAGGGTTGTCTATCGGGGGAGACGACTATATTACCAAGCCGTTTTCAATGGAGGTATTGCTGGCACGATTGCAGGCACTCTTGCGAAGAACAAGACAAGAAATAGAACAACAAACATGTCCTGTTTATCAGTTAGGCAATACTCTTTTTGATGTCAATAGCCGTAGCCTCACGTTTAATAATAAAGAAACACGACTGACTACTCGTGAAGCCGAAGTGCTCGTGCTACTCATACAGAAAAAAAATGACGTGCTCGAACGCGAATTTGCCCTTAAACGAATTTGGGGAGACGACAGTTACTATAACGCCAGAAGTATGGATGTCTATATCACAAAATTACGAAAATATTTCAAAGACGATTCCTCCGTGCAAATTATAAACGTGCATGGTATAGGTTTTAAATTAGTAGTATAATAAACATATAAACAATAATTTATAAAATATTCGGATATGAAAGAAACCGTATTTAAAACAAAACATGAACAAATAGGCGGTAAGATGGTTGAATTTGCCGGTTTTTACATGCCGGTACAATACGAAGGCGTTACGGCTGAACATTTACACGTGCGCTCGAAAGTGGGTGTCTTTGATGTGTCTCACATGGGCGAGTTCACGGTCAAAGGTCCCAAAGCCTTAGATTTATTGCAATATATCACGTCTAATGACGTGTCGGCACTCTACCCTGGAAAAGTACAATATTCCTGTTTCCCTAATGGTAAAGGAGGCGTAGTAGACGACTTGTTAGTATATTGCCTTGACAAAGAAGATTATTTGCTCGTGGTCAACGCTGCCAATATTGATAAAGATTGGGCTTGGGTACAAAAACACAACGAAAAATTTAACGCGACCATTGCCAATATATCAGAAGACATATCACAACTTGCCGTGCAAGGACCTCTCGCGCTCGAAGCCATGCAAAAATTGACCGACACACCTGTGAGAGACATGGAATACTATACTTGTAAAAAACTCACTTTCGCGGGAATCCCCAATATCATTTTTTCCACCACAGGCTACACGGGCTCAGGGGGTTGTGAAATTTATTTCAAAAACGCAGATGCCAACAAAATATGGGATGCCGTATTTGAAGCAGGAAAAGAATTTGATATCAAACCTATCGGGTTAGGGGCACGCGATACCCTACGCTTGGAAATGGGCTTTTGCCTCTACGGACATGAAATTGATGATACCATATCTCCCATAGAAGCAGGATTAGGCTGGATTACTAAATTTACTGATACAAAACAATTTATAGATAAAGAACCTATGTTGCAATTGAAAGCCAACGGGGTAAAACGAAAATTGGTAGGCATAGAAATGATAGATAGAGGAATCCCGCGTATAGACTATAAAGTGTGTGACATGCAGGGCAACGAGATAGGTATCGTGCGCTCAGGAACTTTTGGTCCATCGGTAAACAAATCTATTGGTACCGCTCTTATTCATGCTGATTTTGCCAAAATAGGTACAGAAATCTGCATTGATATACGGGGCAAACTGCTCAAAGCGGTCGTGGTAAAAATGCCCTTCTACAAAGGATAAAAAATAAGAGACATGGGGTATGACCAAAAATTCATGGAAGAGGCAATCGCCTTGTCGGGCGAGTGTTTTCAGTCAGAAAAAGGAGGTCCTTTTGGTGCTGTAGTCGTGCAAAATGGAAAAATCGTGGGGCGCGGTCGCAACAGAGTTACCGCCGACAACGATCCTACCGCTCATGCCGAGATACAGGCAATTAGGGAAGCCTGCCAATATTTGAAGACTTTTCAATTGAAAGGTTGCGAGATATATGCCAGTTGTGAGCCATGCCCCATGTGCCTCGGCGCGATATATTGGGCACGCCCCGATGTCGTGTATTACGCCGCGAGCAGACAGGATGCCGCCCATGCAGGCTTTGACGACTCCTTCATCTATGAAGAAATAAGTTTGCCTACCCCTTCACGAAAAATACCTGCCATACAACACGCTTGTCCTGCCGCTCAAATCATATTGGAACAATGGAACACGTGGAAAAAGAAAGTCTCATATTAAGTTTAATATTTAAAAAATCAATACGTTGAAAAAATTGATAAAGTTTTTACATCGACATATCCCGCGTCCCGTGCTTATTCGCTTTTCAGGGATATTCTCTATGGTCGTGAGACCTTTTTACGCGGGCAACCATGTAGAGTGCCCTGTCTGTAAAAAACATTTTCGTAAATTTTTGCCATACGGCAGTCGCGGACTATCCAACCGGTTGTGCCCTAAGTGCCTTTCTTTAGAAAGGCATCGCCTAATATGGTTGTATTTGCAAAATTTTACCCGTTTTTTTGAAGACAACCTGAAAATGCTACATATCGCACCCGAACAACCCTTCATCAAACGTTTTAAAAAGTGCGCGAATTTAGATTATCAAACGGCAGATTTGTGTTCCCCCATCGCCGACCTGCATTTCGACATTATGCACATCCCGCTTGCCGATAATTCTTATGATATAGTCATGAGTAATCACGTGCTCGAACACGTGGAAAATGATATAGTCGCGATGAAAGAAATATATCGCGTGCTCAAACCGGGAGGCTGGGCAATATTACAAGTGCCGATTGACCCGGATAGACAAACAACATACGAAGATAAAAATATCGTAATGCCAAGCGAGCGCGAGAAAGCCTTCGGTCAATACGACCACCTGAGAATACATGGCTTAGACTACCCCACACGATTAGCAGCCGCGGGATTTGATGTGCAAACTTTTGACCCAAAACAACATTTTCCCGCGAATGATATCCCGCGCTATCGCTTAGACCCTGACGAAATCCTGTTCGTGGCAAAAAAATAACCTCTCATAGCCCTTGGATATGATAACTCATAATGATTTATTGGTAAATGACTTAGAACAGTTTTTGACCGAAAATCAGGTTCGCCGAGCAGTCATCATTGCCGACCGGGAAGTGTGTCAATTGCATGGCAACTTTTTCCGGTCTTTTCCTTGTAATTATTGTACTTATCCATTAAAAGTAAGTGAGACAAAGAAAAATTGGCAAGAGATTGAAAAAATAATGAAATTCATGTTACGTGAAAAAATAACTACCGACACGTGGCTCGTTAACGTTGGCGGTGGCGTGATTTGCGACATGGGCAGTTTGTCGGCAACACTCTACAAACGCGGGATGCATGTCTTAAATATCCCTACCACTCTATTATCCATGATTGATGCCGCATGGGGCGGGAAAACCGGCGTGAACATGAGTAAAGTAAAAAATGCAATAGGAACATATAATAATGATTATCATGTTTTTATAGATATTTCTTTTCTTAAAACTCTACCCGCGAAAGAACTCTGGAGTGCCGTGGGCGAAATGTTTAAATATGCTTTAATTGCCGATAAAAATTTATGGAAAAAATTGGGAACCCTGCCAACATCAGAAAAGATGATAAACATGGAAATGATCCCATACGATTGGATACAAACTTGTATAGAAATCAAACAACATTTTGTTTTACAGGATTTTCGTGACACGGGAATTCGCCGGGTACTCAATGCAGGGCATACTTTAGGACATGCTATCGAAAGTTTGTGTGCCAACAAAAACATACTTACTCATGGGCATGCAGTTGCCCTTGGATTGATAGCAGAAGCCTATATCTCGGCAAAACAACGCTTCTTGCCCATGAATACCGCCAAAGAAATCAAAAGCAAGATATTACCCCTATTCCCTGCGCCAAGGTTATCTTCGCGAGATAAAACCATCATGTATCACCTGATAGAAAATGATAAAAAAAATAATCATGGAAAAATTTGTCTCCCCCTGATACAAGAAATAGGAAAATGCTCGCCTTTGCAATATACCCTTCGCGAAGAAATTTTAGAAGCATTTTCTTTTCTTGAAGAAAGTGGATAATTGAAAAATTTCACGTACCTTTGCATTTTCTGTTTTTTTAGCGTAAAAAAGCAAAAATGTAAATATATTATATTGATTATCATGCATTTAAAGTAAATATTATGGCAAAGACAAAAGAAGAGGAAGGTAAAAAAAATCTTAACGTGAAACAAGAAAACGTTTCTGTCGCGCAAGTTTCTGTCGCTACGGCATTAGATAAAGAAGATCTGGCAGAGGAGATTTCTATCGCGCAAAAACTGCTTTCGCTCTATAACCTGCAAGAGAAATGGTCGAAAATAGACAAAATTCGAGTTCTGCGCGGGGAATTACCGGAAGAGGTACAAGACTTAGAAGACGAGATAGAAGGCTTAAAAACACGTGTCGCGAATTATAAAGAAGACATTCAAAACCTGAAAAACAGTGTCTCCGATGAAGAAAACAAAGTAAAAGAAGCCTTAGCGTTAATTGCCCGTTACGAAGAACAACAAAATAACGTGCGAAACAATCGTGAATACGAATCGCTATCGAAAGAAATAGAATACCAGAAATTGGAAATACAAGTATCGGATAAGCATAAACACAAATTTCTCGCCGACATCACTAAAAAAGAAGAGGAAATCACGGTCTTCGCGGAGAAAAAAACAGAATTAGAAAATATCTTGCAACAAAAGAAAGTCGAATTAGACGGCATTATCGCTGATACGGAAAAAGAAGAAAAAGCATTGCTGTCGGAAATTGATACACTCAAAACTAAGGTAGACAAACATTTGCTCACTGCCTTCGAACGTATTCGTAAAAATGCCCGTAACGGATTGGCTATCGTACAAATAGAACGAGATGCCTGTGGGGGCTGTTTTAGCATGATTCCTCCACAACGACATTTAGACATTCGCCTGCACAAAAAAATTATCGTCTGTGAGGCTTGTGGTCGCATTTTCATTGACCATCAATTGGTAGAAAGTCAAAATCCTGAAGAAAACTAACCCGTGTTTTCCCCGCGACAATCAGGAAAAACATGCTCATAAAAAATCTCGATCATGGACATCATCTCATCACATCAATCGGGGTTCGTGAATATGATAGGAAATCCTAACGCGGGCAAAAGCACGCTCATGAACCGTTTGGTAGGCGAAGCAGTCTCTGTCATTACGGCAAAAGCGCAAACAACCCGTCATCGTATCAAAGGAATTGTCAATGGCGAGCATTATCAAATTGTCTATTCCGATTTGCCCGGGATACTTACTCCTGTCTATAAAATGCAGGAAATGATGATGCACCTCGTGAACGAATCCTTGCTCGATGCCGACTTGCTCTTGTATGTAGCCGAATATAACGACACCCGTTTTGACGAACATATCATTGCCAAAATAAATCAACTAACGATTCCTGTTATTTTAGTTGTCAATAAGATAGATTTGGCAGACCGCGATAAAGTAGAAGACTTCACGTGCTATTGGCAAGCCCTGCTTCCTCGTGCCGAAGGAGTTGCCGTATCCGCGAAAAAAGGTATCGGGATAGAAATCCTTCAACAAAAAATCATAGAAAAATTACCCATTTCTCCACCTTATTTTCCCAAAGAAGACGAGGCATTTAGCGACCGCTCTACCCGTTTCTTTACCGCCGAACTGATTCGTGAACAAATTTTATTGCTCTATCAAAAAGAAATTCCATATAGCGTTGAAGTTGAAATTACTGATTTTAAAGAAGATAAGAATATAGTTAGAATTAGCGCGACCCTTCACGTGGAACGCGAATCTCAAAAAGCCATCTTATTGGGACATAAAGGTATCGCTATAAAACAATTAGGCATACAATCCCGACAATCAATAGAGCAATTTCTGGGGAATAAAGTCTATCTCGAACTTTCGGTAAAAGTATGTAAAAACTGGCGTGACAGCGATTTAATGATGAAACGATTTGGATATGATGAAAGATAAAATTGTGATTATTATATAAATATAAAAATATCATGGAAACTTGTGCATATATATCACAATTTACGGATTATTTAAAAATAGAAAAACGTTGTTCTCCCCATACGATAACGGCTTATGCACATGACTTATCCGAATTTTTTGACGACGGATTGGCACAGGGATACACGATCGTAGAGGCGATAGATAGTCAATTTATTCGTTCGTGGATTATTACTTTATTAGAAGATAAGAAACTCACCTCTCGTTCCGTGAACCGGAAATTGAGTGCGTTAAAGTCGTTTTATAAGTACCATATTCGCGTGGGCAACCTTAGTCAAAATCCTATGCTCAAAGTTATTTCACCAAAGATGAGCAAACGACTACCTGAATATATCGTGCAATCAGACATAGAGCATTTGTTCGCGGATACGATGTTTACCACCGATTTTGAAGGCAGTCGCGACAGGGCTATACTCGAACTTTTTTACGCCACGGGGATGCGACTGTCGGAACTACTGAATATCAAATTGAATGATATTGATTTTAATGAAATGACTATCAAATTATTAGGAAAAAGGAATAAGGAACGTATCGTACCCTTCACGCCGGTTGTGAAGGCAGTTCTTCAAACTTATTTACATTTTTTTTCGGGGCAAATGCCCGCGGAATCAAAAAATAGTTGTATTTTTGTAACGAAAAAAGGAAAAAAAATGTATCCGAAATCCATTTATAATATCGTGAAGAAATATTTAGACAGGGCGACCCGCGCAGGGAAACATAGCCCGCACGTGCTACGGCATACTTTTGCTACTCATCTTTTAGATAACGGGGCAGATATTAACGCCATTAAAGAAATACTCGGGCATGGCAGTCTGTCCGCGACTCAAATTTATACCCATAATTCTATTGAAAAATTAAAATCCATTTATAAACAAGCTCATCCCAGAGCATAAAATTAGGAGGTTCGTATGAAAATAAACATTTCTTCGGTACATTTTAAAGCCGACCAAAAACTGGAAATTTTCATTACCGAGAAGGTAGAAAAACTAAACAAAGTGCACGACAACATCATTGCTGCCGATGTCATTTTGAAATTAGAAAACAGCGAGAAACCGGAAAATAAGACCGCCGAAATTCGGGTTTCGATAAGAGGCAACGATGCGCTGGCTTCCAAAACGGCAAAGACCTTTGAAGAGGCTACCGACGAGTGCGTGGAAGCTTTGCGTCGTCAATTGCAAAAAGTGAAAGAAAAAGCAAGAGGATGAGAAAATGCCGGTAGTTTTCCAACAAGAAGTCGTACAAGGGATTCGGTTATGCGTTTGGCAAATCGTAGAAAGTGAACCCGAACTTTGGGAAAACCTTCAATTGTTAGACGCAGATGCCGTGTCTATCAGGCAAATGCCGCTTCTTAAAAGACGTGTGGAAAAACTCGCGTGCAGGCAGGCATTAGCAAAATTGCTCGGCTCGAATCGCGTGTCTGTAACTTACGGGGAGGTAGGAGAACCTCGCTCATCGGGATATTTTCTGTCTTTCTCGCATGGCAATCATTACGTGGCGGTAGTACTTTCGCCCTCAAGACCCGTGGGAATTGACATTGAACTTATATCTTCGCGAATCCTATCTTTGTCTTCACGCTTTCTCTCTCCCGAAGAAGCACTGCATGTAGCACATACCCCCGAAATGCTAACCTGCTGTTGGTGCGCGAAAGAAGCCATTTACAAAATGTTTTCTCTTTTACCGGTAACTTTCCCTTCGGGAATTACCGTAGATATTCACGAAAATAAAGGCATCGTCAAATACAAAAACAATCACGAAACCATACAAATTCAAGATATTTACCTACAAAAATATATTATCAACTCCATGATGATAGTCGTTGGATATGGTTGGAATCTATGGAATGACCGCAAAATACAAATCCTCAAAGTAGATTGAAATTATTATTGGCGGCAAGTCCGCCAAGAGATGTTTCCTTATAAAGCGATGGCAAATCATGTCCTGTATTTTTCATCGTGAGAATAGCCTTATCAAGGCTAATCAAGTGATTCCCGTCTGTGAGTGTGGCATAATAGCCGGCATCGACAGCACGCAAGGCGGCGAAGGCATTTCGTTCGATACATGGAATTTGCACCAGTCCATTCACGGGGTCACAAGTAAGTCCGAGGTGATGTTCCAGACCCATTTCCGCGGCATATTCTATTTGTCGGGTAGAGCCGCCCAATAATTGACAAAGAGCCGCCGCCGCCATGGCACAAGCCGAGCCTACCTCCCCTTGACAGCCAACCTCTGCCCCACTCAAAGAGGCATTGTACTTAATGATATTGCCAATAAGTCCTGCTGTAGCAAGGGTATGCAACATTCTTTTTTCCGTGATCTCGTAAGAAAGGGTATGGCTATAAAGCACGGCGGGCAAAATTCCGCATGACCCGCAAGTAGGGGCAGTAACAATTTGACTGCCGGATGCGTTTTCTTCGGCTACGGCAAAGGCAAAAGCCATAGTAAGATACCTTTCTCGCACCACGTTATTCATCCCATGCAGTTTGCTATACACCGAGGATGCTCTTCGCGGTAAATGCAGTCCCCCCGGCAAAGTACCCTCGTGGTCTAACCCGTGAAGAATGCTTGCTTGCATCGTTTGCCAACTTTCAGAAAGGAAATCCCAAATGTCGGGTCCTTCAAATTCGGCGACATATTCCCAAAGTTGTCTGGTTTTTAAATAGTTAAGAATATCATTCATCTTTTTAAGTGGGTAAATATTTTGGTCGGCTGCCCGTGTACCGTCCATGGAAATATCACCACCGCCAATACTAAAATATTTACGCGACAAGAGTAGGCTATCATCAGTCGTGTAGCCCATAAATTCCATACCATTCGGGTGTTCTTTGAGAAAAACAGCAGGTTGCCATTCTATGGTCAAGGGCAACGGGTAGAATTGTTTTAACAATACTTCATCGGTCAAATGTCCTTTTCCGGTAGCAGCCAAACTGCCGTAGAGGATGACCTTATAATGATTTGCCGCGGGGCAGTCGTGCAAAAAATCCTTTGCCGCGAAAGCGGGTCCCATCGTGTGAGAACTCGAAGGACCAAAACCCGTTTTGAAGATTTTTTTTATAGAATCCATAAAATAATTAAGAGATAGATTGTTTGTTCGGGTCCTTTATGCTATTGAGCCATAGCATAAAAAACGTGAACAAACCGTTGATTATTAATAATTCGAATCCAAATTCATAGCCGTGAAGAAGTGATTTTGAAAAAGAAGATAAGATAAAGCAAAATAGGGGAGATAATAGTGCAATCACGGGAACAAGCACAGGGTAGCGCGTTTTCCTGCGAGAAAAACCACCAAACGCGAATAAACCCAAAATAGGTCCATAGGTATAACTTGCCACGGTAAAAATAATGCGTATCAATGCATCATCATGATAGTGAGCGCAAACAATGATAATGAAAAGAAAAAGAACAGAGATAATCAGGTGTACGAGATAGCGGAAAAGAGTACGGGGACGTTCGCCATGAAAGCGGGTTTCTATGTGAAAAAGGTCGTAGCAAACGGAAGTCGTGAGCGCGGTAAACGTGCCGTCTGCACTGGAAAATCCCGCGGCGATGAGTCCTATCACGAAAGTTCCCCCGACGAAAATACCTAAATGATTGAACGCCAATTCCGGATAAATACCATCAGTAGGCATCCCTGTAAGCATGATACCATTTTGTCGCGCATAAAGCAACATCAACGCCCCAAGAAATAGAAATAACGAATTTACTATAACCAATATGCCGGTAAAAGACATCATATTGAAACGTGCTTCGCGAAGGTTTTTACAGGAAAGGTTTTTTTGCATCATATCTTGGTCTAATCCTGTCATTGCTATCGTGATAAACATGCCTCCAAAAACTTGCTTTAAAAAATAGTCATGTTCGTGCCAATCTGTGTTAAAAAAGCGGGTATAACCTGCCTCGTTCATAGCATACCATGTTTGAGACAAGTTGAAATTTAAGTCATTAAAAATAACGACAATAGTTAATATTAAAGCCAGTATCATGAAAGTGGTTTGCAAGGTATCTGTCCACACCACGGTTTTCACTCCCCCGCGGAAGGTATAAAGGGAGATGACTACTATCATAAAAGAGGCGGTAAGCCATACGGGGATTCCCCACGCGTTGAAGACAAAACGTTGCAACACAAAAATAACTAAATACATACGTAATGCGGACCCAGCCAAGCGGGATATGATAAAAAGCAAAGCCCCTGTTTTTTGCTCAACCTGTCCAAAACGACTGCCCAAATATTCATAAATGGAAGTTTGCCGTAACCGGTAATAAAGTGGTAAAAGTACAGTTATAATCACGAGATAGCCTAAGATGTATCCCAGTACTACTCCAAAATACGAGAATTGTGTTGTCGCCACGTCCCCGGGCACCGACATGAAAGTAACCCCCGACAAAGAAGACCCTATCATGCCGTAAGCGACTACAAACCAAGGGGATTTACGGTTGCCTGTGAAATAAGTCGTGTTTTTGCTACCGCGAGAAGTCGCCCACGAGATAACAAAAAGCAATAAAATATAGGAAATGAAAAAGCAAAGTATAATAAAACTCATATATCTTATCCCGAATGTTATTCTTTGCTAAAATCACATTCCTGAATGGCAGTTTCTATATCGGCAAATACTTTCCCCGTGTGTTGCATTCCATTGATAATGCACAATTTATGTTGCATTTCGTAATAGGTCATCAAGGGTTCGGTAAGCGTGTAATAATTAGAAATCCGCTGTTTAACAATTTCTAAGGTATCGTCTGCCCTGTTTTCAATTTTTGCTCGTTGTAAAACTCTTTTTATAATTTCGGCATCATCTACTTTAAGGCAGATAACCAAAGAAATAGTGATAGGTTTTTGATAATGAATGCCATCCATTTTCAGGGCTTGTTCTATGGTGCGCGGAACCCCGTCTAAAATAAAGCCTCTGGCTTCGGAAGCCTGTGTTATTCGTTGGTTTAAGAGGTCTAAGGTCAATTCGTCTGAGCAATAATTGCCTCTACTAATGGCTTTATCTGCTTCTAATCCAATAGGGGTACGTGCTGATATCTCGTGTCGGAACATGGCACCGGTAGAGATATGGGTTAACCCGTATTCTTTTTGTATTAAAGCGGCTTGTGTCCCTTTTCCACAACCGGGGGCACCCAAAAGTACAATATTAAATAAATGCCTGTTATTCATTAATTACTTGATAAATGTCGTTATAATTTCTACCCAAACCATTGTAATCCAGACCTCTACCTACAATAAAACGAGACGGGATAGTTAGCGCGACATAATGAATCGGATAATTTTTCTTATAACTATCCGGTTTAAAAGTCATGGTAGCCATACGAACATCGCGAGGTTGCATATTTTCCAGCATCTTAACAATATATTCGTAGGTAAGTCCCGTATCCACGATGTCCTCCAAAATAATGATTCGTCTGTTTTTCACGTTTTCTTTTATTCCTAATTGTTCTTGAAGAATTCCGGTGGAACCGGTTCCTTCATAAGAAGATAATTTAATGCACGACATCGTGAAATCAATAGTCAAGTGCCGAAACAAATCTACCGCGAAAAACATTGCCCCGTTAAGAGTTACCAAAAAGAGGGGCACATCATCCCGATATTCCTCATTGATTTGTAGTGCCGTTGTTTCTATAGCCATATCAATGGTTTGACTATCAATAAATTTTTCAAATTGTTTATCTCCTACCGTGATAATATCCATGATAAGGTATTCGTATATCTATTTTATGAATAATATGATTTACATTTGAAAGTTGATGGCAGCATAAAAAGTAGTACCGTAGGCATAGTAATACTTGTTTTGAAATTTATCCACGTTGTATTCCCTGTAATCAAAACGATATTGTTCCCACGCGGTTGTTATCAAATTTTTGTTGTTCAATATGTTGGTAACGCTCACGTTAAATCCGATATTATATTTATTTTTAATGCGCCACGATTTACTGATAGAAGCATCGAGCGTGAATTGACCTTTGAGTTTGGTTTGAGCGGCAATTAATTGATAGGCTTCTTCGTCAAGGGTTCCGCGTGCGGATTCCGTGCGTCTCTCGGGGTTGAGGTCGCAATATATCTTGTCAAAATAATTAGCATTGATATTTACCCACCAATAGTCGTGATTGAATTTTATTCCTGCCGTTGCTGCTACTTGCGGGGTGCCGGCTACGTGATAGTTTTTCCAATACACCACACGGTTTTCGGCAATGTTGTTATCTCCAAGAATATCATAGCCGTTCTCGGCGTTCATCGAAACTTCGGGACGGCTCGTGTAGCGATAGTCGCCCCAATTTCCCGCGAGGACGAGGCTAAACATCGACCCCATCTTTATTTCCGTTCCCAATTCTATCCCCCAATTTCGTTGGTCTATGTTTTTCATGGAGTAATTGACCATCGAGGCATAGTCGTCATGATAAAAACTGACGAGTTTGGTCTGATTGTTGATTTGTGCGATGAAAGCCGTGAGACGCGCTTTCATGAATGGATAGTTCATGATATAAGAAAAATCGGCAGATGCAATTTGGGTACTTTGCAAATTATCCACGTAGGTATTCCTGATGCGCGGGGCAATGAAAGCATTGAGAATACTGGGGGCTTCTGTTCCATAAGTTCCATTTAATACTAAATAGTTACGACCTGTAATTTTTTGTGTCCACCCTGCTTTAAAAGCATAATCTATAAAAACTTTTGTTTTTGAATCCCCGTAAGAATCATCCGGGAAACGCCCGTTTTGCATGTGTCCGGTTCTCCAATATTGGGTACCTTTCAGTTCCAACCCCGCGTGAAACTCGAATAACTTATATGTAAATTCGGACATTGCCCATGCCATTTCCTTAAAGATATTATAGGTATAATCATAGCCAAACACGTCTCCTTTGGAAAGATGACTGTCTTTGTAATTTACAGCACCTTCTTTGATATTATTAAAGGTAACATCATCGTTTTCGGGGTAATCGCCTTCGGAATATTTGTCGTTATCAATCCAGTACGCACCTCCGAGCAAATCGTTGATGGTTTTGTAATTGCGTTGTTTCATGCCACGTGCGTCTATGCCCGCGGAGAGTTTGATATTTTGGGAGATATTGGCTACGAGATTTGAGGCTCCCCCGAATTGGAAATGGTCATAAATTCTGTTTTCCACCATGTATTGCGCCCTGTTGCCTGATGCGGCTGCCGTTTGATTTACTTCGTACATGTGGTCCCAGTCAATTTGTCTTACATTAACATTATTTTGCCATTGGTCGGCAATATAAGCGGCAAGGGCTGGATTTTCTTTTTGATAACTGGGCAAATAACGATAATAATCAGGTCTCGGGTCAGGTACGTCATTCCAATTCAGGGCTGTAGTACTGTTTCTGCCAAAGGTAGTGGCAAGGGTAGACGTGAGCACAACCTTGTTGTTGTCGGGGGTAAAATAATGCGTGAGCATGATAAGAGGTTCGTGTACCGTGCGCACACGGGCATTGCGCATCTTGTTATTATACCAGCCCCAATTGGGATTGTAGTAATTGGTGCCCGTGAGATCGTAGGCTTCCTGTACCGAGTTGCCTTGCACGCTTCGTTGAACAGGTGCTCCTAAAACGGTAAGATTGAGCGAATGTTGTTCATTTATTTTTTTCTCACCCGACAAGAAATAAGATACCCCGTTATAGAGCGATCCGTCCACGTATGCCAATGAACTACCAAAACGAGTGGATAACGATCCCGTGAAAGCCCAACCACTTTTGAGTAGTCCCGTGCTGCCCGTGAACATGAGGCGGTGAGTATAAGTCCGGTTGCTTATCGAGTACGTTGCACGAATTTGTTTCCGGTAAGACGAGGCACGTGTACTATAGTTGGTTGCACCGCCCATACCTCCAAACGTGAAAGAAGTCGCGTTATTGCCGGTAACGGTTTCGGGGTAACGCATCACGTGATTTAGCCCCCCCCATTCCGAGTAAGTTGGACGTCCTGTTACTAAACTATTCATCAAAAAATTATTCACGCACACGTCTTCAAAACTGTTGTCTAATCCCCGTTCCCTAAAATAGGCAATGCTAAACGTGTAACCCGTGATCGCGCTATACACGTCCCGCGAAGAATGTAACAGTCCAGGAATAAAATTACTGGTACCCGCGTCATCGTCTTCTTGGTCATCGTCTTCCGAAATTCGTTGTTCTTCCAATGCCGGCATTTGTCTTGTGCTGTCGGGCATTACTTTGTCTTCTTGTGAATATGCCTGTGCCCATAACAGCAAGATACCCGCGAAAAGTATACCTATTTTTCTCATGATTTTTTCAATTTGATTTTATATAAAATAAAAATGCAAAGTTACATTATTTTTTTGAAACAATAAAAAAATCAGAAAAAAGTTTATCTATAAAATTTATAATTACCAAAAAACGGGAAGTTTTGATATGCTCATAAAAATAGATATGCACCCGATTGAGTGCATATCTCGACAAATTTTATGAAAAAAACAATTACCCACAAATTATGCTTGGGCGGTTTCCGTGAGCGGGCATACAGAAACAAAAGATTTTCCTTGCGCTCTCTTTTTAAAAACCACCGTACCGTCTATTAATGAGAATAAGGTATGGTCTTTACCCATTCCCACGTTTAGCCCCGGATAGTGTACCGTACCTCTTTGTCTAACGATAATATTTCCGGCACGGACGGCTTGTCCGCCAAATATTTTTACTCCTAATCGTTTGCTTTCGGATTCACGACCGTTTTGTGAACTACCGACACCTTTTTTATGAGCCATACTTCTATAATTTTTTTATGTTAATTACTCCGTGAATTTTTAAAGAATGATATCATCTATTTTAATCGCAGTTAAATACTGACGGTGCCCATTCATTTTTTGGTAACTTTTTCTTCGTTTTTTCTTAAAAACGAGTACTTTTTCACCTTTTAAATGGTTTACCACCGTAGCAGTAACCGATGCCCCTTGTAACGTTGGGGTACCTACTTTAACCACACCATCCGTATCTGCCAATAGAACACGGTCGAAAGTTACTTGTGAACCTTCATCAGCTTTTAGGCGATGAACAAAGACTTTATTGTCTTTTTCAATCTTAAATTGTTGCCCTGCTATTTCTACAATCGCGTACATTTAACTTAATTTTTTTGTTATCAAATTTTGGGCTGCAAAGATACAATTTTTTTTGAAATGAGTAACCGCATGTCTTTTTTCTTCCAAATTATTTTTTCATTTTCATCATAAAAAAAAATTAAATATTGAATATCAACACGAAAAAGTTTTAGATATTTGTATTTTACTAAAGAAAAAAGTTGTATCTTTGCAGCCGTTTTTATAATAAAAGTATTAATCCATTATTTATTTTTAGAAAGGAGACCAAGATATCGTTACGCAAATTAACAGGCCTTTTCAGCGAAGAGGTGCGCCCCCGAAAAAAGAGGCTGCCCATAAAATTAACCACTATATAAACTCGCTTGTGGTGAGGGTAGTTGGTGATAATATGGAACCGGTAATTGTTTCCCTGCGGGAGGCTCTATCGTTAGCAGAGCAAGCGGGATTAGACTTAGTAGAAATTTCCCCACAAGCCAACCCGCCTGTTTGTAAAATCATGGATTACCAAAAATTTATCTATGAACAAAAGCGTAAACAAAAGGAAATTAAAGCAAAATCGGCAAAAGTAGTGATCAAAGAAATACGTTTGGGACCACAAACCGATGAGCATGATTTCGAGTTTAAGAGTAATCATGCTATTCGTTTTCTTAAAGAAGGTTGTAAAGTGAAAGTGGACGTGTTCTTCAAAGGACGTTCTATTGTATATAAAGATCAAGGAGAACTTATCCTGCTTAAATTCGCGAAAGCAGTAGAAGAATATGGCAAACCCGAACAAATGCCTAAATTAGAAGGCAAACGAATGATCATGATTCTTAATCCTGTTAAAAAGTAAATCGTTAAACTCTAAATATTCATCTTTAAAAAAATTAAAAAAAAATGCCAAAAATTAAAACAAAATCGGCTGCCAAAAAAAGGTTCAGCCTTACCGGCACAGGCAAAGTAAAAAGACATCATGCCTATCACAGTCATATTTTGACCAAAAAGTCCACGAAACGGAAACGTAACTTGGCTTATTCGGTGATAGCAGAGAAAAACAACGAGCGTAGCATCAAACAGATGCTTGGCGTGTGCTAAATTTTATTCAATTAAGTATTCATTCATTAATCATTACTGTCAGCAAAAAAAAAGAGTTTTTCAAAGAGAGAAGCCGCTGAAGTGAAAAGAAAGGAGAAAAAATGTCAAGATCAGTTAATCATGTGGCGTCGAGAGCACGCCGAAAAAAGATTTTGAAACGCACCAAAGGATACTTTGGAAAGCGTAAGAATGTGTGGACCGTGGCGAAAAACACGTGGGAGAAAGGGCAGCAATATGCCTACCGCGACCGTAAGAACAAGAAACGGGCGTTCCGTAGTTTGTGGATTACCCGCATCAATGCAGGAGTTCGCGAACACGGTTTGTCTTATTCGGCTTTTATCGGGCTATTAGGAAAAAAAGGGGTGCAACTCAACCGCAAAACCCTTGCCGACCTCGCCATGAACCAACCACAAGCATTCAAGGCTATCGTAGATCTGGTGAAATAAACCACTTGCACGAGAAGATAACACGAGTTTAACGACAAGCCGTCTTAAAGAAAACTTTGAGACGGCTTTTGTTTTATGACACGTTCTTTTACAAAATTAATTATGTACAAATCCTAAAAGGCGGACTATTTTTTCGGCGGCATGACCATCGCCATAAAAGGGTTGAGAACAGAAAGGTTCGCTTACGCGGGCATTGAGTATTTCAAAATGTTCGATAATTTGTCGGGTATCTGCACCGGAGAGCATGTTGGTTCCTGACTGTACTAATTCAGTCCATTCTGTTTCTTCGCGTAAGGTAAGGCAGTATTTTTTCGCGAAATATGCTTCTTTTTGCAAACCTCCGCTATCAGTCATGACAAGGGCGGCACGATTGAGCAATCCTTGCATTTCGAGGTACCCTAACGGGGACGAGCATTGAATATTTTCGTGCGCGAGAGTTAGTCCATACTCGGCAACGCGGGCACGCGTACGCGGGTGCAAAGGTAAAACAACGGGTATCGTATCCGCGATATGCTGCAAAGCAAGTAATATGGACGACAGTCGCTGCTTAGAGTCTGTATTTTCGGCACGATGCAATGTACATAGAACAAATTTTTCGGGTAGCGAAGCAGGGTACTTATAATAGGGAGAATAAAACAATGCCGCGTCTAACATCACGTCTCCCACGAGAAATACCTCCCTATTTTCACGAGTAATGTTTTCTTTTTTCAGGTTATCAATGGCTTGTATCGTGGGGCAAAACAAGAAAGTACTTAATTTATCAGTAATTTCCCGATTGATTTCTTCTTGCATAGAAGGATTGTATGAGCGCAACCCGGCTTCCACGTGGGCAATTTTTATATCTAATACCTTCGCGGATAGTGCTCCCGCGAGCGTGCTGTCGGTGTCGCCATACAAAAGCACAATATCCGGTTTTTCGTGTCGTAGCACCGGTACTATGGCACACACCATTTTTTCAATCATTATCTCGTGTGCTTGTCCCCCGATGTTCAAATGATACGTTGGTTTCTGGATTTTCAGTTCCTCAAAAAACAAAGAAGACATGTTGTCATCGAAATGTTGTCCGGTATGGACAATTATTTCTTCCATACCGGAAACATTCGCGATGGCTTTACTCACCATGCTTGCTTTAACAAATTGGGGACGTGCCCCTATAATGGTTACTATTTTCATTTGTTCGAGAACAAATGGCTACTTAAGGATTTCAGTGTTTGGATTTTGTCTTCTGATTTCACGAGAAAAGAGAGATTGTAGGCACTTCCGCCGTAAGAGATCATGCGCACGGGAATTTCGTTTAAGGCGTTCACGATAGCAGACGGGAAGCCCGGGTTAAGAGGTGACAAATCTCCAACCACGCAGATAATTACCATATCTTCTTCTACTTCTACAGTACCGAAATGTTGCAAGTCGTTCACGATATCATCGAGATGGGTAGGGTCATCAATAGTTAAAGAAACCCCGACTTCTGATGTAGTAATCATGTCAATAGGGGTACGGTGACGTTCAAATATTTCGAATACTTTACGTAAAAATCCATAGGCGAGTAGCATTCGTCCCGAATGGATACGAATAGAGATAATGTTATCTTTGGCAGCCACGGCTTTTAAGTGTCCCGAAGGGGATTCATCGTGAATAAGTGTTCCTTCGGATTCGGGTTGTAACGTATTGAGCAAGCGCACGGGAATATGATATTGTTTGGCAGGTTGTATACATGTAGGGTGTAATATTTTAGCCCCAAAATATGCCAATTCTGCGGCTTCTTCAAAGTGCAATGAGCGCACGGGACATGTTCCTTCCACAAAACGAGGGTCGTTATTGTGTATACCATCAATATCTGTCCATATTTGAATCTCGTCGGCTTTAATCGCGGCACCGATAAGCGAGGCTGTATAGTCGCTACCTCCGCGTTTGAGGTTATCTACATGATTCTCGCTATCGAGACAAATAAAACCTTGCGTAAGATAGATATCATATCCTGGATTAGCATCCATGAGTTGCTTTAACTTACTCTTTATATACGCGTTATCAGGTTCTCCATGCACATCTAACCGCATAAATTCCAGTGCTGGCAACAAGCAGGTTTTAACCCCGTTTTCAAGCAAATAAAGATGAAACAAACGCGTGGACAGCAATTCCCCGATAGACAATAGTTTGTTTTCGCGATAGGTGAGCAACAGCGCGAAGGGCACGCTATTTTGTTGCGGGGTTAATTTTTGGGTAGATAATTGCCACGCGATGTCGAAAAGATTTTTAACCTCTTCGTAAGCCCGTTTTTTGTATTCTGCCGTCGCGTACAATTCATCTACTACTTTTTCGTATTGTTCTTCTAATGCACGCACTTGCTGTTTGGCATCATTCAGTTTGTTGTAATTCATGGCACGGGCAATCTCCACGAGCGCGTTGGTTGTCCCCGACATCGCGGATAGCACTACCCATTTAGGTTCTCCCTCTATGAGGTGAGCTACTTTTTTCATTCTTTCGGCACTTCCCACAGAAGTTCCACCAAATTTTAATACTTTCATTTTCAATTAATTATTATTTAATGCTTCAATTCCGGGCAAAGTAATTCCTTCAAGGTATTCGAGCATGGCACCGCCGCCGGTACTGATATATGAAATCAGGTCTTGTAATCCAAATTTGTTGACTGCCGTGATAGAGTCGCCGCCGCCTATGAGAGAATAGGCTCCGGATGCTGTAGCTGCTGCCACGCAAGTAGCCATTGCTTTGGTCCCTTTACTAAAACGGTCAAACTCGAACACGCCTGCCGGTCCATTCCACAATATCGTGCGGGAATCGGCAATCACGCGGGCAAAACTGGCTATGGTTTTGGGACCAATGTCCATGCCCATCCACCCGTCAGGAATTGCGGTATCTTCTGTTACCATGACATTGGCATCGGCACTAAATTGGTCGCTACAAACGCTATCGACCGGCAAATAAAGATTCACGCCTTTGCAAAACGAGCGTTTCACGATATGCAGGGCGGTATCTACCATGTCGGGTTCAAATACCGATGTCCCGATGCCCACTCCAAAGGCTTTCCTGAAAGTGTAACTCATTCCTCCGGTGATAATGAGATTGTCTACCTTATCTAAAAGGTTTTCTATAATCCCGATTTTGGTAGAAATTTTTACTCCCCCAATAATGGCGGTAAAAGGTCTTTGGCAATGAGTAAGTGCTTTTTGCAGGCTGCTATCTTCGTTATAAAGCAGGTAGCCCGCGTAGGCATTCCCCGGGAAAAAACGGGCAATAATCGTGGTAGAGGCATGGGCACGGTGGGCGGTACCGAAAGCATCGTTCACGTATACGTTTCCCAAAGAGGCTAATTTTTCGGCAAAAGCCACGTCTCCTTTTTCTTCTTCGGCATGAAAACGCAAATTTTCGAGCAGAGCGATACTACCCGGGGTGAGGGCATTTACTCGTTCTTTGATGTCGGGGGCAAGCACGTCTCCTAAAAAAATAACTTCCTGTTCCATCACTTTGGATACCGCGGGGACGATATGACGTAAAGACATGCTGTCTACCACTTGTCCTTTCGGGCGACCGAGATGAGACATAAGAATCGCGATACCCCCGTCCCCGGTAATTTTGCGCACCGTATCTCGTGTTCGTTCAATACGTGTCGTGCTTGTTACTTCCATGTTCGCGTCTAACGGAACATTGTAATCTACGCGTACCAACGCGCGTTTTCCCTTGAAATTTACTTGGTCTATAGACTTCATTCAAATATGTTTTTAAAATGTATATCAAAAATAAAACTGTACATTTGGAAACGCGAATATACAAAATACTCTTTTAAAAAGGGGCATTTCCATCTTTTTGTAAAAATACTTTTACTTTTTTCCCGTGGTCAAATTCCGCACTATAAATAAGTTTCCCTTGTGTATCCCAATAATTCCATATCCCGTGAGGTTTTCTTTCTTTAAATGCTCCTTGTTTTTGTTTTTTCCCGTCAGGATAAAATTCTACAAATGCTCCTTGAGCAACGTCCTGTTCAAAATATTGTGTTCGTGCTACTCTACCGCGAGCATCATAAAAAGTCCATTTCCCTTGTTTGGCATCTTTGATATAGTTCCCTTTTTGTAATAACTGTCCATTTTGGGCAAATTCTTTCCATTTTCCTACTCGCGTATCGTGCGCGTATTTTCCCGTTGCTCGTTTTTTACCATTCGCGTTCCAAAACTCGTAATACCCGTTTTTCTCACTATCTTTATAGTTAATCTTGTATCTTATTTTTCCATCTTCGTAATATCCTGTCCATTTTCCATTCATCAATCCATTTTTAAAAGAGCCTTTGTCTTGCAATTGTCCGTTAGCGTACCATACTTCCCAGATGCCGGTTTCCTTATCATTCGCGAAATAGCCTTGTCTTTGTCGGGTACCGGTTTCAAACCATGCTTGCCATAACCCTTCCCTTTTTCCATTTTCGTAATTTCCTTTTTTCCATAACTTACCGTCAGGATAAAAATAGGTCCACTCCCCAACTTGTTTGCCTTGTCTAAAATTTCCGCGACTGCCTTTCTTGCCGGTTTCGTCATAAAAAATCCATGTACTATCCTGTAAATCATGGATATTTTTGCCCTCCATATCTTTGTTCCCGTTCTTTTTATACCATATCGCGTAACCATGTAGTGCCCCGTTGTCGTAAGTTCCCGCGAAAGCAATTTGTCCATTATCGTGGTATTCTATCACGTGCCCCTGCACACTATCCGCCGTGTAGTAGCATTTTTTGAACAAAGCCCCATTGCTGTGATAGAAAAACCACTCCCCCTCTCGTTTCCCGTTCAAGTAGTTGCCGGTTACCTCTAATTGTCCCGACAAGTACCAACTATTAAAAGAGCCGTTTGGCAACGTGAACTCTTCCCATTTTTCCCCGTTGTCGTACCATACTTTCCATGTACCTGTTTTCTCTCCTCGCGAAAAAGTGCCTTCTGTCCACTTGCTACCATTACGATAGAAATAGGTCCACCACCCATCGGGTTTTCCCTGAATTTTTACCCCCGTTGACATTAATTGTTTGTTGTCCCAATAAGTATTCACCGTATCTTGCCCGTATGCTAAAAGCATACAAACAAAACAAATACAACTTGTTATGATTTTTTTTCTCATCGAATAAAACATTTTACAAAAACATGCAAATATACGTGATTTTTTTTTCTCTGAATTATTGATATTTCATTTTCAAAAAAAAAAAATGGGCTACATCAATAGTTATTGCAAAAAAATAGTATCTTTGTACTTTACTTTAAAAAAAATATCCGAATATGTCAAAAAAGAAAAAAGTACAACGCCAAAGCCGTTGTCTCCCGAAAATTATATAAGGCAACGTAGTCGCGGTCTGCCCATCTACGAATGTTGGATTACCGATAACTGGGAAATAGTTGGTTTAGCCAATATCGTGATTACTCGCAGGCATGTTTCGGGCAATATTACTGCATGTTTGTATCTTGTAGATTTAACCTGTATGGGCGTGAAAGATACGTATTACTTTTTCAATATAAGCGAACAAGAATATCGTGAATTTTTAGGTAAATTCTCGGAGCATGTTTTTGTGTCAGCCGATTACAACTTGGTGCATAATATTATATTTGCCGCCAAAGAGTTTGCCGCCGAATATGGTTTTAAACCTCACAAAGATTTCACGACTTTGACGGAATATTTTCTTGAAGAAGACGACGACCATGTGCCCTTGATGGAAATTCATTGCGGCGAGGAAGATGGAAAACCACTTTATGTAAACACAGGAAGCGAATCAAAAAGTCGTGAAAATCAGATTCTCAAACAATTGAAAACAACCGCGGGCGAGGAAAACTTCCATTACATTACAAGCGATAATAATAGTAATTTTGACGAAGATGAAGACGAAGATGACGATGACGATTTTGATGATGACTTTGTGGATGATGACTTTGTGGATGATGATGGAGAAAACATTAGTTTATCTCAAAAATACACGAAACAATATGCACATGTCGATACAGAAACGCTGAAAAATGAATTATTGAAAGCCCTGCCCCCAAAGACAAAGACGGCAATTATTCGACAATGAAAGGTGATTTTATAAAAGCAATCACATTAGCAAGAATTTATGCTGTACGCGTTGCCGACTCTGAAAAATTGCAGAAATATAATGAAGAACTTTCTCCTGATTTTGATATTGAAATAGTTGAAAACGAAACTATTCCATCTTCTCTATTCGACGATTTTGAAAACATAGACGATATGGAGTCGGTTGTAGATGACTGTTTGTTCATTTTGCTCGTGTCTGAGAAAAAATCTCAAAAAAAGAAAATGCTAAAAAGTTTGAAACAAAGAATGGGCGACCATAATATTTTCAAATATATTGAATTAAAAATAGAATTTGAGGAAGATGGCAAACCGATAGTTAACAATAAAGATACTGTGAGTTTTTTGGAGCAATCTCCTGATTATCTTTTGTTCAAAATAAGAAGGTATGCAATAATGCTTGATGAAAATTTTGACAATCAACCTGCATTGGAGACTTTCAGAAAATTGCTTGTCAACACATCGTTGCCCGTTACAAGTTACGAGTTTTCAGACTTCGCGGCGACGTATTTTCGACTGTTTTTTGGCGTGCACAAGGAGTTTGAAATAGAAAAACTGATATCTTTTACAGTGCTAACGGTCGATAGTAACCAATTGTGCGGTCAAAAAGCGCTATTTCTTATCATAGCCATACAAATGAGAATATTAGCATGGGTAGAGAAAAAACTGAAACCGCGAGCGCGTAACTAAGGCGTTGTTCATAAATAAACTAATCAATTTGTGAATTTCCTACGGGAATTTTTCGGGAGGTTATTCTTTTTCTATTGATATGTAAAACCTACGGTTTATTGAGGCTGTCTCAAAAGTAGAAAAGCTGCGTCATTCCGGCGAAAGCCGGAATCCCCTTCTAATCGTTAAATATTAATATACAATCATTTAGCATTTGACGGGCTTTTGAGATAGCCTCGTGTTTTTTTCTCTAAAAATAAAGTAGTTGAGAATGAAATTATTTTTTGTAGAGACATATAGAAATGGAAGAATGGAGAACGTAAAATGTAAAATGTAAAATGTAGGAATGTAGGAATGTTGGAATGCAGAAATGCTGTTAATCTTGTAATCTTGTCTTAAAAAAAAAAATTGGCGAAAATCTTATGAAAAACACCTGTCTGTCGACAGGCAGGCGGTCCAGACAAAAAAATGCAAAAGAGGACTTGCATTTTTAAAATTTTATGTTATCTTTGCACCGTCATTCATTATTGGATTACAATCATGAAAAAACAAATAATAATAG